>NZ_JBWKKF010000014.1:116451-184171 GCF_056431745.1 Amycolatopsis sp. NPDC045836 | reverse complement strand
TCGGTCGTGGCCTCGTGGTTTTGTCGGGGCGGCGGGGCAGTCCGCCCCCCCTTCCCCCCCCCCCCCCCCCCCCCCCCCCCCCCCCGGCCGGGGGTTACGGGCGCGGGCCCACTTCCCGGTCGCCGGAGCGGACCAGGATCGCTTGCACCGGGCAGGAATCGGCGGCGTCCAGGAGGATTTCGTCCGGGGCGACCTCGGGGGTGACCGGTTCGGCGCGCTCGCCTTCGAGCTTGAAGTACTCCGGCGCGAGCGCCGCGCACATGCCGGACGCGACGCACTCCCCGGAAATGTCGACTCGCCAGTTCATCGTCACCAGCCCACCGGCATGGTGCGCGGCCCACGGACGATCATCTGGCTCTTCCAGACGATGTCGCCCGCCGGGTGCAGCCCGGGGAAGCGGGTCAGCAGCGCACCGAGCGCCTCCTGCAGTTCGAGCCGGGCGAGGGGTGCGCCGAGGCAGTGGTGCACCCCGTGCCCGAAGCCGAGGTGCTGGCCGACTTCCCGGTCCAGCTTCAGCTCGTCCGCCGCGCCGAAGCGCAGGCCGTCGCGGTTGGCGGCGCCGACCGCCACCAGCACCGGTTCCCCGGCGCGCACCAGCACGCCGCCGACTTCCACGTCCTCGGTGGCGTACCGCGGAAATGCCGCACCCGCCCCGAGCGGGACGTAACGCAGCAGCTCTTCGACGGCGTTGTGCAGCAGCTCGGGGTTCTCCCGCAGTTTCGCCAGTTCCCCGGGGTTCTCGCAGAGCACGTACACGAAGTTCGGGATCTGCGACGCGGTGGTTTCGTGCCCCGCCACCAGGATGCCCACGCACAGGTCGACCAGTTCCAGTTCGGACAGCCGGTCACGCACGTCGCGCGCTTCGATCAACGCGGTCATCAGGTCGTCGGCCGGCTCGGCGCGGTGCCGGGCGATCAGGCCCGCCATGTACTCCCGGATCTCCTCCTGGTTGCGGTCGAACTCCTCCGTGGTGAGCCCGGCGGTGGAGAGCAGGCGGTCGCTCCACAGCCGGAAGCGCGGGCGGTCGTCGGCCGGCACGCCGAGCAGTTCGCAGATCACCGCCACCGGGATCGGCAGCGCGTAGTGCTCGACCAGGTCCACCGGTGGCCCCACCGCTTCCATCTCGTCCAGCAGCGAATGCGCGAGTTCGCGGACGCGGGGCCGCAGCGCCTCGACGCGGTGCTTGGTGAACGCCTTCGCCACCAGCGTGCGCAACCGGGTGTGGTCGGGCGGGTCCATGGCGAGGATGCCGTTGGTCCGCTGGGCGGGTGCACTCCGCGGTGCGTCGTGGAACTCCGCCGCGGCACGGCTGAACCGGCGGTCGCCCAGCACCAGCCGGGCGTCGGCGTACCGGGTGGCCAGCCACGCGGGCTCACCGTAGGGCAGCTGCACGCGGATCATGCCCTCGCGCTCGCGCGCTTCGGCGTAGGCCTGGTCGAGTTCGAGGCCGTCGGTTTCGTTGAAGGGATAGGTGACGGGTTCGAGGCTGGTCATCCGGACACCCCCGGGGTCGGTTGTAAGCAGCTGCTTACAACGTACGGCCCGATCACGGATCGCGTCAACGTGATCACCGCGCGCAGGCGGGTTACCGTGTGCGCCTGACGAAGAGGGGAAACGGTGACCGGACGACGACGCCGCCGTGACGCGGCGGTGACCCGGCAGGCCCTGCTCGACGCGGCCGAGGTGCTCTTCGCCGAGCGCGGTTTCGACCGCACCACGGTGCGCGAGATCGCGCGGCGGGCCGACGCCAACCAGGCGCTGCTGTTCCGCTACTTCGGCTCGAAGGAAGCCCTGTTCGAAGCCGTCGTCGCCCGCCGCGGCAGGCAGCGGCTGGCCAAGGGCGCGCCGGAGACCCTGGTGGAGGACACCCTGCGCGGCATCCTGCTGCGCGAGTCGACCGCGCACCACTCGCTGGAAACCCTGCTGCGCTCCACCGGCAACGACAACGCCGCCGCCGCCATCCGGCGGGAGGTGGGGGAGGAGTACAGCCACGCCCTCGCCGCCCTCACCGAAGCGGACGACGCCGACCTGCGGGCCGATCTGGTGTTGGCCTGGATCCTCGGCATCGGCCTGCTGAGGCACATCGCCCAGAAGGACCCCCTGGCCGGAGCCGACGCGGACCAGGTGGTCGGCCTGGTGCTCGGCCCGGTGCGCACCCTGCTCGAACGCTCCGGAACCTAGGCGCTTGCCCGGCGCGGCACGCTCGCGCTCTTCGCGCCCGCCGAAGCACCTGGCTCACGACGCATCGAGCAGGCGCGCCGGATCCGTGCCTAACCCCCGGAAACCCGCTGCCGCGTACCCGCTTCGGGAACCATGAGCGGGTCGAGGTCGTGCAGTTCGGCGGCGCGGGCCCAGTGCGCCCCGGCCTCCCGGGGGCGCTGCTCGGCGGCGGCCACGTTGCCCAGCCCGGTTTCGGCGCGGGCGGCTTCGTAGGTGCTGCCGCAGTCGAGGCTGCGCTCCAGGGCGGCGCGGTAGGCGGCGGCCGCTTCCGCCAGGTCGCCACGCAGCTGGTGGACGTGTGCCCGCGCGTTCAGCGTCATCGCGGCGTCCATGTCGAGGCCGAGGCGTTCGAAGGTGGCGAGGGCGGCGGCGGTGTCCCGCAGCGCGCCCGCGTGGTCGCCCAGCGCCGTTTTCACGATGGCGATGCCACGGGTGGTGATGGCGGCGTTGCGTTCGCTGCCCGTGCGTTCGTAGAAACCGAGCGCGGTCGTCAGTCCGTGCAAGGCGGCGTCGTGCGCACCCCGGTAGTGGTCGACCCAGGCGAGGTTGCTGAGTCCGGTGTGGACACCGTGCTGGTCGTCCAGCCGTTCGTAGAGCACCAGAGCCCGGCGGTAGCTCTCGGCGGCGTCGTCGAGGTCACCGCGGTCGTTGAACGCCATGCCGAGGTTGTTCAGGGTGGTCGCTTCGGCCCAGTCGTCGCCGTCCGCGCGGGCGGAGACCGCGGCCCGGCGGCAGGTTTCCAGCCACGGGTCCCACAGCTTCGCCAGGAAGAAGTAACCGCGCAGGGTGAACGCGAGCTTCCAGCAGTGCGCGTGGAACCCGCGTTCCCCGGCCAGCAGGCACAACGCCACCAGGTTCGGCCACTCCTCCCGCAACCACGCGATGGCGTCCGCCTCACCGTGGAGCTCCGGGGCGGGCGGCTGCTCACCGAAGTGGAAGTCCGGCCGGAAGCGCTGGGGTGCGATGAACCGATCCGCGCGCACGGCGGCGAAGAGAGCGGAGTCGAGCAAGCGGGACAACGCGGCATCGCGTTCGTCCGGGGTGAGGCCGGTTTCGGCCTGTGTGCGGACAAAGGTGCGGAGCAGGTCGTGCATTCGGTACCGTCCGTCGAATTCGCTGAGCAGGTGGGCGGCCAGCAGCTGTTCCAGCGCGTCCTCCGCCTCCGCACCCGCCAGCGCGGCGGCGCTCCACGGCGCGATGTCGGTGCCGGGGAAGAAGGTGAGCAGCGCGAGCAGCCGCCGCCGCGGGGCGGGGAGGTCGTCGTAGGAGAGCCGGAAAGCGGCGGCGACGTCACGCTCGCCGTCGTCGAGCGCGGCGAGCCGGGCGGGTTCGTCGGCCAGGCGCCGGTTGAGGTCGGCCACCCGCCAGGACGGCCGCGAGCGCAGTTTGGCCGCGGCGATCCGGACCGCCAGCGGCAGCCTGCCGCAGTGCTCGACGACCGCGTCGACCTCGGGGTCGGTGCCCTCGCGGGCGCAGATCGCGCGGAACAACTCGGCGGCCTCGTCCAGCGTGGGCAGGCCGAGCGCGAGGTGGTGCGCTTCGTCCAGCGCGGCCAGCCGGTGCCTGCTGGTCACCAGCACCCGGCAGGCGGGCTCGGCGGGCACCAGCTGCCGGACCTGCTCGGCGCTGCGGGCGTTGTCCAGCACCAGGAGCAGCGCCCGGCCGCGGGTGCGGTCGCGGAAGAGCGCGGCCCGGTCGGCGGGGTGGGCGGGGATCTGCTCGCCGCGCACGCCGAGCAGGCGCAGGAAGCGGTCCAGCGCTTCGCCCGCACCGACCGGGGCGGCACCCGGCGTGTGCCCGCACAGGTCCAGGAACAGCGTGCCGTCGGCGAACTCGGCCTGCAGCCGGTGCGCGGCCCGCAGGGCGAGCGCGGTCTTGCCGACCCCGGCCATGCCGTGCACCACGCACACCGACGGCCCGCCGAAAACGGGCTGCCGCAGGGCTTCGGTGATCGCGGTCAGTTCCACGGCCCGGCCGACGAACTGGGCGGTGGCCGGCGGCAGGGTGGACAACGCGGTGGCCGGCGGGCCGGGTGCGGGCACCAGCGCGGCCAGCGTGCCACCCGAGCCGAGCTCGGCGTCGCACAACGCGGCCAGCGCGCCGTTCGGGTTCGCCGCCCCGGTTTCGACCTTGCTGAGGTAGCCCTTGCTGTAGTGCACCCTGGCCGCCAGCCCGGTCAGCGACAACCCCGCCTGGCGGCGCAGCCTGCGCAGTTCCGCGCCGAACGCCGGATCGCCAGCCATGAACCCCCCGCCCTCGCCCGCCACCCATTATGGCCGGTGGCGGGCGGTGGCGACAGCGGTCAGCGCGCACCGCGCACCTCGGCGGTACCGGTGGTCCCCGGGTTCGGGGCGTGCGGACCGGGTGACGACACCGGGTCCCCGGTCATCGACACCCCCAGCACCACGCCGAACGCGGTGAGCCACAGGCCGAGCCGGAACAGGGTGGGCAACGGGCACAGGATCTTCATCTTCACTCCAGCCGACGCGGGTCACGAGCTTCCTGCCGTGCCCAGCGTGCGATCCCCGGCCCCCGGCTCAGAAGGGGTTTCGTGTTTCCAGCCGGACAGGCAACGGGCGCGGCCGGACAGGCCGAGCCGCCGGTAGCTGGCCACCGCCTCCCGCAGCAGCGCGTCGCCTTCGGCCTCCCGGCCCATCAGCACCAGGCACCGCCCCAGCCCGGACCGCGCGTCCGCGATCGACATCGCCGCGCCGATCCCGCCCGCCAGTTCGAGCCCCTCGGTGAAGCAGTCCTCGGCGGCGGCCAGGTCACCGAGGTCGAGGTGGATGCTGCCCAGCCGGCACAGCACCTCGGCGTGCCCGGCCCGGTCGCCGCCGAACAACTGCCGCGCCTGTGCCAGCGCGGTCAGCGCGGTGGCGAAGTCGGCGGTGGCGTGCCGGACCCCGCCGAGGTGGGTCAGCGCGTTGGCCTGGCCGTTGGGGGAGCCGACCTCGCGGTAGAGCTCGTACGCCTCGGTCAGGCAGGAGATCGATTCCGGGTAGTCGCCGAGCGCGACGGCGGTCCGGCCGAGGTTGCACAGCGAATGGGCGCGGTTGATCCGGTCGCCGAGTTCCGTGGTCAGCGCCAGCGCCCGGCGGTGCTGGTGCGCGGCGGCCTCGTACTCGCCGAGGGAGTGGTGGACCCGGCCGAGGTTGTTCAGCGCCTGCGCCTGCCCCAGCCGGTCGCCGAGCCGGCGGTAGCAGGCGTGGGCGTGGCGGTGGTGCGCCATCGCGGTGGCGAAGCCGCCGGTGCGGTGCTGCAGCCGCCCCAACGTGGCCAGCGTGTGCGCCTGGCCCTGGCGATCGCCCAGTTCGAGGTAGAGGTGGTAGGCCCGGGTGACCCCGGCACCCGCCTCGGCGTAGTCGCCGCTGCGGCCGCGCACGTTGGCCAGCCGGTCCAGCGAGTGCGCCTGCCCCAGCCGGTGGCCGAGCTCGCCGAACAGGGCGTACGCCTCGGTCAGGCAGGTGGTCGCCGCGTCGAAGTTCTCCACCCGGTAGTAGACGTGGCCGAGTTCGGTCAGCACGTGCCCGGTGCCCAGCCGCTCGTGGTGCTCGTCGAACAGCTTGAGCGCGTGGGTCAGGTGCGCGATGGCCGCCGCGTAGTCGCCCCGCCGGTAGTGCGCGCGGCCCAGTTCGGTCAGGGCCTGCGCGTGCCCCAGCGGATCACCCAGCTCGCCGAACAGGTCGCTGGCCCGCGACAGGTTCGTGGTCGCCGCCTGGTAGGCGCCGGTGAGCAACTGCATCGCGCCGAGATCGGTCAGCGCCCACGCCTCGCCCGCCGCGCAGCCCTTGCGGTGGGCCGCGTGCACCGCCGTCCGGTGGATCGCCAGCGCGCGGTCCCAGTGCCCGTGCCGCCGCAGGAACGGGTGCAGCGCGTGCGACAGGCCGATCGCGTACTCGGCGTACCCGTGCTCGGCCGCGTGCTCCACGCAGACGGCGAAGTTGGGCAGCTCGGTGGCGAGCCATTCCGCCGCCCGCCGGTCGGACCGCAGGTCGGGCTTGGCCGCCGGTCGCGCGAACGCGATGACGTACGGCGGTTTGCGGTGCGCGGCCATCGCGGCCCCGGCTTCGGCGGCGGTGTGGGCGTAGTAGCCGAGCAGGCGCCCGACCGCTTCGGGATCCGGGCCGCCCAGCGATTCGGCGTACTGCCGGATCAGGTCGTGCAGCCGGTAGCGGCCCGGGCTCGGCTCGTCGACCAGGTGGTTCAGGTACAGCGCGTCGAGCCGGAACCGGGTTTCGTACGGATCGGCGTCGTCGAGCGCGGCGGCGGCGTAGACGTCGAACTCGGTGCCGAGGTGCAGGCCCAGGCGGCGGAACAACCGCTGCTGGCCGGGGGTGAGGTCCCGGTGGGACAGTTCGAAGGCGGCCCGCACCGACCGGCTGCCCGCGGACAATTCGCCGAGCCGGTCGCGGGACCCGGTCAGCTGTTCGGCCAGGTACTCGACGGTCCAGCTCGGGTGGCTGCGCAGCCGCCCGGCGGTCAGCGCGATGGCCAGCGGCAGCCGCCCGCACAACTGCATCAGCCCGGCCACCGGGCCCTCGGGCGCGGTCCTGGTCAGCCTGCCGAACATCTCCACCGACTCCTCGACCGAGAGCAGGTCCAGGGTGAGCGGGTGCGGGTCGTCCAGCCCGGCCAGGCGCTGGCGGCTGGTGAGCACCACCAGCACCCCCGGCGCGCCCGGCAGCAGCGGCCGCACCTGGTCGTGGTCGGCCGCGTTGTCCAGCAGGAGCAGCACCTTCCGCCCCGCCATCCGGTCGCGCCACATGCCGGCGCGCTCGTCGAGCCCGGCCGGGATCTGCTCGGCGGCCACCCCGCAGGCCAGCAGCAGCGCCTGCAGCGCGTCGGCGGGGTCCGCCGGGCGCTGGGCGGCGCAGTGCCCGTGCAGGTCGAGGAAGTAGAGCCCGTCCGGGTAGTCCCCGGCCAGCCGGTGCGCCAGGTGGATGGCGAAGGCGGTCTTGCCGACGCCCGGCATGCCGTCCACGGCGACCAGGGTGACCGCCTCGGCCGCCCGGTTGTCCGGGGCGGCCACGGCGGCGATCAGCTCGTCGAGTTCCCCGTGGCGGCCGGTGAAGGCGGGGATGTCCCTCGGCAGGGTGACCGTGGTGGCCAGCAGCGGCTGCGTCGCGGTGCCCGGCACCGGCAGCAGCAGCGGACGCGGGCCCAGGCCGGGCCGGGGGTGCGTGGGCTGCCCGTGGCACAGGCGCAGCAGCTCCTCGACACCGGCTTCGGTGAGGTCGGGCACCAGGAAGTGGTCGGCGCAGCGCGGTTGCAGGAAGCGCGGGATCTCGTCGATCGACCGGCCGGGCAGCACCACCGGGAACAGCTTGCGCACCCAGGTCTCCCGGTCCTGGTGCAGCCGGTCGCGCAGTTCGGCGGCCTCGCTGCGCACGCCGGGGTTGCGGTGGCACGCGCCGGTGCCGTCCCCGGCGGCCCGGTAACCCGGTGACGCGATCACCACCACGAAGTCGGCGAGGTCGATCTGCTCGTGCATCCACGCGTACCAATCGCGGCGCTGGCCGGTGTACCAGGCGTCGACGTGCACTTCGACGCCGGAACCGGTCAGCAGCGCGCAGAATTCGAGCACCTGTGCCTGGTGCTCGGCGGTGTCGTGGGCATAGGAAACGAATATTCGCGGTGTTACCGGGCCGGTGTCCGCGTTTTCGGCGTCCACGGGCGCCCCCTCGATTTTCCCCTCGGTACGGTGCGCGGGAAAACCTAGCAAGCTGCCGCCGGAGATGCTGATTCCCGGGCGCATTCCACCCACGGGGACCGAACCTCAGCCCAATGTCGTAACAGAAACTGCACTCGGACTACGATTGGGCTTCGAAGTGGCTCAGGACAGTCCGGATCGCCGCCCCGGCGGCCGGGGTCACCCGGCCGGTTTCGGCGGCATGGGCCAGTTCGGGACCGGACCGGAAGGCGGGCGGGCCGGTGGCCTCGGTGGTGATCGGCTGTTCCAGGCAGTTCTTCACCGCACCGGCCAGGTGCAGCAGGCTGGCTTCGAAATCGTTCAGGGTTTCCGCCGGTGCGGTGTCCGCGGCTCGCGGCGGAACGGTGACCCGGCGGTAGTCGGTGCGCGGCCGGGAAAGCAGCGGGAGGGTGGCCAGCAGGTCGTTCGCGTCCCGTTCCCGGTCGGACAGCGGTGGTGTTCCCGGGGCGAACCGGTTGCGCACGGTTTTCGGGATGGACGCGTGGTCGTGCGCGGTGCCGTCGATCGTGCCCCGCGGAATGAGCGGGGAGACCGCGACCGCCGGTACGCGCACCCCGCTCATCCGGAAGTCGAAACCGTTTTCCGCCGGGGGCAGCGGAGCCAGGTGCCGCAGGGGCGGCACGTGGTCGAAAAAGCCGCCGTGTTCGTCGTAGGTGATCAGGAACAGGGTCTTCGCGAACACCAACGGATTTCCGGCGAGCGCGTTGTAGATGCGGGCGATCAGCGCTTCACCGCCGGTGAAACTGGCCCCGCTGGTGGTGTTGTTCGCCGGGTGCTGGCTGTTGCCCGGCCCCATTCCGCAACCGTGGTCGGGTTCGACGAAGGCGTAGGCGGGCAGCTGGTCGTGTTCGATGTCGGTGAGCAGCCTGCCCATTCCGTGGAAGTTCTCCCGGGTGCCGGTCCACAGCTTCCAGAACGCCCACACCTGCGCGATGCCGTCGTGGTACACCGCCCAGCGCTGTCCCGCGCCGGACAGCCGCTGGAAGACCGTGTCGTCGCTGTAGAACCGCGGTTCGATGTCGACCGTGCCGTCCGAGGTCGCCGCGTGCGCGAAGTTGCGGTTCGGCCAGGTCTCCCCGGGCACCGCGGCGAACCACCGGGTGAGCACGGCGAACTCCTTGGCCAGGTGGGACAGCACCGGGGTCTCGGACTCGGGCAGGCAGCGCATGATGTCGGTGGCGCGGGCCGGGATCGGCGCCGGGGCGCCGGTGAGCCAGCGCCAGAACCGCATCGGCAGCCCCTTCGGCGCCGGGCGGCCGAGACTGTCCGCATAGGACTGGATGAAACCACGCATCCGGGGCGGCCCGGACGCGGTGCCGTGGATCTGCTTCCACACGGCGGCATGGGAGTGCCCCGGGTCGACCCCCAGCGTGGCGGTGGCGTCCGGGGTGGCCGGCACCAGGGGTGAGTTGCGAGCGGCGGGATCGACCGGGCACAGCGCCCCGGCGGCACCGGCGGCCGCCCCGTACCCGGGATCGGGGTGGCCGAGGAAGCCGAGCACGTGGTCGAAGGACCGGTTCTCCAGCATCAGCACGATGATGTGGTCGACTCGCGCGTTCACACCAGGTTCAGTCGTCCGCGCCGCCTCCGGTGTGACGCCGGATCCGGGGCGTCACCCGCCGGGAACGGCCCGTCACCGGACCGTTCCCGCCGTGGGGTCAGCCGGTGACGTCGAGGTGCGCGGGCACCGGCGTCGGCTTCGGTGCCTTGCCGCCCGCTGCCGGCTTGTCACCGCCGGACTTGGGCGGCTCGGGGGCGGGGCCGCCCTTGCCGTCCTTGGCGCAGGTGGCCGAGGCGAGGTCGAGCGACTGGGTCTGGCCGAGCAGCCTGGCCGACACCGCGGTCACGGTGAGCGTGCCGTCGCTGCTCCTGGTCTGCTTGTTGACCACCAGCTCCAGCAGCGGGGCGAGCGGCACGGTGGTGTTCGGCGGCACCTGGTCCAGCTCGATCGCCCGGCCGCCGGACTTCAGGTTCGCGATGGACACCGAGCCCTTGCCGTCGCGGCACTCGGCCTTGACCGCCTCGGCGCTGAGGCCGGGCAGCGCCTTCGCGGCGGGCAGCGCGCCGAGGTCCAGCGAAAGGCCCACGACGCTGGACTTGGCGTGCCCCGGCTTCACCTCGGCGTTGAGCGCGCGGGCACTGGCCAGCGAGGGGCCGGTTTCCGGCAGCGCCACCGAGGCCAGCGACTCCTGCCCCGGACCGGAGACCGAGGGCGTGCGGGGGATCTTGACCAGCCCGGACGCGGTGATCGCGTACGCGGACTCGGCGGGGGCGGCGAACGCGGGGGCGGAACCGAGGACCAGACCGGCCGCCAGCACGCCGGCGAGCACCCCGGAACTACGTGGGGACAAGGGAATGTACCTCCAGATCGGGATTACGCGACGAGTACGACGGTGCCGAGCGGTAGTTCCACGAGGCGGTCGAGCGCTTCACGGGGGACCCGGATGCAGCCGTCGCTGGTGGCCTGGCCGGCGAAACCGTTGTCCGGCCAGGTGTGCAGGCCGACCGTGCCCGGCCCGCCGCCGAAGGTTTCGTGTGAATCGGAATGGCTGCTCAGCGGCAGCACGATCGGGCTGTAGGTGTTCACGCTCTCCTCGATCGAAGCGAGGATGAACGCGCGGCCGGTGGGGGTGGGGTGCTCCGGCTTGCCGATGCCCACCGTCCACGAACCGGCCGGGCGCCCGGCTTCGAGGATTTCCAGGCGGTATTCGGCGAGGTCCACGTTGACCTGGAAGTCGTTGTGGGCCGATTCGACGGCCTCCGGGGTGGCGTGCAGCCAGCCGGTGGCCCCGTTGGGCCGGGCCGGGAGCAGCACCTGGGCCCAGTCTCCCTGCCGGGCGATCACCGGCACCCAGGTCGGCGAGCCCACCTGGGTGACCGGCAGCCGGGCGAGCGGTTCGCCGCCGGGGGAGCGGTGGACCACCGCGTCGGCCTTGGGGTGCAGCACTTCACCGCCGGTGGGAATGGTGGGGGTGGGATCGGCGGGGGCGCCGGTGAGTTCGCCGAAGGTGTTCGCTTCGGGCAGCGCGGCCACCGCTTCGGGCGGGAGTGGCGGGGCCGCCACCGGCCCAGCGGTGGCGGCCCCGCCACCTTCCTCGGTGCCGCAGCCCGGCAGCAGCACCAGGACCAGCGCGATGAGGGCGGAAACCGCCCGAGGGCGCGCTCGACCGCGGGTGGTCAGCAGTTCGGTCATCAGGTTTTCCTTGCGCAGAGTCGTCCGCATCGGGGAATCCGGGACGGCTATTGCTAACACCGGACCCCCGCCCCGATCAATGCCCGGCGGGTTTCCGCTGAATCGCTCCGGCCTGCGGTTTTCGTGGTGTTTTCCCAGGTCGCGACCGGTTGGCTGATTCACTCTTTCGAGGTGGAAAAGTCAATTTCGTAACGCGGGTGGAAAACACACTTTGCGTAGGAGTTCCTGCGTCCGTTCCGGGGAGACCGCTGGGCACCGGCCCCGTCGCGATGATCACGCCGAGTGAGACGCTGTGGCTGAGCCCGCTCCAACGGGTGAAAACGGCGGGGCACTGGGAGGCCCCCCAGTGGTCCGCGTGGTTTGGTGGCGGCATGTCGCCTTCCGACCAGCGTGCGCTGGAGCGCGCGCTCGGTGTGCCGGTCACCGCCTGCCCGCGGACCGGGGAGTTCCACAACCTGCACTACCGCGCCGACGGCGCCTTCATCAAGGTCCTCGACAACCCGGTGTGCCACCGTCACGCCGTCCAGGCCGCACCGCTGGCCGAGGAACTGGTGCCGCGCACCCCGCGGCTGCTCGGCCACGGCGAGCTGGGGCCGGACCGCTGGTGGCTGTCCTACGAGTGGGTCGACCTGGCGCCGTTCGAGCCGGCCCCCGGCGCGGTCGAAGCGGCGGGTGAGTTGCTCGGCCGGCTGCACCGGGCCTCCTCGGGCATGGTGCCCGGCGACCGGCTCGACCGGCTGGACCCGCGCACCGAGATCGAGCACCGGCTGTCCGTGCTGGCCCGCATCGACGGCGGGGCGGCAGGCCGGGTGCGGGCGGTGCTCGACCGCTTCGCCGGGGTGGAGCCCGCCGGGGCGCCGGTCATGCTGCACGGCGACGTGCACTGGAAGAACTTCGGCGTGGACGCCGACGGCGCGATCTGGTGGTTCGACTGGGAGGACGCCGGCTACGGCCACCCGCTGCTCGACTTCGGCGAGCTGGCGGCCTTCCCGCTGTCCGACCCGGCCGTGCGTGACACCTTCCTGCGCGGTTACCACCGGCACGCCGAGCCGGTCTTCCCGTGGCCGGAAGCGATGTCGCTGGTCCGCCTGCACACCGCCACCGGGGTGCTGGTCTACGCGCTGGCCCGCGACCTGCCGAAGTTCGCGCGGCAGGGGTACGCGCTGCTGGACGCCCTCGAAACCGGCCGGGCATGAAGGTTCTCTCATCCGGCGCTCACCGGGCCGTCATGCGTGGTCGCGACGGTGGGGAGGGTGAGCGACGAACTGGAGCTGCTGACCGGGGAACCGGCGGGTGAACTGCTGACCGCGGTGGTCGGCCGGGCTGGTGGCACCCTGCTCGGCTGGACCACCACGCAGGTCGACCACCAGCCCGGTGGCCGGACCACGGCCGGTTACACCGCGCGTGTGCGCTGGGGCGACGGCGGTGAGGTGAGCGAGACCTTCGGGGCGTGCTCCGGGCCGCTGCCCGGCGGTGTGGTGCGGGTGAGCGACGGGGTGACCGACATCGGCGTCTGGCGGTTCCCGTTCGACCCGGAACTGCCCGCGTTGCGCACCGCCTTCGACGCCGTGCGCGTGCGGCGCCTGGTCGAGGACGCGGGCCTCCGCTGCGACGGCGGGGTCCGGTTGCGCGTGCGGTCGTACCGGCCGCGGCGCCGGGCGGTGATCGAGGTCACCACCCCCGACCGGCGGCGGGTGTTCGTGAAGGTGGTGCGGCCGTCGCGGGTCCGCGCACTGCACGAGCGGCACCGGCTGGCGGCTTCGGCGGCGGTGCCGCGGTCGCTCGGCTGGACCGAGGAGGGCCTGGTGCTGCTGGCCGGGCTGCCCGGGCGGACGTTGCGCCAGGTGCTGCTCACCGAGCCGTCCGCCGAACTGGACCCCGGGAGCCTGGTGTCCGCCTTGGACGGTCTGCCGCGGGCGTTGCTGGACGGTCCCCGGCGGCGCACGTGGGGGCAGAAGGCCGGGCACTACGCCGGGGTGATCGCCGCCGCGGCCCCCGAATTCGCCGCCAGGGCCGCGGGGATCGCCCGTGCGGTGGACCACGACGGACCGCGGGGTCCGGACGTGCCGGTGCACGGTGATCTCCACGAGAACCAGCTGATGGTGCGGGACGGCCGGGTGACCGGCCTGCTCGACATCGACGGGGCCGGGCGCGGGGAACGACTGGACGACGCCGGTTGCCTGCTCGGGCACCTGGCCGTGCTGGCCCAGCTGCGGCCGGAACGCGCGGAGTCGATCCGGCGCGTCGGCGAAGACCTGGCGGAGCGGTTCGCCACCGAGCTGGACCCCGAGGCGCTGGCCGCTCGTGCCGCGGCCGTGGTGCTGTCGCTGGCCACCGGACCGCACCGGGTGCAGGAACCCGGCTGGCGGCACCAGACCGCACGGCGGCTCGCACTGGCCGAACGGCTGCTGGATGAGAAGTCCTTCACCGGCGGCGGGGTACTGGTTTCACCTGCCGCCGGAAAGCTGGATCTCGCAAGCACAGAAAGGGAGTTACCATGAACAAGCGACCGTGGACCATCGCCGGAGCGACCCTCGCCCTGGCCGGTTTCGGCACGGCGGTGGCCACCGCGGACGGTGGCAGCCCGCTCCACGACCCGCAGCCCGCGCCGGTGGTGCAGCAGGTGGACGATCCGGGGGCGGCGGTGGACCAGTCACCGGAATCGGCCGACTCGCCCGCTGCTTCACCGGTCGGCTCCGCCAACTCCGCCACCGACTCCCCAGCCGGCGCGGCGCAGCCCGGTGGCCCCGACCAGGGCGACGACACTGCCAACAGCCCGAACGACACCGACGACAACACAGCCGACACGGCTGACACGGCTGACAGCCCGAGCTGATCGGCCTTGTGGCGGCGGTTTGGCCAGCATCGTCGCCAACCGCACGGATTGGCTTCGGCGCGGCGAGTTGGCCAACGTCGCCGACAGTCCGAATTGGTCGATTCGGCGCGGCGGTTTGGCCAGCATCGTCGCCAACCGCACGGATTGGCTTCGGCGCGGCGAGTTGGCCAACGTCGTCGACAGCCCGAACGGGTCGATTCGGCGCGGCGGGCTGGCCGACATCGCTGACGACCCGAATCTGGTCGGCCTCGACGTGACGCCCACCACGGCGACAGCCTGAATCGATCGGTCTCGGCTGGGCCGGCCGGGTCAGTGGCGGCGGGCGGCGGAAGGTCAGGCAGCCCAGTGCGCCGGGCGTGCCAGTGGCGGCGGCAGCTTCGTGCTGCCGTCGCCGCGGGCGGCGTCCAATTGCGACTGGGTCAGGAAGACGCACCCGGACAGGTCCGCCCCCCGCACGTCCGCGTCCCGGAAGTCGGCGCCGATCACGTCGGCCAGGTGCAGGTCGGCACCCCGCAGATCGGCGGCGATCAGGTAGGCGCCCCGCAGGTTCGCCCCGGCGAGCACGGCGTTCTTCAGCTTGGCGCCGATGAGGTCCGCCCCGCGGTGGTTCTTCTTCTTGCCCTTCACCGAAGCCCGCGCGAGTTCGCTGGCCCGCAGCAGCAGCGCGTTCGCCTCCTCGCGCAAACCGGCGACGTCCACCGAGCGCAGCGCGGCCGGATCCTCCCTGGTGCTCAGGTCGATCCGCGCCCGCAACTCGGACAATCCACTGTGGATCGTCCGCGCCGGGGCCAGGTCCAGCGCCTCGGTCAGGTAGTACAGCAGCTCGTGCAGGTGCCGCATGACCGGGAAGACCTCGAACATCTCCTTCGCGGTCTCCGGCGCCCGGCGCCAGTCACGGCCGCCGAACGTGATTTGCGCTACCTTCTGGCCCGCGCCGAAGCAGTCGTAAACCGTGCAGCCGGGAAAGCCCTGCGGGCGCAGCTCGGTGTGGACGCCGCAGCGGAAGTCCTCGAGCAGGTTGGGGCAGGCCAGGCCGGCGGGCTTGTCGATGGCGAAATCGGCCGACTTCGCGAAAGCCGGTGCCACGCAGCACAGGGCGAAGCACTGCGTGCAGTCGGCACGCAGCGCGCGGCGGTCAAGCTCGGGCAAAGCGGACTCCAGCGGAAGCGGACACCGGCCGATCCTACTCGCTGAGCGCGACGAAGATCGCGGTGCAGCGGTCCACCACCTGCTCCTCGGTGAAGTCCAGGTCACCGTCCAGCCACGCGGTCAGCGTCTGCGCCAGGCCGCCGACCAGGAACTCCGTGTCCAGCGCCAGCGTGGCGTCCTTGGCGGCGCCGTAGAACTCCCGCACCAGCGCGCCGAGCAGCCCGGCGAACATGCGGGCCGAGGCCGCCCGCCGTTCGGCGAGCACCCCCAGGCCGAGCTTGGGGGAGAACAGCAGCCTGCCCCGGCGGGGGTCCTCGGCGATCAGCCGCACGATGCTGGCCAGCCCCGCCCGGACCCTGGCGTGCGCGCCGGCGGGCGCACCTTGGACCGCCGCGAGACCTACGGGTTGTGAAAGCGCTGCGGTAGCCTCCGTCGGATGGACGACGAGGTCGCGGCCGGGCTGGTCCTCGATGCCGCCGAAGAGCTGTTCTACCGCCGCGGGATCCAGGCGGTCGGCATGGACGCCGTGCGGTCGCGGTCCGGGGTTTCGCTCAAACGGCTCTACCGGTTGTTCGCGTCGAAGGACGACCTCGTCGAGGCGTACCTGACCCGGCGGGACGAGCGCTGGCACGCGCGGCTTTCGGCGCACGTGTCGGCGGTGCCGGTGCCGGAACGCCCGCTGGCGGTTTTCGACTGGCTGGCGCTCTGGTTCGCCGAACCCGGTTTCCGCGGGTGCGCGTTCATCAATTCCTACGGTGAACTCGGCACGACTTCGGCGCGGGTCGCCGAGATCTCGCGGTCGCACAAACGCCGGTTCCGGGAATACGTGGCGGAACTGGTGGCCGAGGCCGGTGGGCCCGCGCCGGTGGCCGCGCAACTGGTGCTGCTGGCCGAGGGCGCGATGGTGGTGGCCGGAATGGACCCCGGGGCGGCGCCCGCCGCCGAGGCCCGCCGGGCGGCGGCTGCCCTCTTGCGCTGAGAACCATCGTTCTCCTACGCTGGAGAACGTTCGTTCTCCGGAGCTGGAGGGAAACCATGACCGAGCGCCCGCCCCTGCCGCCGTTCACCCGCGAGACGGCGATCCAGAAGATCCGGCTGGCCGAAGACGCTTGGAACACCCGCGACCCGGAGAAGGTCTCGCTCGCCTACACCCCGGACACCCGCTGGCGGAACCGCGCCGAGTTCGCCGGCGGGCGCGCCGAGGTGGTCGCGCTGCTCCGCCGGAAGTGGGCGGCGGAGCTGGACTACCGGCTGATCAAGGAGCTCTGGGCGTTCGGCGGCAACCGGATCGCCGTGCGCTTCGCCTACGAGTGCCACGACGACGCCGGCAACTGGACGCGCAACTACGGCAACGAGAACTGGGAGTTCGACGAGCACGGCCTGATGGCGGTGCGGCACGCGTCGATCAACACGCTGCCCATCTCGGCGGCGGACCGGAAGTACCACTGGCCGCTGGGCCGCCGTCCCGACGACCACCCCGGCCTGTCCGAACTGGGGCTCTGAGCGCCCGCCGGGGGCAGCCCGGTAGCCGGGGTGGGCGAATCCGGGTTCGTCTCCGGGGTCTCACCGATGCGAACCCGGCGCCGAGGCCGCATGGTGGAGGTATGACAACACCGACGAGGACACTGACCAGGTCGAGGGACAACAAGGTGATCGCCGGCGTCTGCGCGGGGATCGCCAGGAAGATGGGCTGGAAGCCACGCACCGTGCGGCTGCTGTTCGTGGTCTCCTGCGTCCTGCCCGGCCCGCAGTTCCTGATCTACCTCGCCCTCTGGATCTTCATGCCCAAGAGCAGCTACTGAACGGGGTGTGACCACGACCACGCCGGAGGGTTGTCACGGATCGGTTCCCCGATCAGTCCAGAGGACGACGAAAGGGGAACGACATGGCAACGCGGATCGTGGTGCTCGGCGCCGGGTATTCGGGGCTCATCGCGGCGAAGCTCGCCGCGAAGCGCACCGGCGCCGAGGTGACGCTGGTCAACGCGGGCGACCGGTTCGTCGAGCGGGTCCGGCTGCACCAGCTCGCCGCTGGGCAGCCGCTGCGTGAACTGCCCATCGCGGAGCTGCTCCGGGGCACCCGCATCCAGCTGGTGGTGGACCGGGTGACCGGCATCGACGCCAGCCGGCGCGAGGTCGCGCTGGCCGGGCGGGACGGGGTCCTCACCTACGACGTGCTCGTCTACGCACTGGGCAGCCGGGCCGACCTCGGCTCGGTGCCCGGTGCGGCCGAGCACGCGTTCACCGTCGCGGGCAGCGAGGACGCGTCGCGGTTGCGGGACCGGCTGGCCGCCGGCGCGGTGGTCGCCGTGGTCGGCGGCGGGCTGACCGGGGTGGAGACGGCCACCGAGCTGGCCGAAACCCGTCCCGCGCTCAAGGTGCGGCTGGTCACCAGCGGGGCGTTCGGGGCCGCGCTGTCCGGCCGCGGGCGGCGGTACGTGCGGGCTGCCTTCGACCGGCTCGGCATCGGGATCCGCGACCACGTCAGGGTTTCCGAGGTCCGCGCGGACGGCCTGGTACTGGACGGCGACGAGCACCTGGCCGCCGGCACGGTCGTGTGGACCACGGGCTTCCAGGTCTCCCCGCTGGCCCGCGAAGCCGGGTTCGCCGTGGAGGACAACGGCCGCCTGGTGGTGGACGAGACCCTCCGGTCGGTCTCGCACCCGGAGGTCTACGGCATCGGCGACGCGGCCGCGGCCCGCCGCCCGGACGGGCGGGAACTGCGGATGGCGTGCGCCACCGGCATCCCGGCCGCCAACCAGGCCACCAGGGCGATCGCCGACCGGCTGGCGGGACGCACGCCGGAACCGCTGAACTTCCGCTACCTGAACCAGTGCATCAGCCTCGGCCGCCGTGACGGGTTGATCCAGTTCGTCCGCGCTGACGACACCCCGGTGGAAGCCGTGCTCACGGGCCGGTTGGCGGCGTTGTACAAGGAGGCCGTCGTGCGGGGGACCGTGCTGGCGCAGCGTCATCCGGGGCTGGCCGCGGTGGCGTAGGCCGCTACCCCCGACCGCTGGGCAGGTACCGCGGCGCCCGTCGCACCGGGGCGGCCTGTTCGAACGCCGCTGCCAGCGACAGCACCGAGGCATCGGCCCACCGCCCGGCGAACAGCGAGACCCCGATCGGCAGGTCACCGGCGTAACCGGCGGGCACGCTCACGTTCGGGTAACCGGCCACCGCGGCCGGGGTGGATGAACCCAGCACAAAAGCGTCGCCCTCGTCGTAGTCGGTCCTCCACGCCGGGCTGTTGGTGGGCGAGAGGATGGCGTCGAGGTCGTGGGCGGCCAGCGTCTCGTCGATGGACTTCCGCGCCAGCGACGTGGCCGTCCGCCGCTGCTCGCGGTAGCCCGGGTCGTCGGTGCCCGGCGCGGTGAGGGCCTGTTCGAACAGTTCCTGCCCGAACTCGCTCAGCTCCACCGGGTCCCGCCGGTTGAACTCGACCAGTTCGGCGATGCTCTGCGGCACCCCCGGCCGGGTCTCCAGGTAGGCGGGCAGGTCGCGCGCGAACTCGCTGAGCAGCGCCGCCCCCTCGGCGGCGCCGATCTGGTCCTGGTACGGCAGTTCGACGTCGACCACCTCGGCGCCCCGCGACCGCAGCACCCCGGCGGCCTCCTCGACCACCCGGTCCACGTCCGCGTCGGCACCCCGCTGCCGCCACAGGCCGATCCGCGCGCCGTTCAGCGCGTCCGGGCGCAGTTCGCGGGCGTAGTCGGCGGGCTGATCGGCCGGGAAGTCACCGGTCGGCGGGTCGGCGGGGTCACGGCCCTGCAGGGCGGACAGGGTGATGGCGGTGTCCACCACGTTGCGCGCCATCGGGCCCGCGGTGTCCTGCTCGGCCGAAATCGGCACCACGCCGGTGCGGCTGACCAGGCCCAGCGACGGTTTCGCGCCGACCACCCCGTTCGCCCCCGCCGGGCAGACGATCGAGCCGTCGGTCTCGGTGCCGATCGCCACCTGAGCCAGCGAAGCCGCCACGGCCGCACCCGAGCCCGACGAGGAACCACACGGGTTGCGGTCCAGCACGTAGGGGTTGTGCGTCTGCCCGCCGACCCCGGACCAGCCCGAGGTGGACTTCGTCGAGCGGTAGTTGGCCCATTCGGACAGGTTCGCCTTGCCGAGCACCACCGCACCGGCTGCCCGCAGCTTGCGCACCAGCGTGGCGTCGGCGGCCGGGGGCTTGCCGCGCAGGGCCCGTGAGCCCGCCGTGGTGTCCAGGCCACGGGTGTCGATGTTGTCCTTGAGCAGCACCGGAATGCCTTCGAGCGGGCCGCGGGCGTGCCCGGTGCGGCGCCGCAGATCGCTGGCGGCGGCCTGGGCCAGCGCGCTCGGGTCGACCCGGAGCACCGAGCGCACCTTGCGGTCGACGGTGGCGATCCGCCCGAGGTACCGGCCGGTGAGCCCGACCGAACTGAGCGAACCGCGGTCCATCAGGCGCTGCAGCTCGGGGATCGTGCTGCGGTCCAGGTCGAGCCCGGGTGCCGCGGACGCGGGCGCCGGGACCGCGACGCCGATGGCGAAGACGAGGGACAGCGAAGCAAACCGTAGGAAACGCACACCGCACCCAACCCGCCCGGCCACCCGGGCGTCAAGACGGAACAACGGGAAAGGCCATGGGCGGGGCATTCCTTGGTCGTCCACCGGTCGGAATGCCCCGCCCATGGCGGGACGCGAGGGGGCTGCTCGGGGGTGCCCCCTCGCGGGTCAGGGGGTCGTGGTGCCGAGCGTGTAGCTGCCCGACCCGCTGTAGGCGTGCACCTGCCAGCGGTAGGTGCCCGCGGTGCCGTTGTAGGTGACCGTCTCGCTGGCCTCCGGCGTGGTTCCGCTGGCCACGTTGGTCCAGGTGCTGCCGTTCAGCTTCTGCAGGTACAGGTCGTAGTCGGAACCCGCCGGGCCGGCCAGGCAACCGCGGTGGGTGCCCGAGGCGTTCGCGGTGTACGAGCCGCTGCTCGGCTGGACTCCCCGCGCGCCACTGGACAGGTTGCCGTTGTAGGTGTTCTGCGTGTTCTCGCAGCTGCCGCCCGGCGGGTTCCCGCCACCCTGGGTGACCAGGGTCAGCCCGTAGGTCTGCAGGATCTCGTTGACCGGCTGGAAGTAGGTGGTGCCACCGGAACTGCAGTTGCCGGACCCGCCGGAGGTCACGCCCTGGGCCTGGTTGCCGGAGATGGCCGAACCGCCGGAGTCACCGGGCTCGGCGCAGGCGCTGGTGCGGATCAGGCCGCTGACCGTGCCCTGCGGGTAGCTGACCGAGGAGTTGCGGGCCTGGATGGTGCCGCAGCGCCAGCCGGTGGTCGACCCGGACCGGCAGATCGACGAGCCCACCGGCGCGTCCTGCGAACCCGCCACCGCCACCCGGCCGCCGGAGTAGTTGTTCACCGCGCCGATCGGGGTGTTGCCCGCCGCCACGCGGACGTAGGCGTAGTCGTTGCCGGGGAAGCTGGAGCCGACGAACTGGCCGGAGGGCTGGCTGGTGGACGCCCCGGTGTTGCCGCAGTGCCCGGCGGTGACAAAACCGTCGGTGACCGAGAAACCGACCGAGCAGCGGGTGCCGCTGCCGATGTAGTACGCGTTGCCGCCGACCACGTCGATCAGCGGGCGGGGCGATTCGGCGGAGGCCACCACGTTCACCGCGTCCGCGGGCACGCCGCTGGCCGCGACGAACGAGTGCGCGGCACCGAGGGCTTCACCGCGGGAGAGCAGCACGATCTTGCTGCTGGGCAGGTCCACGTACCAGCCGGCCACCGTGCGCGGGCTCGCCGTGCTGCGGTTGTCCAGTTTGGACTTCAGCGCGTCCAGCTGGGCTTCGGTGCGGTGGACCACCACGGCCTCGGCGCCGTCGGCCCTGGCCGTGGTCGCGGCGGCGTCCCCGGTCACCGCGACGACCAGCTTCTCCTTGCCGGGGTCGAACCAGGAGCCGCCGTAACCGTGGCCGAGCTTCTTGCGCAGCAGGCGATCGGTCTTGGCGGCGCGTTCCTCGTCGGACAGCCGGTCGGCTGCTTCGGTGGCGCTGATGCCGAGGTCTCGCTGCATCGCGCTGAGCACTTCGGCCGAGGTACCCGCGACGGCGGCGGTGACCGTCATCGCGGTGAGCACGCTGGAGGCCGCGGCGGCGGCCCCGAGCAGGGCGACCAGGCGTCTGGCCATGGTGTTCTCCTAGCGGTGGGGGAGGGGTTAAGCGACGTTAACCTCGCCTTCCACACGACGGGAGATACCGTTTGCGTCATACCACCGGCGTCGGTCCCGGGACCCCGAACTCCGGGTGTTCGCGCAGGAAGGCCGAATACCGCGGGCTGCGCGCGGTCACGTCGCGGTAGGCCGTCCTGGCCAGTTCCAGCAGCCGCGCCGCGAACGGCGCCGCCGGGCCGTCGGGGTGCCAGCCGAGCAGGTTCCGCCAGCGCAGGGGGTTGCCGGCGATCGGCACCGCGGCCACCCCGGGCATGGGCCGGAACATCGGCTGGCACAGCACCACCGCGTCCCCGGACTCGACCAGGTCGACGCAGCTGGTCACGTCGGTCTCGTAGAGGGAGCGCGGCGCGAACCCGGCACGCGCGCAGGCGGCGGCGAAGCACTCGCCGAAGCAGCCGTCGCCGGGGGTGGCGCCCCAGGCGACGTCGGCGAGCGCGGCCAGGTCGACCGCCGGGGCCCCGGCCAGCGGGTGGTCCTCGGACAGCAGCACGAAAACCGGGTCGGTGGCCAGCGTCCGCCACACCAGCCCGGGCTGGGGCGGGGGCGGGGCGTCACCGCAGACGCCCGCCAGGGTGAAGTCGAGCCTGCCCTCGGCCACCATCGCGGCGAGTTCGTCGGCCGACCACGACACGTGGGTGGTGATGCGGAGCCCGGGCAGCGCGGAGTTGAGCTGGTGCACCAGGCCGCCGAGCACGTGCCCGTTGGCCGAGCCGAGCCGCAGCCGGGCCGGGGTGTCCCCGGGCTCGACGGCGTTGGCCAGCCGCGCGGCCTCTTCCTTCAGCGTGGACACCGCGGGCAGCAGCAGCCGCGCGCGGGAGAGCACCAGCTCGCCGAGCGGGGTGGGCCGCACCCCGCGGCGGTCGCGGTCGAACAGGGAGCCGCCGAGGGTGCGTTCGATGCGGTGGAGCTGCGCGGTCAGCGCCGGCTGCGCCAGCCCCAGCACCGACGCCGCCTTGGTGATGCTGCCCGCTTCGGCTACCGTGCAGATGATCCGGAAATGGCGTAGTTCCAGCTCCATACGCCAACGTTAGGCGCCCCGGGCGGACGGCGACAGTGTTCGGACTACTGCACTCTGACGGCGTGCCCTACGTAGGCCGAACGGCCCAATACCGCCGCGCCGGAGGCGCGGCGGGCGAGGGTCTGCCTACTTGACCGGTTCCGCGGTGGTGTCCACGCCGGGGATGCCCCGGCCGCGCAGCGAGGCGCCCCTGGTTTCCGGGACGAAGACGAGCGCGATACCGCCGATGACGCAGGCCGCCATCATGTAGTACGCCGGGAAGATGTTGTCCCCGGTGGCGTCGATCAGCGCCTCGTTGATCACCGGCGCGGTGCCGCCGAACAACGCGGTGGAGACGTTGTAGGCGATGGCGAACCCGGCGTAGCGCACGTGGGTCGGGAACATCGCCGGGAACATCGCCGAGATCGTGCTCAGCTGCGGCACGTAGAGCAGGCCCAGGATGGCGAAGGCCAGGATCGCCGCGGTGAACCCGGTGCCCATCAGCTTGAACAACGGGATGGCGAGCACGAACAGGCCGATGATCGAGATCCACCACATCGTCTTGCGGCCCAGCCGGTCGGACAGCGCACCGGAGAACGGCAGCAGCACCATCATCGCCAGCTGGCCGATGATGATCAGCGTCAGCGAGTCGTCCGCCGACAGCTTGATCTGGCCCTCCAGGTAGGTGGGCATGTAGGCGAGCAGGGTGTAGTTCACCACGTTCAGCGTGACCACCAGCCCGATCAGCAGCACCAGCGGCTTCCAGAACACGCCGAGGTCGCGCAGCTGCGTCTTGGTCTTGTGCGCGGTCTCGCCCTTGTTCTCCAGCTCGCGGAAGACCGGGGTGTCCTCCAGCTTGCTCCGCAGGTAGAGCCCGATCAGCCCGAGCGGGGCGGCGATCAGGAACGGCAGCCGCCAGCCCCAGTCGTTCATCGCCGCTTCGCTGAGCGACTTCTGGAAGATCAGCACCAGCAGGGCGCCGAGGGTGAACCCGGCCAGCGTGCCGAACTCGAGGAAGCTGCCGTACTTGCCGCGCTTGCGGTCCGGTGCGTACTCGGCCATGAAGGTGGCCGCGCCGCCGTACTCGCCGCCGGTGGAGAAACCCTGGATCATGCGGAGCACGATCAGCAGGATCGGCGCGAAGATGCCGAGCGTGGCGTAACCGGGCAGCAGGCCGACGCAGAAGGTGGCGGCCGCCATCAGCAGGATGGTGGTGGCGAGCACGCGCTGGCGGCCGATGCGGTCGCCCAGCGGGCCCCAGACCATGCCGCCGAGCGGGCGGATCAGGAAGGAGACGGCGAAGACGAGCAGGGCGCCCAGGGTCGAGGCGGCCGGGTCCTCGCTGGGGAAGAACTGCTTGGAGATGTAGGTGGCGGTGTAGGCGTAGACACCGTAGTCGAACCACTCCGTGGCGTTACCGATCGCGGAGGCGGCGATGGCCTTCCGGAGCGTTTTCTTGTCCGGTTCCGCCGCCGGGCCGGCGGTACCGTCTTGCGGGCTGACCATGAATGATCCTCCGAAATCCGAATGCGGTGTCAGCTGGTCGTTCGGCCCCCGATACCGGTCGAACGCTGTTCACGGCCGCCACCGCGCCCTCGCGTGTGGTACGGCTGCTCGATTCAAGCACCTCACCAGCGATTTCGCTGGTCGAACTTCCTCCCCGTGAGCTCAAAGCGGCGGCTTCGGGGAAGGACCTTGGTCAAGGAGGGGAGTCTTGTCAAGCGAACGCGCCGATAATCCGCTTTGCACGGTGCGGAATTCCACCGGTCCGGCCCGGACTGTCTATTGTGGATTGTGCGGGAAGGCACTGCGCCGCAAGCACAATTTCCCGGTGCGCTAGCGTTCGGGGACAATCGTCACTGGAGGGAACATGACGCAGGTGTTCGACCTCGGGCCCGCGGCCCGGCGGGTGGCGGCGCTGGTGGAGGGGGTCGGCGACGACCAGCTCGGCGCCCCGACCCCGTGCGGGAGTTATTCGATCGAAATACTGCTCGACCACATCGACGGCCTTTCCCGGGGGTTCACCGCCGCCGCGCGGAAGGACCTCGGCCCGCTGACCTCGGCCGCCCCGCAGCCGGAGGCGGGCAGGCTGGGGGCCGATTGGCGGACCCGCATCCCCGCGCGGCTGGACGAACTGGCGCGGGCGTGGCGGGCGCCCGAGGCGTGGGAGGGCGTGACCGCGGCGGGCGGGGTGGAGCTGCCGGGCTCCGTCGCCGCCCAGGTCGCGCTGGACGAACTGGTGCTGCACGGCTGGGACCTGGCGCGGGCCAGCGGTCAGCCGTTCGACTGCGACGAGACTTCGATCGAGGTGGCCACCGCGTTCGTGCGGATGATGGCGCCGCCGGGGCAGCCGCGTGACCCGGGCCTGTTCGGGCCCGAGTTCCCCGTCCCCGCCGACGCCAGCCCGCTGGATCGGCTGCTCGGCCTGAGCGGGCGTGACCCTTCCTGGAGCGCAGCTGGTTCGTGACCAGGCGCCACGAATGGCGCGGTTCACGCTCTCTCCGGTGCCCGGGTGACCCGCGCGTGACGCTGGGACGGCTTGAGCCACGTGGCTCGGTTCGCTGGGCGGTGCTGTCCAGCGAGTCGTGCGAGCGGTCTCGGGTGGGCGTCCCGGCCAGCTGGCTTCAGCGGGTGGCGAGCTGCGCGGCGGCGAAGCTCAGCTTGTCCGGGTTGAGCACGTTGTGGATCTCGCTGACCCGCCCCTCGCGGAACTGCGGCACCGTGATCCCGGTCAGCGCGCCCGCCTCGAACACCAGCAGGGCGGGCTCGCCGTTGACCGGCTCGACGGTGAACTCGGCGGCCGCCATCCGGGG
This sequence comes from Amycolatopsis sp. NPDC045836, assembly GCF_056431745.1. NCBI lineage: Bacteria > Bacillati > Actinomycetota > Actinomycetes > Pseudonocardiales > Pseudonocardiaceae > Amycolatopsis > Amycolatopsis sp. NPDC045836. Next base: position 159,068 of record NZ_JBWKKF010000014.1, on the reverse strand, counting down.
GTGCCTGGCCAGCCCCGCCAGGAACCGCAGCACCTTCGCGCGGCCGGTGATCGGGCGGCGCCCGGCGCTGACCCGGCCGCCGCCGTCGGAGACGGCCACCACGTCCTCGGTCAGCAACCGCTCCAGCGCGGCCACGTCCCCGGCGCGCATGGCCACCAGCAAGCGCTCGACGACCGCCTTGCCCACCGGCGCCTCGAACCGCTTGCGCGGCTCGCCGACGTGTTCCCGCGCACGCCGGTAGAGCTGCCGGGCGTTCGCCTCGGAAACACCGAGGATCCCGGCGATCTCGCGGTGGCTGTAGTCGAAACCGGTCCGCAGCACGAAGGCCGCGCGTTCCGCCGGGGTGAGCCGCTCCAGCAGCACCAGCACGCCGAACCGCAGCGAGTCGCGTTGCTCGGCGGTTTCCAGCGGCCCCGATCCGGTGACCACCGGCTCGGGCAGCCACGGCCCGGCGTAGCGCTCGCGGCGGGCGCGGGCCGAGGTGAGCCTGCTGAGGCAGAGGTTGGTGGCCACCCTGGTCAGCCACGCCGCCGGGGTGGCCACCGGCTCGCTCTTCGCCCAGCGCAGGTACGCCTCCTGCACCACGTCCTCGGCTTCGGCCGCCTCGCCGAGCATGCGGTAGGCGAGGGCGAACAGGCGGGGCCGGGCGGCTTCGAACTGCTCCAGCTGGCCAGCGGTCACGCCGTCCAGCTAACCATGAGGTGGACCGGCGCCGTTACGACAGTCGGGGTGGGTCATTCACCGATCGTCTGCACCCGAAGGATGGTTCAGCGACGCAGAGTGATGGTGTGACCGAGCCCACAGGAGGAGCTGGAGCGCTCAAATAGCCGCTACCGGTGCCGTTTACCTTGCCGTAGCGTCCTCCCTCAGGTGTACACCGTCGCTTTTCCCGGCCCTTTCCTTCCCTGCCTTGGAGGCCGTTCGTGAGTCGACGTTCCCTGCGCACATTCCTGGCCCTGGTCGGTTCCGCCGCAGCCGCGGTCGCCTTCGCCAGCCCCGCTTCCGCCACCGAAGCGTCCACTTTGGATTCAACTGCCGATCCCGCCGCGCTGGCCGCCGCGCAGGAGTCGCTGAGCCAGCGGCTCGGCGCCGCCTACGCGGGATCGTGGCTCGACGCCACCACCGGGAAGCTGGTGGCGGGCACCACCGACGCCTCGCTCGCCCGGGACGTGAAGGCGAGCGGTGCGGTGCCGAAGGTGGTCGAGCACAGCGCCGCCGGGCTCTCCGCCGTTCAATCTACTTTGGACTCAAGAGCGAACTCCGTGCCGGACTCGGTCACCGGCTGGTACGTGGACGTGACCACCAACGAGGTCGTGGTCACCGTGCTGCACAACGATCCGGCCGGTGTCGCCTGGGCGAATTCGGCCGGCTCGGACGCGGTCCGGGTGGAGCCGACCACCCAGGCCAACCATCCCAAGTGGAACCTGATCGGCGGCCAGGCCATCTACTTCGGCGGCGGCCGCTGCTCGATCGGCTTCAACGCCCGCAACTCCGCCGGCACCCGGTACATCATCACCGCCGGGCACTGCACCGAGATCGGCGGCAACGTCACCGGCACCGGCGGTGCGATCGGCCCGGTGGCGGGCAGTTCCTTCCCCGGCAACGACTACGGCATCATCCGGGTGACCAGCTCGTCGGCGGTCTCCACCGCGCTGGTGGACCGCTACTCCAGCGGTTCGGACGTGACCGTGGCCGGTTCCTCGGTCAGCCCGGTCGGCAGCCGGATCTGCCGGTCCGGTTCGACCACCGGCTGGCGCTGCGGCACCGTCGGCGCGTTCAACCAGACCGTCAACTACGGCGGCGGTGACATCGTCTACGGCCTGACCCGCACCAGCGCCTGCGCCGAACCCGGTGACTCCGGCGGCTCCGTGGTCAGCGACCCCGGTACCGGCACCCGCGTGCAGGCACAGGGCATGACCTCGGGCGGTTCGGGCAACTGCTCGTCCGGTGGCACGACCTTCTTCCAGCCGGTCAACGAAGCGCTCAGCGCCTACGGCCTGACCCTCTACACCGGCTGACCGGCCGCATCGGGAGCGGCTCCCGGGGCACCCCGCCCCGGGAGCCGCTTTTCGCGGGAAAACGAATGGCGCCCGGCGGCGCGCCGGACGCAGAATGCGGCATGACCGACGGACCTCTGCGCCGGGTGCTGGCGAAAGCGGGCGGTGACCGCACCCTGGACCTGCTGGCGAAGCTGCCGGGGGCGGACCTGACCACGCTGCTGCTGGAACTCGTGCGCCGGCGCGCCGCCCGGTTGTCCGGGGCCGACGTGCTGCGCCGCGGGCGGACCGACCGGTTCGTGGTGCCATCGGGCATCCCGTTCGACCGCCTGCGGGCCGCGGAAACCGCCGCGCTCGCCGCGCTGCCGCCGTCGTTCGAGAAGGTGGTGCTCTCGCCGCTGGCCCCGCTCGGGCTGCATTCGGTCCTGGGCACGGTGCACCAGCACAAGGTGGTGGCCACGGTGCGCGGCAGCGAGGTCGCGGCCGATCCGACCAACGGCCTCGCCCTGGAGGCGGCGATCCGGCGCCGGGACTCCGGGCGGGTGGTGCGCCTGGCCACCTCGCAGCGCGTGGTGCGGGCACAGCGCGTCGAAGGGCCCGCGTTGTTCGCCCACTTCACCCTGCTCGGCCTGGTCACCGCGGGCCGGGACACCGGCGATCTGGCCTTCGAGCGGCAGCACGCCGCCGAGCACGTCCGGGCGGTGGCCGCCGCGGCCGGTGCCTGGCTGGACGCCCCGCTCCAGGTCCGGGTGACCGTGCTGGACCCGCGGTTCGCCGTGGTCGCCGACGCCATCCGGGAGGCGCTGCCCGGCCGGGTGGCCGACGACCCCGACCGCGAATCGGGACGCGGTTACTACACCGGCCTGTGCTACCAGCTGTCCTGCCGCGCCGAGGACGACTGGTTCGACCTCGGCGACGGTGGTTTCGTGCCGTGGACCCGGGAACTGCTCGGCAACGGCAAGGAACGGCTGCTGATCAGCGGTCTCGGCATCGACCGGCTGGCCACGCTGTGATCACAGCCTCCGCAGCCCGTCCAGCACCCGGTACATCAGGTCGAGGCCGGGGCGGCCGTCGCCGGTGGTGGCGGTGGCGTGCACGGTGACCCGCCCGGCGTCGGCCAGGTCACCGATCAGCACCTGCGCCACGCCGAGCGGCACCGAAAGCTGCGCGGCGATCTCCGCGACCGAACGCGGTTGACGGCAGATCGAGAGCACCCGGTCGGATTCCGGACTGGTGAACCCACCCCGGCGCCCGCCCGGTGGCACCGCGACCAGCGTTTCGACGGCCAGCTTGCGGCGGCTGCGGGTGCGCCCGCCGGTGAGCACGTACGGCCGCACGCGGATCCCGTCGTCCACCGGCAGTTCCTCCGGCACCGGCGGGGGTTCCGGGGCGGGCGGCGGGGGCTCGGGCTCCGGTTCCGGTGGCGGCTCGGGATCGGCGTAGCGCTCCAGCACGCTCGCCGACGGGAACCGCGCGCCGGAACGGCCGACCCGGTTCCGGTCGTGGCGCCGCCGCTTCTTCCCGTCGCGGGCGGGCTGCCCGGCTTCGTCGTCGCCGTCCAGCTTCGCCCGCTGCCGGGCCGTCGGAAACCGCGCCCCGGACAGGCCGACCACCGGTTCGCCCGGGATCACCTCTGGCTCGCCCATTGTTCTCGACCGCCCCGCAAAAGCTTTCGAAGGCGACCCATGCTACCGCCGAATTGCGCCGTGTCACCCGCCCTTCGGGGGAATCCACCGTTTCCCGTGCGGTGCCGCGTAAACTCCGCGATCAATTCCGGTAACACGGCGGAAACAATTGTTGCCCCGGTCAGCCGCCCGGCCGCACGAGCCCGCTTTCGTAGGCGAACACCACCGCGTGCACCCGATCCCGCAGCCCGAGCTTGGCCAGGATGCGGCCCACGTGGGTTTTCACCGTGGTTTCGCCGATGTAGAGCTGTCCGGCGATTTCCCCGTTGGTCCGGCCACGCGCGATCAACTCCAGCACGTCCTTTTCCCGTTCGGTGAGCCGGTCGAGCCGGGCGGCGTGCTCGGCATCGGGTTCACCGCCCAGATACCGGTCCAGCAGGCGCCGGGTCACCGACGGCGAAACCACCGCGTCGCCGCGCAGGACCCCGCGCACGGCCACCAGCATTTCGTCGGCGGGCGCGTCCTTGGCCAGGAAGCCGCTCGCGCCGGCCCGCAGTCCGGAAAAGGCGTACTCGTCCAGGTCGAAGGTGGTGATGATGAGCACGCGCGTTCCCGGCAGCGCCGCGCAGATCTCCGCGGTCGCGGTGATGCCGTCCATCCCGGGCATCCGCACGTCCATCAGCACCAGGTCCGGCCGCAGCCGCACCGCGGCCGCCACCGCCGCGGCCCCGTCGGCGGCCTCCCCGGCGACGGTGAGGTCGGGCTGGCTGTCCACGATCATCCGGAGGCCCACGCGCACCAGTTCCTGGTCGTCGCAGAGCAGCACGCGCACGGTCACGCGCCGACCACCAGCGTCGCGGCGACGCGGTAACCGCCGTCCTCGGTGACCCCGGTCTCCAGCGAACCGCGGTACAACTCCACCCGCTGGGCCATGCCGGTCAGGCCGCGGCCAGACGACGGCAGCGCGGGCGCCGGTGTCCCGCTGCCGCCGGAGTTCACCACCTCGATCCGGATCTCCCGGCGCGCGGCCGGCTGTCCGAAGTGGACCGAAACCCGGCCGTCGGCGCCGGACGGCGCGTGCTTGAGCATGTTCGTCAACGCCTCCTGCACGATCCGGTACGCCTGGAGCGCGGCGCTCGCGGGCAGGTCGCCGTCGTCGCCGGTGACCTCGACGTCGATCTTCCGCCCGTCGCCGTTCGCCTTCGCCACCAGGTCCCGCAACTCGGCCGCGGTCGGCTGGGGCACGCGCGCGGTTTCGCCCGCGTGCAGGACTTCCAGCAGCCGCCGGAGTTCGGCGAGCGCGTCGCGGCCGGTCCGGCTGATCGCGTCGAGCGTCCGGTCGACCGCGGCGGGGTCCTGGTGCCGCACCAGTTTCGCGCCTTCGGCGTTGAGCACGATGACGCTGACGCTGTGCGCGAGCACGTCGTGCAGTTCGCGGGCGATGGTCGCGCGTTCCTCGGCGGCGGCGGCCCGCGCCAGCGCGTGCCGCTCGTTCTCGGCTTGGGCGGCCCGCAGGGCCACCTCGTCGTCGAGCTTGCGCCGCGCCCGCACGAACTCCCCGATCGCCCACGCCGCCACGTGGGCCGCGAAGGCGGCGAGGATGGGCATCGTCGGCCCGCCCGGTGCGTCGGCGCCCCAGGTGGCGCTCCACGCGGTGCCCAGCGCCACATCGGCCACGAACACCCCGGCGCCGAACCACCGCTTGCCACCGGCCACCAGCGTGTACAACACGATCACCATGGCGGCTTCGGTGCGGATGCGGTCGTGGGCGAAGCCTTCGTTGGTGTACTGGACCAGCGCCACCGCGAGCACCGCGATCGCCGCCGCTTCCGGGTGCCACCGCCGGACGACCAGCGCGGCGACCAGCGCCAGGATCGGCAACCACATCAGGACCATCGGCCAGCCCTCCGCGCGGCTCGGCGGAAAGCCGGCGAAGCAGGCGTATACGGGCAGGTCCAGCACCCACGGACGGGCCCGGAGCCAGGAGTTCAGCCTTCGCACCGCCCGAACCTAGCTCCGGCGGGCCCGGCCGCGCGTCCTCCCGCGGTACCCGCCGGGTCCTGCCGGGGGCGGAGGGCACCGGCCGAGCCGGCGGATGTGCGGCCACGCCGGAGCTTCCTGGCGTCACCGGCATGTCGATCACCAGGGAATTCCTCCGCCACCCGGTGCTGACCGGGGCGATCGCGCCGAGTTCGCGGCGGCTCGCCGAGGCGATGACCACCGGCCTCGGCCTGGAGCACGCCCGCACCGTGGCCGAGCTGGGACCGGGCACGGGCGTGTTCACCGAGGCCATCCTGCACCGGCTGCGGCCGGGCGCGCGGCTGGTCGCGGTCGAGCTGAACGCCCGGCTCGCCGGCCCGCTCCGGGACCGGTTCCGCGGTGGCCCGGTCACCGTGGTGACCGGATCGGCGGAGGCGCTGACGACCTGCGTGCCCGGCGAGGTGGACGTGGTGGTCTCCGGCCTGCCGTGGACGGGCACGGCCGCCGAGCAGCAGGAACGCATCCTCGACCAGGTCACCGCCGTGCTGGCGCCGGAGGGCCGGTTCACCGCCTTCGCCTACGGGTACACCGCGTGGACCCCGCCGGCCCGCCGCTTCACCGCGTTGCTGCGAGCGCGGTTCGCCGTGCTCACCAGGGGGCCGCTGGTCTGACCGGACCTGCCACCCGCCTTCGTGCACCGGGCGGCGGTGCCGGTCGCACCGACTCGGGAGGTCCGCGGTGGACACCCTGCTGCACTGGCTCCCTGAGCTGAGCCCGCCCCTGGTCTACCTGGGGTGCGGGCTGGTGGTCGCCGCCGAAACGGCGCTGCTGCCCGGTGTCGTGCTGCCCACGCTGTCCACGCTGCTGCTGATGGGCGTGCTCACCGGACGGGGCACTCTGGACCTGCCGGTCGCGCTGGCGGTGGCCGTGCTCGCCGCGGTGCTCGGCGACCAGCTGGCCTACCTGGAGGGGCGGCGCGGGGGGCCGCGGCTGCGGACGTCGCGGTTCGGCCGGTGGGTGGGCCGGGCGCGCTGGGACCGGGCGGAGTCGTTCGTCGCCAGGCACGGGGTTTCCGGCGTGGCCGCCGGGCGCTGCCTGGCCGGGGTGCGGACGGTGGTGCCGCGGGTCGCCGGGGCGATGGCCATGTCCCACCGGCGGTTCTCCGCCGGGAGCGCGGGTGCGGCGGTGCTCTGGGCGGGCGCGGCCCTGCTCGCCGGGCACCTCAGCGTCTAGCCGAGGTCGGCGAGCACCTTCAGCAAACCGGGGAAGCGGGCCTCGAACTCTTCGCGGCGCAGCCGGACGAAGGTGCCGTTGCCCGCGTCCCACTGCCGGATCAAGCCCGCTTCGCGGAGCACGCGCCAGTGGTAGGTGCGGGTCGACTTCGCCACCGGCAGGTCGAACGACCGGCACGCGCGCTGCTCGTCGCCCGCCCCGGCCAGTTCGCGCACGACGGCGCGCCGGTGCCGGTCGGCCAGTGCGGAGAACACCGCACCGAGGTCGACCTCGGACAGCGGCGGGCAGGGGAATTCGGTCGCCATGCTGGACAGGGTACGACATCTCTCGTACCTTGACGAAGGTACGAATCCATTCGAACCTCAGGAGACCGCTCGTGCTTGCCGTGTTCGACGTGAACGAGACCATGCTCGACCTGTCCGCGCTGGACGGCTTCTTCGGCGGCCCCGAGCCCCGGCGGCAGTGGTTCGACCTGGTCATCCACACCGCGCTGACGATCACCGCCACCGGCGGGTACCGCGGCTTCGGGCAGATCGGCGCGGACGCGCTCGGTGAGCACCACCGGCGTGAGGAGTTCGGCGAGCTGTTCCGCACGCTGCCCGCCCACCCGGACGCGCCCGCCGGACTCGCCCGGCTCCGGGACGCCGGGGTGGACCTGGTCGCGCTGGCCAACTCCCCGCTGGCCACGGTGACCGCGCAACTGCGCAACGCCGGGCTGGAGCCGTACTTCGACCGCGTGTACTCGGTCGAGGAGGCGGGCTCGCTCAAGCCGTCGGCCGCGCCCTACCGGATGGTGCTGGCCGACCGGGGGGTCGAACCGGCCGACGCGGTGATGGTCGCCGCGCACGGCTGGGACATCGCGGGCGCGCACACGGCCGGCCTGCGCACCGCCTTCCTCGCCCGGCCCGGCCAGCGGCAGCTCCCCGGCGGCCCCGAAGCCACCTTCACCGCCGGTGACCTGACCACGCTGGCCGAGCGGATCCTGGCCTCCTGAACTGGGCTTTCGGGCGGCCGTGCGCGAACCGGAAGTGTTCCCGGACCGGCGCCGGGCAGCGTGGAGCCCGACAGAGCCGATCAACGGATTAGGACGGGAACCCATGACGAACAACCCCACCCCGGTCACCTTCATCGGCCTCGGCCCGATGGGCCAGGCGATGGTGCGGGTGCTGCTGAAGGGCGGGCACCCGGTGACCGTGTGGAACCGCACGGCGAGCCGGGCCGACGGTGTGGTGGCGGCCGGGGCGACGCGGGCCGACAGCGCCGCGATCGCGGTGGCCGAGAACGAACTGGTCATCCTCAGCCTCACCGACTACCAGGCCATGTACGACATCCTCGGCCCGGTGGGCGACGCGCTGGCCGGTCGCGTGGTGGTCAACCTCAGCTCCGACACGCCCAGCCGCACCCGTGAGGCCGCCCGGTGGCTGGCCGACCGCGGTGCCGAGCTGATCGCCGGTGGCGTGATGGTGCCCGCCGAGATGATCGGCCTGGAGCCCTCGTACGTGTTCTACAGCGGGCCGGAGGCGGTGTTCGAGCGGTTCCGCGCGCCGCTGGAGCTGATCGGCCGCGCCGACTACCTCGGTGCCGACCACGCCCTGGCGCAGCTGTTCTACCAGGCGCAGCTGGACATCTTCCTGACCGCGTTGTCGGCCTACCTGCACGCGAGCGCGCTGCTGGAGGCCCACGGGGTGTCGGCGGAGCGGTTCTGGCCCTACGCCGAGAACATGCTGACCAGCATCGCGCCGATGATGGGGGAGGCGCCGAAGCAGCTCGACAGCGGGGACCACCCCGGCGACCAGGGCAACGCACGGATGATGGGGGCCACCGCCGACCACATCGTGCAGGCCAGCTACGAGGCCGGGGTGGACACCGGGCTGCCGAGGGCGGTCAAGGACCAGTACGACCGGGCGATCGCGGCCGGTGACGGGGACAAGAGCTGGACCAGCCTGTTCGAGCACCTCCGCCGCCACGTGCGGTGATACTGGAGGCATGACCGAACGCAAACCGCCAGGGGTCGACTTCGAAAGCTGGGTGGACCGCCAGATCCGGGCCGCGCAGGAACGCGGTGAATTCGACGACCTCCCCGGCGCGGGGAAGCCGCTGCCGGGGCTGCGCGGCCCGCGCGACGAGCAGTGGTGGCTGAAGGACTACCTGCGCCGGGAGGGCGTCTCCGCCGGGGCGCTGCTGCCGGAGTCGCTGCTGCTGCGCAAGGAACTGGAGCGGCTGCCGGAGGCGGTGCGCGAACTGCGCACGGAGGAGGCGGTGCGCGAGCAGGTGCGGGAGCTCAACCGGCGGATCGCCGAGTGGATGCGGTTCCCCACCGGACCCCGGGTTCCGGTGGGCCTGGCCGACGCCGACGAGGTGGTCGAGCGGTGGTGGGCGGACCGGGCGGCGGACCGGGTCGCCGAGCCGGAACCGCCCGCCGCCGCCGCCGAACCGCCGGAGCGGCGTTCCTGGTTCAGCAGGTCACGTCGACGTCGGCGCCGGCCTTGAACGAGACGTGCACGTGGTCGAAGTGGTTCGCGGTCTCGCCACCGCGGTCCTCCATCGCCGACCAGCCGCTGCCGTCGTTGTAGCGCTGCCGCCAGATCACGTACTTGACGCCGAACTCCTCCTGGTGCGCCAGCAGGTAGTCGGCGATCTTGTTGCCTTCGGCGGTGCCCACCATGAAGTCGAGGGCGAGGCCGGACGGGTGGTCACTGGCCCCGGCGCGCCCGGCGGCGCCGCCGATGTCGTCCACGTCGAACTTGCCCTTGATGTGGTTGCCGACCTGGGCCACGTGGGGCTTGGTGCCGTCGAGGGTGGTGCCGCACTTCTCGGGTTCGGGGGTCTTCTCCGAGGTGGTGGTGGCCGGCGGGGTCGTGGTCGTGGTGGCGGGCGACGACGTCGGGGGTGGTGTCGTCGTGGTGACCGGGGGCGGGGGCGGGGTGGTGCTCAGAGCCGGGGCGGGCAGGGCCGGGGGTGGCGCCTGGACCGCGAGGGCCACCCCGTGCTCGGGGGACTCCCACGGGCCGCCGGCGAGCCACACCGGCACCACGAGCGCGGCGGCGACGCCTGCGCCCAGGCCGGCCGGCATCTTCCACGACGCGGCCTTCTTGCGGTGTCGTCCTGACATTTCTGCTGCTCACTCACTGGTTCGGGGGTACCGGTGGTAGCTCTCCGTGAGAGCCGTCGGCCACATTACGAAACGGATACGGCAGAGTCACGCGCGAGTGTCAAGCGCCACAAACCGGCTGGGCAACCCTTTTGTGCTGTATACGTCCGCGCAGGTTGAACGGTTCTGCGTGACCTGTCGGCGACTCTCCGCAATCGTCTTCCGGTGTCGAACACGTGTGCGAAGTTCGTCGATTTCGCGAGCCTTTGGTGCGAACATGTGTTCGTGCGAACCGAGGCCACGATCCTGCACGCGGACCTGGACGCGTTCTACGCCTCCGTCGAGCAGCGCGACGACGCGAGCCTGCGCGGGCGGCCGGTGATCGTCGGCGGGGGAGTGGTGCTGGCGGCGAGCTACGAGGCGAAGGCGTGCGGTGTGCGCACCGCGATGGGTGGCTGGCAGGCCCGTGCGCTCTGCCCGGACGCGATCGTGGTGCCACCGCGGATGAAGGCGTACTCGGCGGCCAGCAAGGCGGTGTTCTCGGTGTTCCGGAACACCACCCCGCTGGTCGAGGGCATCTCGATCGACGAGGCGTTCCTGGACGTCGCCGGGCTCCAGCGGCTGCGTGGTGCACCGGCCGGCATCGCGGCCCGGCTGCGGGAGGACGTGCGGCGCGAGGTGGGCCTGCCGATCACCGTCGGCGTGGCCAGGACCAAGTTCCTGGCGAAGGTGGCCAGCGCGGTGGCCAAGCCGGACGGCCTGCTGGTGGTCCCGCCGGACGGGGAGCTGGACTTCCTGCACCCGCTGCCGGTGGAGCGGCTCTGGGGCGTGGGCCGGGTCACCGCCGAGCGGCTGCACGCGCGGGGCATCACCACCGTCGCGCAGGTCGCCGGTCTGGCCGAGGGGCGGCTGGTGTCCATGCTGGGGCGGGCGGCGGGGCACCACCTGCACGCGCTGGCGCACAACCGGGACCCGCGGCCGGTGCGGGTGGGCGGGCGCCGGGGGTCGATCGGTTCGCAGCGGGCGCTCGGCAGGCGCCCGCGCACCGCCGAGGACCTCGACGCCATCCTGCTCGGCATCGTCGACCGGCTCGGGCGGCGGCTGCGGGCGGCGCACCGGGTCTGCCGCACGGTGGTCCTGCGGCTGCGGTTCGCGGACAGCTCGCGGGCTACGCGGTCGCACACGCTGCGGGAGCCGACCGCGCGGACGGAGGTGGTGCTGGCCACGGCGCGGGAACTGCTGGCGGGGGCGATGCCGATGATCGAGGGGCAGGGGATCACGCTGCTGGGCCTGTCCTTGGCGAACCTGGACGATGAAGACGCCGTGCAGCTGACCCTGCCGTTCGGGCCTGCTCCCGAGGGTTCCCTGGACGCCACTCTGGACGACCTGCGGGAGCGGTACGGGGCGGGGGCGGTGACCAGGGCGGTGTTGCTGGGGAAGGACCAGGGGGTTCAGGTGCCGCTGCTACCGGACTGATCGATCTTGTTGTTCAACAATCCACCCAGGGGATCGGTGGCAGGATGCCGGGTCCCTCTCGGGGATTGTTGAACAAGGGATCGGTGCAAGGTCGCCGACCTGGCTCAGTTCGATTGTTCAACAATCCTCTCGGAGGCTCCTGGAGGGCTGCGGCGGAGGACTGGTTGCAACCTTCACTTGGAGGATTGTTGAACAAAAGGATCTTCCTCGGGGGCACGCATCCCGATGCGGGCTGAGCTCCAGGGCGATCTGCCACCTATTCGATTGTTGAACAATCCTCCAGGTGATGAGTGGAGCCGCATCCTCTGAGAGGATGTTGAACAATCGGATGTTCCACGATTCGGCCCGTAAGCTGCCCTCCCATGGCGAGCGAGTGGTGGCGGATCACCCGCTACACCCTGTTCACCGGAACCAAGCCCCAAACCGAACCGGCTCGTTCCGTAGCCCTCCACCGGCTCCGGCTGGTCATCCACTGCGCCATCGGCTTCTGGGGCGGCTTCGTCGCCATGCTCACCGCGCCCGCATCCGTGCGCGGCACCTGGGTGGCCGTGCTGATCGCGGTGGTGGTGGCCGCGCCGGCCATCCTCGCGGTGTGGTCGCCGTTGTGGAGCTGGCGGGTGCTCGTGCTGCTCATCGCACTCACCCCGCTGGTGCACCCCGGCTCCGTCCGCCAGTGGGGCTGGGCCTGGTCACCCGGCCTCGCGCTGGTCACCGCCTTGATCCTCTACGTCGTCGCCGAGAGCCACAGCCAGGCGGTGGTGGCCCGCGTCGCCGTGGTGACGGCGGCTGTCCTGCCGCTGCACGTCGGTGACGTCCGGAACTGGCTGATGCTGCTGGTGCTGATGACCGTGCTGCTGGTCTTCGGCAACACCGTCCGCCAGCGCCGGATCGCCGAGCAGCAGCGGGCGGAGGCCGCCACCAGGTCCGCGGTGTTCGCCGAGCGCGCCCGCATCGCCCGTGAACTGCACGACGTGGTCGCCCACCACATGTCGGTGCTCGCCCTGCGCACCGATTCCGCGCGCTTCCGCTTCCCCGGCCTGCCCGGCGACCTCCGCACCGAATTCGCCGAACTCAGCCAGACCGCCCGCGAAGGCATGGTCGAGATGCGCCGCTTGCTCGGCGTGCTGCGTGCCGAGGACGAGGCCGAGCCGACCGAACCGCAGCCCGCCGCCGACCAGATCGGGGAACTCGCCGAGCGCGTCCGCGCCCTCGGCATGGACTGCGAACTGGACGTCCGCGGCGACTTCGACGACCTGCCCGCCGGGGTGGCGCTCTCGGTCTACCGCATCGTGCAGGAGGCGCTGAGCAACGCCGCCCGGCACGCCACCGGCAGCCGGGTCGCGGTGGAACTGGCGGTGTCCGGCGGCGCGGTCGGGGTCACCGTGGAGAACTCGGCCGGTGCCGGGGCACCCGAACGCGGCGGCCCCGGGCACGGCCTGCTCGGCATGCGTGAGAGGGTCGCGATGCTGGGCGGCACGCTGGAAGCGGGTGCGACCGGCGACGGCGGGTTCCGGGTGGCCGCCCGGCTTCCAGTGAGGGGGGACCAGTGATCACCGTGGTCGTGGCCGACGACCAGACGATGGTCCGGCAGAGCTTCCGCGCCGCGCTCGACGCGCAGGACGACGTGCGTGTGCTCGGCGAGGCGGCCGACGGCGACGCGGCCGTGGCCCGCTGCGCCGAACTGCGGCCCGACGTGGTCTTGATGGACGTGCGCATGCCCGGCGTCGACGGGCTGGCGGCCACCCGCCGCATCCTCGCCGAACCCGGCTGCCCTTCGAAGGTGCTCATGCTGACCACCTTCGACATCGACGAGTACGTCTACGGCGCGCTGCGGGCCGGGGCCAGCGGCTTCCTGCTCAAGGACGCCCCGCTGGACGACCTGGTCACCGCGGTCCGGGTGGTCGCGGCGGGCAACGCGTTGTTCGCGCCGTCGGTGACGCGGCGGCTGGTGCGGGAGTTCACCGCCCGCGGCCCGGCGGTCGGCGCACGGGTCGGCGACCTGACCGAGCGCGAAACCGAAGTGCTCCGGCTGGTCGCCAAAGGACTGTCCAATCAGGAGATAGCCGCAGCGCTGGTGATCGCCGAGCAGACGGCGAAGACCCACGTCAGCCGGGTGTTCACCAAGCTGGGCGTGCGGGACCGCGCGCAGGCGGTGATCGCCGCCTACGAGGCCGGTCTGGTGGTACCCGGGTAGCACGCACCCGCGCCGCACCTACCGGGGGAGCAGCCGGGAAACCGCTCCCCGGCCGGACGATCGGCGCCCGCCGGCGCGGCATCGTCGGTCCCCGTGCACAGGATGATCACCGCGGTTTCGCTGGTGCTGGGAGCGACCGGGCTGCTCTGGTGGTTGCTCGGCCTGCCGCTGGGCGTCGACACCGCCGTCTACCGCGCGGGCGGCTGGGCGGTGCTGCACGGCGACGCGCTCTACGACCACCTGCGGGCCCTGCCGGACTGGGCGCCGGAACTGCCGTTCACCTATCCGCCGTTCGCCGCGCTGCTGTTCGTGCCGTTCGCCGGGCTGCCGCCGCAGCTGTGCTGGTCGCTGCTCGCCACGGCGGCGGCCCCCGCGTTGCTGGTCACCGTCCGCGCCTTCACCGCCGACCGCCGCTGGTGGCTGGTGCTCGGCGGGTTCGCGCTGTACCCGGTCTGGCAGAGCGTCGGGCTGGGGCAGGTCAACCTGGTGCTGATGGCGCTGGTCGTGGCGGATGTGCTGGTGCTGAAGCGATCCCGGCACCGCGGGGTGCTGATCGGGCTGGCCGCCGCGGTCAAGCTGGTGCCGCTGGTCTTCATCGGGCACCTGCTGCTCACCGGCCGCCGTGCCGACGCGATGCGGGCGCTCGGCGCCTTCGCCGGGGCCACCACCCTCGGTTTCCTGGTGCTGCCGAAGGATTCCCTGCGCTACTGGACCTCGGCGATCTTCAGCGACCACTTCGCGCAGACGAAGGGGTGGATCGGCAACCAGTCGTGGCAGGGCTTCGTGACCAGGACCGCGCCGGAGGACTGGCGGCTGCCGCTGATCGCCGGGTTCAGCGTGCTGGCCGTGGCGACCGCGGCACTGGTGGTGCGACGTCGGCACCTGGCCGGGGACGACCGCGGCGCCCTGCTCACCACCGCCGGCTGCGCCCTGCTGATCAGCCCGATCTCCTGGACCCACCACTGGGTCTGGCTGGTGCCGCTGCTGGCCTTCCGCCCCCGGCTGCGGCTGCTCGCCCCGGTGTTCGCCCTGCCGGTGGCGCTCACCGGCGACGTCTACCTCGTCACCGCCGTGGTCCTGCTGGGAGCCCGGGTCCGGGCTCCCAGCAGGCAGCTCAGGCGCGCTCGATCGCTTCGATGATCTTCGGCCGCAGTTCCGCGGCGCTGATGATCGCGTCCACCGAACCCACCTCGACCGCGCGCTGCACGCTGTGCACCCGGTCGAACTCGGTGGCCACCTCGCTGAGCTTCTCCGTCCGCACCGACGAGCGGACCTCGGCCAGCTTCGTGGTCAGCGCGGCCCGCTCGGCTCCGGTGGCCTCGGCCACCCGCGTCTCCAGCTCGGCCACCCGCGGGTCGTTGGCCGTGCGGGAGTTCACGTCACCGGCGAAGACCACCGCCGCCGCCGGGGCCCCGCCGATCACCGAGGCGTACGAGCCCTCCACGGCCAGCACGGTCATGTTCGGGTTGAGCGCCTTGGAGAACACCACGAAGGCCCCGCCGTGGTACCGCGAGATCACCACGAACACGATCGGGCCGTCGAAGTTGACGATCGCCCGGCCGATCTCCGCGCCGTACTCCAGTTGCAGCTTCCGCATCGACTCCGGCGAGCCGTCGAACCCGGACAGGTTCGCCAGCACCACCAGCGGCCGGTTCCCGCTGGCCGCGTTGATCGCCCGCGCCGCCTTCTTCGACGACCGGGGGAACAGCGTGCCCGCGGTGTAGGTGTCCGGCCCGTCGGTGGGCGGGAACCCGCGCCGCGGCACCGACCGCGACTCGATGCCGAGCAGGCACACCGGCCGCCCGCCGAGGTGCACGTCCTGCACCGCGGCGGTTTCCGCGTCGGCCATGCCCGCCCAGCGCTCCAGCACCGGGTGGTCCTGGTCGGACACCGCGCGCATCACCGTGCGGATGTCGAAGGACTTCTTCCGGTCCGGGTTGCTGGCGCTGGAGAAGATCTCGCCGACGGTGGTGAAGTCGCTGCCCTCGGCGTGGTGCGGGTACCCGGTGATGTCGCGGTCGTGCGGGTCGGTGGTGCCGATCGCCCGCGGCCCGGACTCACCCGGCACCACGTAGGTGTGGTCGTAGTAGGACATCAGCAGGTCGCGTGCGGCGGCCAGGTTCGGCGCCCAGTACTGCGCCTGCCCGTTCGGGCCCATCACCCGGTCGTAACCGCCGATGCCGAAGTTGTCCTCGGCCGAGACCCCGCCGGAGAAGTCCAGCGCCTGCTTGCCGGTCAGCACCATCGCCGAATCCGGGGTCATCACCAGGATGCCCCTGGTGTGCATCAGCATGGTGGCTTCGGCGTTCCAGTACGGCTGGGCGCCGACGTTGATGCCGACCACCACGATGTTGATCTCACCGCCGTCCTGGGTGAACCGCACGATCCGCTTGAGCGCCGCCGCCACCCAGTCCATGTTCTCGGTGCCCGAGGACATCGAGATCCGGGCCCCGGAGGACAGCGCGTACCACTCCAGCGGCACCCGCATTTCCTCGGCCAGGTCGAGCGCGGCGATCACCCGCGCGCACTCCGGTTCGGACAGCGCGCCCAGCGACTTCGTCGGGTCGCCGAGCAGCACCACCCTGGTCATGCCGTCGGGGTGGCGCCGGGTCGGCGTGGTGACCACCCCGGCCACGATCGCCGCGGAGTTCCCGCCGCGCGGGCGGTCCACCGGCACCAGCTTGCCGCCTTCGAGGTCGTGCTCGACGAAGCTGCCGTGCTCCCCGGTCAGCATGCCGGTCAGCTCGTACGGGTAGACGGTGCCGCGGCTGCTGGCGCGCAGCACCTTCTGCCGGTAGCTGTCCATCGGCTCGATCGGCTCGGTCTCCGGCACGCCGACCGACAGCCGCGCGCCGTGCCCGGCGTCGTAGCGGATCCGGAACGCGGTCTGGATCAGCTCGCCGGTCTCCGGCTCGCGCCGCCTGCCGAGGAAGAGCACCTCCTCCAGCCCGGCACCCGCGGTGGTGGGCAGCACGCGCTGGGCGATGGTGTTCACCTCGGCCGTGGTCAGCTCGCTCGGCGGCCAGACGTAGACCACGATCCGGTTGGTGCCCAGCCGCTTGCGCGCCGGACGCTGCTGCTGCACCCGGCGGATCGCGTCGAGGCAGGTGGCCAGCACCTGCTCCAGCGCGGGCAGCGCGTACAGCCTGCCCTCGCTGTCGCGCAACGGGGTCAGGTCGCGGACCTGGGCCAGCGCCACCAGCCGCTCGTCGGCCGGGTTGGCCGGCGCCACGCACCGGAAGAGGTAGGCCTCCTCGTCCGGCGACGGCAGCCGGGTCAGGTCGAAGTTGCTCAGCCGCTCGATCTGCATCCGCTGCGCGATCAGCGGGTGCAGCCCGCGGATGAGCCGTTCCTCGGCGAACCCGGCCGAGGACGGGCGGAAGGTGAAGTGGTGGTGCATCACCGCACCGCTGCGCCCGGCCACCGTGGCGGTCACCCGGAGCACCCTGGCGGGCAGGTCCGCGGCGGCGATCACCTTGCGCAGTTCGGCGGCCGCCTCGTCGGCTTCGTCGGGCTGGCCGTCCCAGCTCAGGTAGACGTCGGCGACCAGTTCGCCGTGCTCGGCGAGTTCGCCGATGGCGCGCACGGCTTCCCCGAGCGAGGCGAAGTCGACCGCGGTGGTCACCACGTGCCCGGTGCCCTCGGCCCGCTGGCTCTCGGCCACCACGAAGGTGCAGCCACCGACCTGCTCGGCCCGCACGTTCGCCATGCCGCGGTTGCCGTAGTAGCGGCGGCACAGCACTTCGAGCAGGGGCACGTGGTCCACCCCGGTGCGGCCGATGCGCTGCCCGAGCAAGCGCACCAGCGGCTCGGTGCTGGCCACCATCTCGGCGATGCGCTCGGCGCGGTCCGGGCTGTCCGGGTGCCGGTCGAGGTGCCGCAGGTGCTTGCGGACCGAGGTGTAGACCGCGGCCCGGTTGCGGCGCAGCAGCGGCTGGGCGAACCAGGTGAACACCACGCCGCGCGCCAGGTCCGACAACGCCGGGAAGCGCAGCTGGGTGGCCGCGATGAGGTGTTCCAGCGCCGGGCCGGTGGTGTCCCGCAGCGCACCGCCGGGCGGGCCCTCGGCCAGCCACTGCCGCAGCAGCCTGGCGACCACCTCGGCCGCGGTGGCCGCGTGCTGCTGGGCCAGGAAGATGCGGAAGACCGCGGCTTCCAGCTCCGGCGTGCGCTCCAGTTCGCCGACGCCGTAGTGGCCGAGCACCTTGGCCAGCCGCTCCTGGAAGGTGGCCGACACCCCGGCCCGCTCCACGTCCAGGCTCTGCAGGTAGGTGTGGAAGTACTCGCGCGGGCTGTGCACGCGGGAGTCCGCGGTGGCCCCGGTGAACTCGTCCCCGGCCGGGCGGTTCCGGCTCAGCTCCGACAGGTCGGCGAAGACGGTGAGCAGTTCCAGCTCGCCCGCCAGCGGCCGCCCGCTCTCCGCGGCCAGTTCGGCGCGGGCGGCGAAGTAGCCGTCCAGCACGCGCTCGCCGTCGACCGGGTCGGTGTCGAACCCGAGCAGGAGGTGCCGCAGGTCATCGAGGCCACGCGCGACGCGGTCCGCCGCGGGCACCCCGGCCGGCTCCTCGGGCAGGTCGATCGCCACGCCACCGGAGGCGTCGGCGGCCGGCGCGTCACCGTCGCCGAGCGGTTCCAGGCGCAGCAGCGGCGCGCCGGTGCCCACCTGGCTGCCGACCGAGACCGCGCATTCCTTGAGCCGCGCGCGGAACGGCGCCCGCAGCACGGTCTCCATCTTCATGCTCTCCAGCACCAGGACCGGGGCACCGGCCTCGACCTCGGCGCCGACCTCCAGCGGGGTGGCCACCACGAGCGCGGGCGCGGGGGAGCGCACGACGCCGCCCTCGTCACGGCTGATCCGGTGCGCGACCCCGTCGACCTCGACCAGGTGGATCGGCCCGTGGCTGGCCGCGACCAGGCGGAACCGCTGCCCGCTGACGGTGATCTGCCCGGTGTAGCGGTCGAACCGGTCGATCCGGACGTCGGCGGCGTGGAACCGTTCGCCGTCACCGGACACACCGACGCGGAAGCGCTGCGGCCCCACCCGGGAAACCTGCACCTTGTAGCCCGCCCCGCGCAGCTTCAGCTCCAGCGGCCTGCCGCTGTCGAACTGCACCTGCGGCCTGCCGCCGTGCGCGGTGGACAGCAGCCGCTGCCGCGCGACCCCTTCCTCGTCCTCGTACGCCTCGATGGCGGCGGCGGCCAGCGCGATCGCGGAGTGCCGGTGGCTGACCAGCCCGCCTTCACCGCGCACCCGGTCGATCCAGCCGGTGTCGGCCGAGGCGTCGAGCACCTCGGGCTGGTCGAGCAGGTCGAGCACGAAGCTCTTGTTGGTGGCGCCGCCCTCGATGATCACCGTGGTCTGCGCCATCGCCCGCCGGAGCCTGCCGAGCGCCTCGTCGCGGTCGCGGCCGTAGGCGATGATCTTCGCGATCATCGAGTCGAAGTCGGCCGGGATGGTGTCGCCTTCGCTGACCCCGGTGTCCACCCGGATGCCGGGACCGGCGGGCAGGCCGAGCCGGACGATCCGGCCGGGCGACGGCGCGAAGTCGCGGTCGGGGTCCTCGGCGTTGAGCCGGGCTTCGATGGCGTGCCCCAGCTCGGCGGGCGGCTCCCCTTCGAGCTTGCCGCCGGCGGCCACGTGCAGCTGCGCCTTGACCAGGTCCACCCCGGTGGTGGCCTCGGTGATCGGGTGCTCCACCTGCAGGCGGGTGTTCACCTCGAGGAAGGCGAACAGCTTCTCGCCGGGGTGGTACAGGAATTCGACGGTGCCCGCGCCGCGGTAGTCCACGGCGAGCGCGAGCCGTTCGGCGGCGGCCTTCAGCTCGGCGGCCTGCTCGGGGGCCAGCACCGGTGAGGCGGACTCCTCGATCACCTTCTGGTTGCGCCGCTGGACCGAGCAGTCGCGCACGCCCAGCGCCCACGCGGTGCCCTGGCCGTCCGCGATCACCTGCACCTCGACGTGGCGGGCGCCGGTGACCAGGCGCTCCAGGAACACCACGCCGCTGCCGAAGGCGCGCTCGGCCTCCATGCTGGTGCGCTCGTAGGCCTCGGCCAGCTCCGCGGCGGAGTTGATCACCCGGATGCCGCGCCCGCCACCACCGGCGGTGGCCTTGAGCATCAGCGGGTAGCCGATCCGGCCCGCCGCCTCGATCGCCGCGTCCAGGCTCTCCACCGCGCCCCGGCTCCACGGGGCGACCGGCACGCCGACCTCTTCGGCGATCAGCTTCGCGCCGATCTTGTCCCCGAGGCGGCGCATCGCCTCCGGGCTCGGGCCGACGAAGGTGATGCCGAGCTTCTCGCACAGTTCCGCGAACGCCGGGTCCTCGGCGACGAAGCCCCAGCCGACCCAGGCGGCGTCCGCGCCGGTCTCGGTCAGCGCCCGCCCCAGCACCTCCAGGTCCAGGTACGGGCGGGCCGAAGCCGGGCCGAGGCAGTAGCCGATGTCCGCCTCCCGCACGAAGGTGGCCGTGCGATCCGCGTCCGTGTACAGGGCGACCGTTTCGATCCGCCTCCCGGTTTCCACGGCGAGTTCGCGGACGGCGTGGATGAGCCGCATCGCGGACTCCCCACGGTTGACGATGGCGACACGACTGAACACCGAGCTGAGCCTCCCAAGTCCCGCTGAGTACCCGTAGCCTCTCGCATACCGCCGGGTAGTCATATGTCGTCCTCGGCGCATGGCGGGGGCCCGAGTTTGTAGGAACCCGCCAAAAGCCACTCGACGGCAGTCGCTGGCCAGCTCATTTCTTTGTTGCCGACCCACCACTGCCCGGTGTGAGGTTGGTCGCAGCCGGACCGGCGAGGCCGTTGTCGTGGGCGAAGACCACCGCCTGCAGCCGGTCCCGCAGCTCCAGCTTCGGCAGGATCCGGGTCAGGTGGGTCTTCACCGTGGTCACGCTGATGTAGAGCCGCTCGGCGATCTCGGCGTTGTTCAGCCCGCGGGCCACCAGCACCAGCACCTCGCGCTCGCGGCCGGTCAGCCGGGACAGGCGCGGGTCGGGTTCCCGGCGCGGCTCCCCGCGCAGTTCACGGGCCACCATCCGGTCGATGACCGACGGCGCGAGCACCCGGTCACCACGCAGCACCGCCCGCATCGCCACCAGCATCTCCTCACCGCTGGCGTCCTTGAGCAGGAAGCCGCCCGCGCCGGCCCTGGTCGCGGCGAGCACGTATTCGTCGAGGTCGAAGGTGGTCAGCACGAGGACCTTGACCGCGTCGTCGGCGGCGCAGATCTGTTCGGTGGCGCGAACACCGTCGAGCACCGGCATCCGCACGTCCATCAGCACCAGGTCCGGCCGCAGTTCCGCGGCCATCGCCACGGCCTGGGCGCCGTTCTCCGCTTCACCGGCCACGGTCAGGTCCGGGGCGCTCGACACCACCATGCGCAGGCCGCCGCGCATGAGGGCCTGGTCGTCGCAGACGAGCACGCGGTGGGTCACGCCTGCTCCAGCGGAAGCCGTGCGGTGACCCGGAACCCGCCGTCGGCGGTGGGTTCCGCGGTGAGCTCGCCCCCGAACATCGCCACCCGTTCACGCATGCCGAGCACACCGTAACCGCTGCCGCCCACCGCACCCTCCCTGGGCACTCCGCAACCCCCGTCGTTGACCACCGACAACCGGATCTCACGGCCGTCCCGCCCGGGTTCCCCGTGGTCGACGGTGACCGCGCAGCGGGCCCCGGCCGGGGCGTACCGCAGCACGTTGGTCAGCGCCTCCTGCACGATCCGGTGCACGGTCATCGCCGCACCCGGCGACACCCCGTCCGTGCTGCCGGAAACCGCCAGCCGGGTGGCCACCCCGGCCAGCCTGGCCTGGTCGGCGAGCCCGGCCAGCGCGCCGGTACCCGGCTGCGGTTCGGTGCCCGTCCCGGTTTCCCGCAGCACGCCGAGCACCCGCCGCAGTTCGCCGATGGCTTCGCGGCCGGTGCCGCTGATCGCCTTCAGCGCCGCGTCCACCGCGGCGGGGTCCCGCCGGCCCAGCAGCCGGGCGCCTTCGGACTGCATCACCATGGTGCTCACCGCGTGCGCCACCACGTCGTGCATCTCGCGGGCGATCCGCGCTCGTTCCTCGGCGACCGCCGCCCTGGCCAGCGCGTCCCGCTTCTCCTGCGCTTCCCGCGCCCGCTCGCGGGCCTCACCGAGCTGCTGCAACCGCACGCTCACCCCGTCGGCCACGGCCAGCGTCGCGACCAGGAACACCACCAGCCCGGCCAGCAGCACGAGCGCGCCCCTGGTGAACCCGGCGAGCCGGACCGCCCACAGCCCGCACAGCACCACGCTGACCGCCACCACCGGCCACAGCGCCCGCCGCGGCCCGTAGACCACCAGCGCGTAGACCAGCACCGCCAGCGCCAGGTCCGCCGGGAGCAGCGACTCGCGGGGGCCGGTGGTGAAGGCGATCTGCGTGGCGAACGCGGCCAGCGCGAACCCGGTGGCGGGCACCGGGAACCGGCGGCGGAACGGCACCGGCGCGATCAGCAGCGCGGTGAGCAGCCGCAGCTGCCAGTCCGAGTGGGACGAAAGCAGCACGGGCAGGGAGAGCAGGCCGAGCAGCCCGGTGAGGAACCAGTCGGTCACCACCGGGCGGGCCCGGACCCAGGACAGCACTGTGCGCACCCCGGTCAGCCAACTACGCGTCGCGCTTTTTGGCGACCGAGGTGGCGACGGCGAACAACACCACGGCGAACGCGGCGAAGTAGGCGGCCGAACCCCAGTGCCCCAGCGGCCCGGCCCGGCCGCTGACCAGGAAGGCCCCGGCGCGGAACGGCAGCCAGTCGCGCACGGCCTCGCCGAACCCGGGGATCAGGCCGAGCAGCATCTCGCCCTGCAGCACCCAGACCAGCAGCAGCGCCAGCGCACCCGCGGTGTGGCGCAGCAGCACCCCCACGGCCACCGCGACCACCGCGGAGATCGCGTGGAGCGGGCCGGAGCCGAGCACGATCCGCCAATCGGCCGCACCGGCCAGCGCCGCGGTCCGCTCCGGCGCCAGCAGTTCGGCGGTCAGCCAGGCGATCGGCCCGGCCAGCAGCCCGGCCAGCCCGGCGGCGGCCGACACCACCACCGCCTTCGCGACGAGCGCCGGGCTGCGGGCGGGCTCTGCCTGAAACGTCGCCCGGATGGTGCCGAAGCGGTACTCGGTGGTCACCGCGAGCGCCGCGAGCACCACCACCACGGCCAGGGCGATCCTGGTGCCGCTCTGCGTTTCGGCCACGCTGAGCTGGTTCTCCCCCGCCAAGGCCAGCAGCGCGGCGGTGCCGACCACGATGCCGAAGGCCGCGGTCAGGCACCACCACGGCGAGCGGGTGGAGAACAGTTTGATCCGTTCGGAAACCAGCAGGTTCACCGTCACACCGCCTGGTATTCGACCGCGTCACCGGTCAGCCGGAGGAACGCCGCTTCCAGCGAGCCGCGCTGCGGGCTCAGCTCGTGCAGGGGAATCCCGTTGTGGAAAGCCAGTTCGCCGAGTTTCGCGCTGTCCATCCCGGACACCACCAGGGCGTCGCCGTCGCGGGAGTACAACGCGCTTTCCCGGCTGAGCAGCGCACCGAGCAGATCACCGCGCGGGGTGCGGACCCGGACCGCGTTGTCGGCGGCACGGGCGATGAACTCCTCGGTGGCGCACTGCGCGATCAGCCTGCCGCGGCCGATCACCACCAGGTCCTGCGCGGTGAGCGCCATCTCGGCGAGCAGGTGGCTGGACACCAGCACGGTGCGCCCCTCGCCGGCCAGCCGGTGCAGGAACTTCCGCACCCACAGCACGCCCTCCGGGTCGAGCCCGTTCACCGGCTCGTCGAACAGCAGCACCTCGGGATCACCGAGGATGGCCGAGGCGATGCCGAGCCGCTGCGACATGCCGAGCGAGAACCCGCCCGCGCGCTTGCCCGCCACCTCGGTCAGCCCGACCTGGTCGAGCACCTCCGCCGCCCGGCCGCGGGGAATGCCGTTCGCCGCGGCCAGCCACTCCAGGTGCGCCCGCGCCGAGCGCTGCGGGTGCACCCAGCGGGCGTCGAGCAGGGCGCCGACCGTCCGCAGCGGGTGCTCGAGTTCGGCGTACGGCCGCCCGTTGACCAGCGCCCGCCCGCTGTCCGGCCGGTCGAGGCCGAGGACGACCCGCATCGTGGTCGACTTGCCCGCCCCGTTCGGGCCGAGGAATCCGGTCACCCGGCCCGGGTGCACGGTGAAGGTCAGGTCGTCGACCGCCTTCTTCGGGCCGTACCGCTTGGTCAGCCCGGTGGTCTCGATCATCGAAGCTCCTTTCCGCCTCGGCGAACACCGTGCCGTCCCGACGGTTCCGGCGCGTCGGCTCACCGGCCGCACCGGGTCGTCCCCGGAGACGACATCCGGGTAAGACCGGGGGAGGACGGCGCGCGTGACGGATGCACGTCAAGGACCTGCGATACGCATGGTGATCAGCGGTTCCGCCGGACCCCCCTGGCGGCGTAACGTTGGGCATCGAATGTGCCGGACGCGGAGGGGTTGGAAGCGATGCGCGCGATGTGGAAGGGCTCGGTGTCCTTCGGCCTGGTCACGATTCCGATCCACCTCTACGCCGCCACGGAGAACAAGAACGTGTCGCTGCGGCAGGTGCACGAAGAGGACGGCGGCCGCATCCAGTACAAGCGGTTCTGCACCATCGACGGCAAAGAGGTGCCCTACAGCGAGATCGCCAAGGGCTACGAACTCGACGACGGTGAGATGGTGGTGATCACCGACAGCGATCTGGCCGAACTCCCACTGTCCACTTCGAAGTCGATCGACGTGCTGGAGTTCGTGCCGCTGGAGTCGATCGACCCGATCTACTTCGACCGCACCTACTACCTCGAACCGCAGAAGGCGATGGCCAAGCCGTACGTGCTGCTGCGCGACGCGCTGCACAAGTCGGGCCACGTGGCGATCGCCAAGGTCGCGGTGCGCCAGCGGGAGTCGCTCGCGCTGCTGCGCGTGGTCGGCGACGTGCTGGTGATGACCACCATGCTGTGGCCCGACGAGGTGCGCACCGCCGACTTCGGCTTCCTGAACGAGGACCCGCCGCAGATCCGCGACCAGGAGATGGCGATGGCGGGCTCGCTGATCGACTCGCTGTCCGAGCCGGTGTTCGAGCAGGACAAGTACCGCGACCACTACCGCGAGGCGCTGGAGGCGCTGATCGAGGCGAAGGCCGCGGGCAAGCAGACCACCGCGGTGGCCGCCCCCGCCGAGGACGGTGACGTGGTCGACCTGATGGCCGCGCTGCAGGCCAGCGTCAGCGAAGCGAAGAAGAGCCGCCGGACCGAGGCGGTCACCGCCGAGAAGCCCAAGAAGAAGGCCGCGGCGAAGCAGAAGAGCGCCTGACGACACGCCGAGGGGGAGGCGGTGGTGCGGGGGCGTGAGCCATGGTGGTACCAAGGAGCGATGGAATGCGCTACCTGTGCCGCTGGTCTCGACCACTGCCACGGCACCCTGGTGCTGCACTTCGAGGCACAACCGGAGTGCACCGAGCCGGGGTGCGCCGATCTGGGCCGGGCCCGCCACCTGCTGGTCATCGACTGCCGCACCGTCGCCGGCGGCTGCGCCTGCACCGAAACGCACCTGGTCAGCGCCTGAGCGGCGTCATTCGCCGCGGACGACCACCACGGGGCAGCCCGCGTGCCGCACCACGCTGGACGAGGTGCTGCCCAGCAGCAGCTTGCTGAGCTTGCCGTGCCGGTGCGCGCCGACCACCACCGCGGCCGCGCCGGTCTCCTCGGCCAGCCGCACCAGCGTGTCGGCCACCGTCACGTCGTCGGCGACCGCGTGCCCGGTGGCGTCGAAGCCGTGCTCGGCGGCCAGCCGGGCACCCCAGGTGGCCAGCTGGTGCGCGGATTCGTAGGCCGCCTGGTCCACCGCCAGCCCGGTGCGGATGTCGACCGTGACCGGGGCGCCCTCGAGCCCGCTGAGCGGCAGGTTCAGCGGGCTGAACGCCTGCCCTGCCTCCCAGACGGTGACCACCAGCGCCCGGCGGGCGCCGAGCAGCCCGGCTGCCTGGCGGATCGCGTGCTCGGCGGTCGGCGTGCCGTCGAAGCCGATGAGGATCTGCGCGTCTTCGCTCATGGTGGTCCCACGGTACGCCCGGGGCATCCGGGTGCAACTCCTTGCCAGTTTCGTTGGCAACATTCATACTTTCGCCAATCACGGCAAAAGTGATTCGCGCGGGCAACGTCGCCTCACCGTGCGTTGGCCTGCGAACTCTCCCTCCCCAGTAGTTCCCCCCGGTAGTGCCACCGCAGCGAAAGGTGAGCGCGATGTCCGTTCGAAACCTCCCCCGCAAACGCAGAGCCGGCCGCTGGGCCGCCGCTGTGCTCGCCGTCGTGGCGGGCGGCAGCCTGGCGGTGGCCGCCCCGGCGGGCGGCAGCCCGGCCGCCGCTCCGCCCGCCACCACGGCGGTGACCTTCGCCGACGAGTTCAACCTCCCGGCCGGCACCCCGGTCGACGGCAGCAAGTGGCAGCTGGAGACCGGCGACAACGTCAACAACCACGAACGGCAGTACTACACGAACAGCACCAGCAACGCGGTGCACGACGGCCAGGGCAACCTGGTGATCACCGCGCGGCGCGAGAACCCGGCGAACTACCAGTGCTGGTACGGCCGGTGCGAGTACACCTCGGCCCGGCTGAACACCGCGGGCCGGTTCACCCAGGCGTACGGCCATTTCGAGGCCCGCATCAAGATGTCGCACGGCCAGGGCATGTGGCCCGCGTTCTGGATGCTGGGCAACAACATGGGCAGCGTCGGCTGGCCGGAGGCCGGCGAGATCGACATCATGGAGAACGTCGGCTTCGAGCCGTCCACCGTGCACGGCACCCTGCACGGGCCGGGGTACTCCGGTGCGGGCGGCATCGGGGCGGGCTATTCGATCGGCGGCCGGTTCACCGACGCCTTCCACACCTTCGCCGTCGACTGGTCACCGAACCGGATCACCTGGTCCGTGGACGGCAACGTGTACCAGACCCGCACGCCCGCCGACCTCAACGGCAACCGGTGGGTGTTCGACCACCCGTTCTTCATGATCCTGAACCTGGCGGTCGGCGGTTACTGGCCGGGTGACCCCGATTCGAGCACGCCGTTCCCGAACCAGCTGCTGGTCGACTACGTGCGGGTGACCAACGACGGCGGCGGTGGCTCCGGTGGGCAGATCACCGGTATCGGCGGCAAGTGCCTCGACGTGGCCGGGGCGAACACCGCCAACGGCACGCCGGTGCAGATCACCGACTGCAACGGCAACGCCGCGCAGAACTGGACCGTCGCCGGCGACGGCAGCATCCGCGCCCTCGGCAAGTGCCTCGACGTCTCGGGCGGCTCCACCGCGGACGGTGCGGTGGTGCAGCTGTGGGACTGCAACGGCACCGGTGCCCAGCGCTGGGCCACCCCGGCGGCGAAGGACATCGTCAACATCGCCGCGAACAAGTGCCTGGACGTGATCGGCGGTGGTTCGGCCAACGGCACCCGGACGCAGATCTGGACCTGCACCGGGGCGGCCAACCAGAAATGGAACATTCCCGCCTGACAACGGCGTCACCGCGGGAAGCAGAGGAGCAGGGCCGGGCGACCCCCGGCCCTGCTCCGCGCCCGGCTCGGCTTGCCGCCGAGGTTCTGGGCTCCCCACCGCGCCTGGCTCGGCCACCACAAGGCCCCGAGCCCTCATCGCGCCCAGCGGCCCCTGCCTGCTCCGGCGAGTTGCCCGCCGCGATCGGCGGCACCACCGCCACCACACCGGGCGAGTCGGGCTGTGGCTCGCTGATGGCGAGGTCCGGGCGATTCCTGGTCCTGCTTCGGCACCGGGTCGGCTCAGCCGCCCGGAGGCGATCGAGAACACCGCGGCCTCAATCCTCGCGGCCCACCGCGCCCACTCGCCTGAGGCTTCGGCGACGCATCCGCCGCGATCGGCGACACCGCCGGGCTGCGTGCCCGGACCGGCCCAGCCACCCAGGCGACGGCGCCGGACTGTGCTTGCTCAATGAGGGCGGTAGCGCCCGGGCGTCAGCGCACCAGGCGGTCGATCGGCACCACCGCGGCCATCGCGTCCATGCCGGCGTCGTTCGGGTGCAGGTGGTCGCCGGAGTCGTAGGCCGGGCGCAGCCGGGTGGGTTGCGCCGGGTCACCGGTCGCCCGGTCGAAGTCGATCACACCGTCGTACTCGCCCGAGGTGCGGATGAACTTGTTCAGCGCCTGCCGGTCCGCTTCGCCCTCGGGCGTGAAGTAGCCGGCCCCCTCGAACGGCAGCAGCGTCGCGCCGTACACCCGCAGTCCCAGCGACTTCGCCCGCGCGATGAACTGGCGGTGCACCGAAATCAGGTCCTCGACCGCCACCGCGCCCCGCGTGCCGCCGATGTCGTTGATGCCCAGCAGCAACACCACCGCCCGCACCCCGGCCTGCCCGCTGACGTCCCGGTCGAACCGCGCCATCGCGCTCTGCCCGGCCGCGCCCTGGTCGGTGAGCAGCCGCGCGCCGCCGATGCCGGTGTTGAGCACGCCGAACTCGGCCCGCTCCGGCCTGGTCAGCACCCGGGCGGCGACCCGGTCGGGGTAGCGGTGGTTGCGGTCCACCGTGGTGATCGCGCCGTCGGTGATGGAATCGCCGAAGAACACCGCCGAACCCGCGCTCGCCGCCCGCACGTCGACCCCGTCGAGCAGGAACCACGACGTGCCCAGCGGGGTGAACCCGGTGCCTTCGGCCGCGGTCTCGTTGCCCGGCGTGGTCCAGTTCGTGGCGAACGCCGAGCGGTGCTGGGTCAGCGGCCCGGTCGGCCCCGGCAGGTGCAGCGAAACGGTCAGGTCCGCGCCGTCGGGCACGGACAGCTCGATCGGGTCGGACACCCATTCCGCGCCGATCGGGATGGTGGTCATCCGCTCGCCGCCGAACCGGACCTGCCGCAGCGTGTCCTCGTCCACCCGCGGCCCGCCTCCGGCGTGCTGCACGGCCACGGTGGCCGCGCCGATGGCCAGCGGCGCGGTGCCGAACACGTTGGACAACCGCAGCCGGAGTTCGTCGCCGCCCACCGAGAGGTGCACGACCTGGCGCAGCGTGGTGTCGGTGAACCCGGTTTCGCCGGTGCCCGCCGAGGCGACGGTGACCCCGGTGGTCCACGAACCGACCCAGGCGGGACCCGCCCGGCCCTCCGGCGCGGTGGACGCGCCGGGCGCGGCGGTGAGCAGGAGCAGGCCGGTGGCGGCGAGCACGGTGCCACGGCGCAGGAAACGGAGGTGGGAACGAGTCGCTGGCATGCCGATCCCCTCAAGGCCGGTGCTGCACTACCGGCGAAAACCGCCGGACCCCTGATTTTCCGGCGCCCGCCGATGATCGTCAACCGCCATCGCGGCCAACCGGAAGGCGTGTCCGGCGACCGGAACCGGCGGCGGAGGACATATCGTGTCAGCGCGATCGCAGGAGGTGCGCCAGACCGTGCAAGGGGTCGACTACTACGAGCTGCTCGGGGTGCCCGAGAGCGCGTCGGCAGCGGAGATCAAATCGGCCTACCGCGCGCTGGCCAAGGCCATGCACCCGGACGCGGGCGGCACCTCGGACTCGTTCCGGCAGCTGCGCGAGGCCTACGAGACCCTCGCCGACCCGGACCGCCGCGCGGACTACGACCTCGGCGAGGAGTGGGAGCCGGAGGAGGAACCCGAGCCCGCCCGGCCCGCCCGCTACCGCCGCTGGGAGTTCGAGGACGAGTACGAACCGGTCTGCCCGCACCTGGAGGTCACCGAGATCCCGTGGTGGCCGCTGGTCGAGGCGCCGGGGCAGCGGCTCCCGCGTGACGGCCGCGGGCACGCGCCGTGGCTGCTGGTGGCGGCCGGTGGCCTGGCCCTGTGCCTGCCGATCCTGCTGCCGCTCGACGTCACCGCGCCGGTGGTGGTCACCTGGGTGCTGCTGGCCGCGATGGTCAGCGCGGCCTGCGCCTGGCTGGCCCGCGGGTACGCCGCCGACGTCAAGGCGGAGAAGGAGCTGACCGCGGAGTTCGGCGACGCGGCGGTGTTCGGCCGGACCGGGGCCGATCCCGACCAGATCGGCGAGCGGCTCACCGCCGAGCTGCTGGAGCGCTACCTGACCAAACTGCCCGGCCTGCGCGTGTTCCACAGCCTCGCCTGGCCCGGTTCGGTGTTCGCCGACACCGACCACGCCGTCCTTTCCGGCAGGCGGCTGGTGCTGGTCGAGTCGAAGGTGTGGCCGCCGGGTCACTACGCGCTCGACGAGCTCGGTGAGCTGACCCGCAACGGCAACCGCTTCCGCGGTGGCGGCACCAAGCTGCCCGAGGCGATCGAGGCGTTCCAGGACCTGCTGCCCGAGCTCGAGGTGCGCGGCGCGATCGTGCTCTACCCGAACCGGCCGGGCGAGATCACCACCGAGGACGACGACTGGCTCGCCCCGCCGATGACGCCGGAGCAGTTCGTGGTGGAGATCGGTGACTGGCTGGCGGAGAAACCGGCTGCGCTGGACCCGGCCGCCTTCCGGGCGCTGCGGGCCCAGGTGGTCTCCCAGCTGTAGGCCCAGTGCCCGAGCCCGGCCACCGCCAGCTCGGTGATACCGTCCACTTCGGACGGATCGACCTGGTGCTTGCCGGCGTCTTCGAGCAGCGCGCACATCCGCGACTCACCCCCAGCTTTCCCTTGCCCCGCACCACGGACTGCTCGGTGGCCCGGCAGACCGGTACTCCACCGAGACCGCCGCGCACAGGCCGTTGCCGGAGAAGGCGATCCGCCACGACACCCACACCGCCATGAGCTCGCCCGCCGCCGGTGGCGCGCTGTCGAAGGCGGGGCCGGGAAAGGTCTGGTGGTCGCTCGCCGGTGCCGCAGGCTCGCCATCCCGTCCACGTCCGCCCGGCCCCCTCAACACGTCGAACCCCGTTCACGTCACATAGGTCGGCGCGGTGGCAAGTGCGGTGCGGAAGCGGCCCAGCCGGGCGGTGTCCACCGGGGCGAGCGCGGGCCCCGGTGCGCCGGTCCAGCCGGTGACCGGGCTGATCCCGTGCAGGGCGTTGACCGCCCACACCTCGGTGCCTTCGAGGTCGGCCGGTTCGGCGTACTCCTCGCTCAGCGGGATGCCGAGTTCGGCGACGGTCACCGAGGGCAGCACCGGCAGGGTGCGCGCCGGGGCGCACAGGTGCTCGTCCCGCCACCAGAGCAGCGCGGCGTGCGCGGTCTCCAGCACGCAGCCGGACTCGTCGAGCAGCAGCGCGTCGTCGGCGCCGGTCTCCTGCGCGCGGGCGCGGAGTTCGCTGAGCAGCGGCAGGTCGGGGCCCTTGATCCGCGGGTGCGTGCGGACGACCGGCTCGGGCGGGATCCAGAGCCGGGTCTCCGGCCGGGGCGGGGGAGCGGGGCGCAGCCAGAACACCAGCGATCCGTCGGCGTGCGCCTCCACCCGGGGGAACCAGCGTTCGCGCAACGGCAGCTCGGCCACCATCGCCGCCCAGAACCTGTCCACGGAGGACTCCGGAATCCTGGCGACGGTGGTGGCCCCGCGGGTGAACCGGGCGCGGTGGCGGCGCAGGCCGCGCACCGCGCCCCGGTCGAGCAGGAAGGAGTCCACCACCAGAGCGTCCGTGGCCGGAACTTCCGTGGGCACCAGCCCACCCGCCCACGTCCACCGGCGGCGCTCGTTCACCCAACCAAGCTACCTAGTGATCTCGGTGGGTGGCCAGCTTCGCGAGCGTCTCGAGACCGGTCGCCGCGCGGAGTTCCGGGCGGGCGGCGCGCAGTCTCAGCCTGGCCTCGCCGAGCAGGTCGTCGGCCTGGGTCCGGCACCACGCCCGGCCACCGGCCAGCTCCACCAGTTCGGCGGCCCTGGCCAGCTCCGCTTCGGTCAGCGACGCGGACTCGTACAGCTCGGCCAGCTCCCGCCCGGCCGGGGTGCCCGAGGTCAGCGCCGCCACCACCGGCAGCGACTTCTTGCGGCTGCGCAGGTCGTTGTGCACCGGCTTCCCGGTCACCGCCGGATCACCCCAGATGCCGAGCAGGTCGTCGATGAACTGGAAGGCCAGCCCGAGCTGGTCGCCGAACAACCGCAGGTCACCCGCCCGCTCGGGGGCCGCGCCACCGGCCAGCGCCCCGAGCGCGCACGCGGCACCCACCAGCGCCCCGGTCTTGCGTTCGGCCATCCGGACGCATTCGCCCACCGTGACGTCCGAGCGGGTTTCGAAGGACAGATCGGCGATCTGCCCCTCCACCAGGTCCTGCACCGCCGAGCTGAGCACCCGCAGCGACGGCTGCCCGCTGTCGGCCAGCACCTCCATCGCCAGCGTGAGCAGCGCGTCCCCGGTCAGGATGGCCGCGCCGACGCCGAACACGTGCCACACGGTCGGCCGGTGCCGCCTGGTCAGGTCCCCGTCCATCACGTCGTCGTGCAGCAACGAGAAGTTGTGCACCAGCTCGATCGCCACCGCCGCCGGGATCGCGGCCGGGCCGCCGCCGACCGCCTCGGCGGAGAGCAGCGCCAGCGCCGGCCGCAGCGCCTTGCCGCCGTCACCGGTGGCCGGTCCGCCGCGTTCGTCGAGCCAGCCGAAGTGGTAACCGGCGATCCGCCGCAGCGAACCCGGCAGGGTGTCCACCGCCGCCCGCAGCGCCGGTTCGACCGAGGCCCGGCTCCAGGCCAGCACCTCGCTGCCCGTGCGCACGTCACCGATGGTTTCCACAGTGGACATACCGCACCCCTCCTCAGCGGGTGATCTCGGCGTTCTCCAGCACACCCAGCGCGTCGGGCACCAGGATGGCCACGGAGAAGTAGGCGCTGACCAGGTAGGAGATGACCGCCTGGTCGTTGATGCCGGTGAACCGCACGTTCAGCCCGGGCTCGTACTCGTCGGGCAGGCCGGTCTGGTGCAGCGCGACCACCCCGTGGTTCTCCTCACCGGTGCGCATGGCCAGGATCGAGGAGGTGCCGGTGTCGCTGATCGGGATCTTGTTCGACGGCAGCAGCGGCACCCCGCGCCACGCGTGCACCGGTTTGCCCTCGAGCTGCTTGCCGTCGGGGTAGATGCCGCGCTTGTTGCACTCGCGGCCGAACGCGGCGATCGTGCGCGGGTGCGCCAGGAAGAACGCGGTCTTGCGCCGCCTGCTCAGCAGTTCGTCGAGGTCGTCCGGGGTGGGCGGCCCGGTGCGGGTGTAGATGCGCTGCTTGAGGTCGGCGTTGTGCAGCAGGCCGAACTCGCGGTTGTTGAGCATCTCGTGCTCCTGCCGCTCGCGCAGGGCCTCCACGGTCAGCCGCAACTGCTGCTCGGTCTGGTTCATCGGGTGGTTGTAGAGGTCGGCGACGCGGCTGTGCACCCGCAGCACCGTCTGCGCCACGCTGAGCTGGTACTCGCGCGGGGACTGCTCGTAGTCGACGTAGGTGGACGGCAGCACGGCTTCGCCCTCGTGCCCGGAGGCCAGGTCGATCGCCGCCTCCCCGTGCTTGTTCTGCGCCTTCTTCGGATTGGCGCGGATCCGGTCCAGGTGCGCGCGCAGGTCGCCGGACCGCTCCAGCAGCGCGTCGATCTCCGCGCGGGACAGGGTGAGCACCGTGCACGGCGTGACGGCCTTGATGGTGAACTCCCAGATGCCGTCGCTCTCCAGCAGCACCTGGTTGCCGAGGTGGTCACCATCGGCCAGCACGCCGAGCACGGTCTGGTCGCCGTACTGCCCGGTGCCGATCTTGCTGACCTTGCCGTGGGCGATCAGCAGCACCTGGTCGGCCTGGTGGCCGAACTCCACGATCACCTCACCGGGGGCGAACTCCTGCTGGCGGAACCGGTCGGCGATGGCGTTCAGCACCGCGCCGTCTGCGCCGTTCCCGGCGTCCTCGAAATCCCGCAACGCGGGCAGTTCCCGCAGCTCCTGCGGGATCACCCGGACGTCGGCCCCGGTGTTGGTGAAGGTGACCCGGCCGTCGCCGACGGCGTAGCTGAGCCGGCGGTTCACCCGGTAGGAACCGCCGGGCACCTCGGTCCACGGCAGCATCCGCAGCAGCCAGCGCGGGGAGATGCCCTGCATCTGGGGGACGGACTTGGTGGTGGTGGCCAGGTTCCGCGCGGCCGCGGTGCCGAGGCTCTGCTGCCTCGGCTGGCCGCTGTCCACCCCTAGATCGGGTTCGGTGACTGTCATTTCGCTCCCCGGGTTCGTGCTCGGTCGGTCGGGCTGTTCTTGGGGGGTCCGGGCTCAGCCGTCGCGGCCGATCTCCACGTTCTCCAGCACCCCGAGCGCGTCGGGCACCAGGATCGCCGCGGAGTAGTAGGCGCTGACCAGGTAGGAGATGATCGCCTGCTCGTTGATCCCCATGAAGCGCACGGACAGCCCGGGCTGGTACTCGTCCGGGATACCGGTCTGGTGCAGCCCGATCACGCCCTGGCTGGCTTCCCCGGTCCGCATCAGCAGGATCGAGCTGGTGTTGGTGCTGGTCACCGGGATCTTGTTGCAGGGCAGGATGGGGATGCCGCGCCACGCGGGCACCCGGTGGCCCTCGATCTCGGCGGCGGCCGGGTAGAGCCCGCGCCGGTTGAACTCGCGGCCGATCGAGGCGATCGTGCGCGGGTGCGCCAGGAAGACCGCCGGGTCCTTCCAGACCACCGCGATCAGCTCGTCGAGGTCGTCCGGGGTGGGCGGGCCGGTGCGGGTGTGGATGCGCTGCTTGAGGTCGGCGTTGTGCAGCAGGCCGAAGCTCCGGTTGTTGATCATCTCGTGTTCCTGGCGCTCGCGGAGCGCCTCGATGGTCAGCCGCAACTGCTGCTCGGTCTGGTTCATCGGCTGGTTGTAGAGGTCGGCGACGCGGCTGTGCACCCGCAGCACGGTCTGCGCCACGCTCAGCTCGTACTCGCGCGGGCTGAGTTCGTAGTCGACGTAGGTGGACGGCAGTTCGGGTTCGCCCTCGTGCCCGGCGGACAGGTCGATCGCGGCTTCACCGTAGTCGTTCTGCGGCTGGGACCGGCAGCTGAGCGAACGCCGGACGTGCTCGCGCAGCAGTTCCGAGCCGCCGTTGAGGTCGCCGAGGGACTGCTCCCGCAGGGTGAGCACGATGCACGGGGTGACCGCCTTGACGGTGTAGTCCCACTGGCCCTGTTCCCCGGCCAGCACCTGGTCGCCGAGGTACTCGCCGTCGGCCAGCACACCCAGCACCGTCTGGTCGCCGTAGCGGCCGCGGCCGATCTTGTTCACCTTGCCGTGGGCGATCAGCAGCACCTGGTCGATCGGCGTGCCCGCTTCGACGATCACGTCGCCGGGCTGGAACTCCTGCTGCTGGAACCGGTTCGCCAGCGCGACGAGCAGTTCGTCGTCCTCGAAGCCCTTCAGCGTGGGCAGTTCGCGGAGTTCCTGGGGGATGACCCGGATCTCCGAGCCGGCGTTGGTGAAGCTGACGCGGCCGTCGCCGAGGGTGTAGCTCAGCCGCCGGTTGACCCGGTAGGCCCCGCCCTGCGCCTGCACCCACGGCAGCACCCGCAGCAGCCAGCGCGAGGAGATGCCCTGCATCTGGGGGACGGACTTGGTGGTGGTGGCCAGGTTCCGCGCGGCCGCGGTGCCAAGGCTGGACCGGGGCCGCTCCTCCCCGACACCCGGCTCGACCGATTCGGTCACAGTCACTGCGAATCCACCCATCTCTGGTTCGGAACAGTCCGGCAACACCGGAACTTTTTTCGGCACGGCGAAGAACCCGCGCAATCCACGAATTGCCGCGGACCGGCCGGCGATGGTATTCCCGATGATTTACCGTTGTCGATCCCCGGTGGTCGACGCCAGCGACGTTAGCACTGGTACAACTGGCACGGGAGTCACCCGAAAGTGCTTTCCGGCAAAAGCATTAGTGCAGGGTGGAAATCCCCCGGAATCCCACTGACCAGTATTTCTGGATACGCACGGTAGCGGCCGCAGCCCGGCTCGGCCACGAATGGACCACTGTGGCGGCTGGCGCTCCGCTGTTCGGGGGCGCGCGGGCCCGTCTGGCGAGTCCTTCCTGCGCCGAACGGACTCCGGCTCGCGGCCGGGTGGCGGGCGGTGCGCCACTGTCCGCTGTGGAGGGTCAGCCCGCCGGAAGACCGGTTTCGGTGACGGTCGGTGAGCACGGCGGCCCCGGACGGCCTAACCTTCGATCGGCCGAGGTCACCGGGTGGGGCGAACTGCTCGTGCCGGTTCTCCGCCACCGGCGGAAATGCTCCGAAACGGTGGTCTGATCGACTCCGGTTAATCAACCGGATGAACCGGCTCATGCCGTCTTGTGGTGCCGGATGCCGCTGGATAACTTGGTGCGTCAGCCGACCGGGCAGCCGGATGGGGTGGGGTTCTTTCCGGATGCTCCGGCGTTCGGCCAACAATTTTGCGGCCGGTATTCCCGGTCGTGCCGACAATCGTGTCCGGTGAGTCTGGAGTTCGATGAACATCTATCTGAGCGGCGTGTTGTGGGTCGTGGGCGCCGCGGTCGTCGCGGGGG
Organism: Amycolatopsis sp. NPDC045836; assembly: GCF_056431745.1. Taxonomy (NCBI): domain Bacteria; kingdom Bacillati; phylum Actinomycetota; class Actinomycetes; order Pseudonocardiales; family Pseudonocardiaceae; genus Amycolatopsis; species Amycolatopsis sp. NPDC045836. The sequence continues at coordinate 123,065 of NZ_JBWKKF010000014.1, read as the reverse complement.
TGACCGCGTACCTGGTGCGGCGGTTCGGGCTGTCCGAAGGCAGGCCCGGCAACAACGACGCGGCCGGGCAGGTGTTCACCATCGTCGCCGGTCTGCACGTGGTGCTGGTGGCCTTCGTGCTGATCTCGTTGTACGACGGGGTGAACGAGGCCAGCGAGAAGTCCTACGAGGAGGCCGACGGCCTGGTGGCGGTGGCCTGGGCGGCGGACTCGCTGCCCGAACCGGTCGCCGCCGACGTGCGCCGCTTCGCCGCCGAGTACGCCTCGACGGTGACCAACGAGGAGTGGCCGAAGCTGCAGGCGGGTGAACCGGTGCCCAAGACCGCCGAACGCCAGCTCGAGGACCTCCGCACGGCGATCACCAACGCGGAGGTCCCGGAGGACGACTTCGCGGTCGGCCGCAAGACCGAGGCGGTGGACAAGCTCTGGGAGGTCTACCAGGCCCGGCAGGCACGGCTCAACGGTTCCGGCGGCGCCGGCGTCGGGGTGGTGGTCTGGTTCGTGCTGATCATCGGCAGCGTGATCACCGTGCTGCTGCCGAACCTGTTCGGTGGCACCAAGCTGTTCACCCACGTGATCATCGTGTCCACCCTGGCGGGCACGATCACCCTGCTGCTGTTCGCCATCTACCAGCTGCAGAACCCGTTCGGGGGCGGCGCGCAGGTGGAGCCGGATGCCTTCCGGTGGGCCGTCGATCGGCTCGCCTGATGCGCCCCGCGCGCTACGGCGCCTGCGGGGCGGCGCTGGCCGCGGGGTTCACCCTGAGCTTCGCCGGTCCCGTGCTCGCCGGGGACGTCCCGGAAGCTGCCGACTCGCCGAGTGCGCTCGCCTCGGGTGCGCCGGGGCCCGTTGCTCCGCCGAGCCCCGTCACCACGGACGCTCCGGGGCCCGTCGCTCCGCCGAGTCCGCTTGCCGAGGGAGCTGCGGGGCCCGTCGCTCCGCCGAGTCCCCTCACCGAGGACTCGCCAGAGCCCGTTGCTTCGCTCGCGGCGAGCGCTGTGGCGCCTGTTGCCCCGCCGAGTGCCCGTACCGCGGATGCTCCGGGGCCCGCTGCTTCGCCTGGTGCGCTCACCGGGGACGCCCCGGAACCGGGTGCCCTGCCGAATGCGCTCGCTGCGGGGGTCGCACCGCCGAGTGCGCTCGCGCCCGGAGTCGTTCCACTGCCCAGCGCGCTCACCGCGCCCGGCGCCGGCCCGGTCTTCCCGCTGTTCGGTCCCGCCTTCCTGGTGGGCGACGTGCATCTGCAGCTGTGCATCATCTGGCCGCTCTGCCCACCGAAGCCACCGAAACCGCCGTGCCCGCCGCCGAAACCGCCACCACCGCCTCCGCCACCACCCCCACCACCCCCACCTCCACCACCCCCGCCTCCTCCGCCTCCGCCACCACCGGCGCCTGAGCCGCCTCCGCCTCCACCGCCGGAGCCGCCGGCACCGACGACCACCTCGCCGGCTCCGACCACCACCCGGCCACCGGCTCCCGAGACCACCACGCAACCGGCCCCGGCCACCCGGCAGGCCGTGGTTCCGCCGCCCCCGGAACCGCCGTCGCCGGAACCGGAATCGGCGCCGCCCCCCTCCTCGCGGAAGCGGGCGGCGCCGATCAAGCCGGTCGCGTCACCGGAACCGGACCGCGGGATGGACACCGAGGAGAAGCGCCGCTGGGGGCTCGCCGTCGTGGTGCTCACCCTCGGCGCGGGCGCTGCCGTGCGCGCGATCGCCCGGACCCGCTGAGGCGGCGTCAGACGTTGGTCAGCTCGTCGATGAGCGCGTCCACGTCGAAGAACGCCGCCTCGGCGCCGATCGGCACGATGCCCGAAGCCGCTTCGACGAAGCTCTCCACGTCGGTGCGCAGCAACTCGACCAGCGCGTAACCGCCGGGGGATTCGAACTCGACGGCGAGGAACTCCTCGTCGCGGGCCAGGTCCGGGCGGATGCGGACGTCGCCTTCGCCGACCGGGCCGACCAGGCCGGCGATCAGGATGTCGCGGGCGAAGGTCCAGTCCACCCAGGTGCCGTCGCCGGACTGGAAGGAGAGGGAGACCGCGAACGGCTCGGCCGCGTAGTAGGAGAAACGGGACAGCACGGGGGCGTCGGCGTCGCTGAGGGACACGAACTGGTGCTGGTGTACGGCGTCGTTCATCTCGGGCCACCTTCTTTCACTTCGGTCCCTATGGGGATGCGCGGTCCCGCGACCGCTTACGCGGTTTCGGCGGCCGTTCACGCGATCCGGTGTACGACGACCTGGTGGACGGGCCCGGCCACCACCCGAACCGGTGTACGGTGCTGATCACAGTCAGTCAGAAACTGGCGACTACCAGCGACAGGAGGAGACCGGATGACCGCATCGGAACTGCTGGCCTCGGTCCAGGCGGACCTGGCACCGCGCGATCGGGAGAACCGGCTGGTGCCGTTGATCACCGAAGGAAAAGCGCCTCGGGAGGTCTTCGCCACGATCGCCGCCGAGGAACTGCGCATCGTGCGGAGCGACTGGCGCAGCTGCCTCACCCTGGCTTCGCGCAGCGAAGATCCGGCGGTCCGGGAGTTCTTCGCCGATCTGGCCGCCGGTGAGCGGCTTGCGCTGGGCAAGTTGCCCGCCCTCGCCGCCGCTGCCGGATTGGACGAGGCCGCGCTCGACGCCTACGAGCCACAAGCGGGATGCCAGGCATACCCCGCCTACTTCGCCTGGCTTGCGCTGAACGGGGAACCGTCCGACGTCGTTGTGGCGCTCTACTCGAACTTCGCTGCCTGGGGCAGCTACTGCGCTTCGATCACCGGCGCGATGCGGGAGCAGTACGGGTTCGACGACGAAGCCTGCGCCTTCTTCGACTTCTTCGCCACGCCCGCACCCGGACAGGCGGAACAGGCCGCGGCCGCGGTCCAGACCGGCATCGACGCGGGCCGGGACGACCGCGAAGCCCGGCGGTACGCCCGGCTGTTCCAGAGCTACGAGCTGATGTTCTGGAACACGCTGGCCGATCAGCCCGGCTGAGCGGCGCCCGCGCGGGGGAGCGCCCCGAGCGCTCCCCGCGCGTGCAGGTCGAGGAACGCGGTCACCACCTGCGGGTCGAGCTGGGTGCCGCGGGCGTCGAGCAGTTCGCGCACGGCTTCGGCTTCGGTGCGGGCCGGCTGGTAGGGCCGGTCGGCGAGGATGGCGGCCCAGGTGTCGCAGACGGCCAGGATCCGCGCCTCGAACCGGATCGCGGACCCGGCGAGCCGGTCGGGGTACCCCTGGCCGTCGTAGCGTTCGTGGTGCTGGCGGATGACGTCGGCCACCTCGCCCAGCCCCGGCACGGCGAGCACCAGCCGGTAACCGTAGACCGGGTGCTGCCGGATCTGCTCCCATTCGGCGTCGGTCAGCGGCTCGCGCTTCTCCCAGATCTCCCGCGGCACCAGGATCTTGCCGACGTCGTGCAGCCGCCCGCCGAGTTCGGCGCGCCGGACGCTGGCCGGGGAGCGGCCCAGTTCCGCGGCCACCAGTCCCGCCCAGCGGCCGACCGCGCGGCCGTGCTCGTGCTCCGAAAGCCAGCTGTCCACCTCGTCGGCGATGCGCTGCAGGTAGGTGATCCCGGCGTCCTCGTCGGGCTCGGTCTCGGCGGGCCAGTCGACCACCCGGTCGCGCCCGCGGTGCTTCGCCGCGTAGAGCGCGCGGTCGGCGGCCCCGACCAGATCCGCGGGTGTCCTGCCGTGCAGGGGAAAGCTCGCCGTGCCCACGGAGATCGTCACCTCGATCGGGCGGTGCCCGCCGTCGATCTCGATCGGGCTGTCGGCCACCGCGCGCCGCACCCGTTCCCCGATCACCGCGGGTTCCTCGCCGCCGGTGCCCCGGATGAGCAGCGCGAACTCCTCGCCGCCGTAGCGCGCCAGGATGTCGGTGTCCCTGGTGGCCCGGCGCAGGCGGCGGCTGATCTCCACCAGCACGCGGTCGCCGGCGGGGTGGCCGTAGCGGTCGTTGATCGACTTGAAGTGGTCCACGTCGGCGATCAGCACGGCCAGCGGGGAACCGGCGCGCCGGGCGCGGGCGATCTCGGCGGGCAGTTCGGCCTCGAAGAAGCGGCGGGTGCGCAGTCCGGTGAGCGCGTCGGTGATCGCCAGCCTGCGCTGCTCGGAGACCAGTCCGGCGAGCCGGGCGATGGTCAGCACGAACAGGATCGCGCAGGCGCAGCCGACCACCGGGATCGAGGAGTAGGCCCCGTTCGCGTACTGCACCAGCAGCGTCGCCGGCGCGACCAGCGCGGCGGCGCACAGCGCGGTGATGCGCAGGGGCCCCGGACCGCGGTCGGGTGCCGCACCCGGATCGGTGAGGTGGGCCATGGTCGGGTGCAGCGCCGCGGCACCGAGCGCGAGGTTGCCGGAAAGCCAGAAGGCGTCGAGGAAGTTGCCCGCCGCGTAGGTCTGGTTGAGCTGCTGGAAGACGTACACGCTGTCGGCGGCGAAGAAGGCCAGCAGATTGGTCGACAGCAGCACGAACGCGGTGTTGCGGCGGCCGCGGCCGAGGATCAGCCGCACCGCCACGGCGAACATCGCCAGGTCCATCATCGGGTAGGCCACCGTGGCCACCTTCACCAGCAGCGGCGAGTGGGCCTCGGCCTGCGGCCCGATCAGGTACAGCCAGGACAGCATGCCCGCGACCACCGCCAGCAGCGCGGCGTCGAGCAGGCTGGGCACGTCCCGGCCGGTGTTGCGGCGGCGGATCAGCAGCACCAGCCCGGCCACCACGAGCGGGTAGTGCGACAGGTAGAGCACGTCGGCCACCGCGGGGAACGAGGTGATCTCCAGGATGAAGTGGGTGACGTAGAAGTTGGCGTCCGCGGCGGCGTAGATCACCTGGCTCAGCCCCAGCAGCACCCACGGCAGCCAGGACCGCGGCCGGTGGCGCACGCAGCCGAGCAGCACCGCCGCCGCGGCGGACGCGCTGACCAGGCAGTAGAGCGTGACGCGGAGGACCGGCGGCCCGCCGGTGAGCACGGTGGTGTAGTAGGCCACCACGGTCAGCGCGCCCGCCACCAGGTAACCCGCCCAGAACAGCTTGCTGCGAAGTGCCGACTTCCGCTTCTCCACGCCCTCTTCCGTCTTCGTGCGATGGGTCGCCGAATCGTCACCGTACGCTACCGCGTCAGCCGAACAGGGCAAGCCCTTCGGGTGGGCGGCGGAGCCGTGGCGAAAAGATTCGAACCGGTTCGGCGGAAGCCCCGTGTCCGTACCGCCGGTGCGTGGCACGGTTACGCGGTCACTGACGCGCCCACGGGCGGGGAGGAGAGCTGGATGGCGGCGTTGTGGTCCCGGAACCGGGAACCCGCGGCCGACGAGGCGCTGATCCGGACGGTCTACGAGGAGCACGGCCGCGCACTGCTGGCCTACGCGACCCGGCTGACCGGGGACCGGGCGGCCGCGGAGGACGTGGTCCAGGAGACACTCGTACGGGCGTGGCGCAATCCGGACGTGCTGGTCAACGGCAAGGGTTCGGTGCGCGGCTGGCTGCTCACCGTGGCGCGCAACATCATCACCGACCGGTTCCGGGCGAAGTCGGCCCGGCCGGCGGAGGTGGCCGAGGTACCGGAGAAACCGCCGGTGCAGCGGGACCACGCGGACTCGGTGGTGGACTCGGTGGTCGTGCTGGAGGCGCTGGACCAGCTCTCCGCCGACCACCGGGACGTGCTGGTGAAGATCTACTTCGAGGGCCGCAGCGTGAGCGAGGCGGCGGCGGCGCTGGGGGTGGCACCGGGCACGGTGAAGTCGAGATCGCACTACGCGCTCAGAACACTGCGGAACACGTCGCTGGGACGGCAGCTGGCGCTGAAGGGGGTGGCCGGATGAACACGGGACACGACGCGCACCTGCTCGGCGCCTACGCGCTGGGTGCGCTCGACGAGCGGGAGGGGCGCGCGGTGGAGGAACACGTCGCGACCTGCACGCGGTGTGCCGGTGAGCTGGCCGAGCTGCGGCAGCTGCACGACGCGCTCGGCGAGGTGCCGCCGGAGGCGGTGCTGGACGGCCCGCCCGAGGGCGGGGACCTGCTGCTGCAGCGCACGCTGCGGCAGGTGCGCGCCGAACGGGGCGGGCAGGAGCGCAAGCGGCGGTTCGCCGCCGGCGTGGCGGCGGCCGTGGTGGCCGCGGCCTTCCTCGGCGGCGGGGTGCTCGTCGGTCGGCAGACGGCGCCGGACGCACCGGAGGTGGTGGCGCTGCCGCCGGGCAGCCGGACCAGCACGGCCACCGACGCGGGAACGGGCGCGAGCATGACCGCCACGGTGAAACCGGCCGCGGGCTGGGTCCGGATCAGCACCGACATCAAGGGCATCCCGGCCGGGCAGAAGTGCCGGATCGTGGTGGTGGGCAAGGACGGCACCCGGGCCGAAGCGGGCAGCTGGCTGGTCTCCCCGGCAGGCGAACGGGACGGCACCGAACTGGACGGCGCGGCACTGGTGCCCCCGGACCAGGTGGCCGCCGTGGCAGTCGAGAACTTCGACGGCAGGACGTTCGTCTCGGTACCGGTGTAGGTGGTGGGGGGGGGGGGGGGGGGGGGGGGGAGAAGAACAAAAAACAACCCCCCCACATCACACCCGCCATCTTTTCTGTTTGCTATCCCCCCTCTTCCTCGTTAAGGTTTTTCTTCCTCTCT
>NZ_JBWKKF010000014.1:0-116441 GCF_056431745.1 Amycolatopsis sp. NPDC045836 | reverse complement strand
GGGGTGGGAGGGTATTTGTGTGTGTGTTTTTTTTGTTTTGTTGTGGGTGGTTTTTCCCCTCCCCCCCCCCCCCCCCCCCCCCCCCCCCCCCCACCACCCAGTCGTGCGGAGCGACTTTGGTTGTAGGCCCGCTCAGACTTCAGGCGGATGTGCGCGGGTGCCCCGCTTCCTAGGCTGGGCCCAACCTCGTTGCCGACGATTCTGGGGGCGTGATGCGAAGGTCCTTGGCGGCCGCTGCCGCAGTGGTTTCGGTGCTGGTGCTCGCACCGGCGGCGCAGGCCCAGCAGGGTCCACAGTGGACACCGTGTGCGGAGGCGAGCCCGCTGCTGTGCGCCGAGCTGACCGTGCCGCTGGACCACCGCGATCCGGAGGGCACGCAGATCGAGCTGGCGATCTCCAAGCTGCCCAGCGCGAATCCCCGGCAGCGGCGCGGAGTTCTGCTGCTGAACCCGGGCGGTCCCGGCGGTCCCGGCCTGGACATGCCGATGGGCCTGGTTTCGGCCGGGTTGCCCGCGAGCGTGCTCGACACCTACGACCTGATCGGTTTCGACCCGCGTGGGGTGGGCCAGAGCACCCCGGTCACCTGCGACCTGCGGCCCGAGCAGCTGGTCAGCAACGTTCCGCCGTACGCGAAGGACGCCGCCGACGTCGTGGCCAGGGCGCAGGTGGCGCAGGGGCTGGCGCAGCAGTGCGCCGGATCCGCGTCCGGTGCGCGGTTGCCGTTCACCACCACGGCGAACACCGCCCGCGACATGGACCGCATCCGGGAGGCCCTCGGTGAACCGAGGATCTCCTACTTCGGTGGTTCGTACGGCAGTTACCTCGGCGCGGTCTACGCCACCCTCTTCCCGGACCGCACCGATCGCTTCGTGCTCGACAGCGTGACCGGTACGGGTGGCCTCGACCTCACCGGTGCGCGGAACATGGGACAGGGCATGGAGGACCGGTTCCCCGACTTCGCCAGGTGGGCGGCCGACCGCCACGGCACCTACGAACTGGGCCGGAATCCGCGTGAGGTCAAGGCGAAGTACTTCGACCTGGCGGCGAAGCTCGACGCGGAGCCGGTGCTCGGCGTCGACGGCGCGTTGTTCCGCCACCTGACCTTCGGCTCGCTCTACGGGGACGCCAACTTCCCGGTGCTCGCCCAGCAGTGGCAGCTGCTGGACCGCGCCGGAGCACCGGCCACCGCGCAGGCCGCCGCACCGGACTTCGCGAACCTGCTGTCGTCGCAGCTGTATGTGGTCTGCGGTGACCACGACTGGCCGGAAGCGGTCGGCACGTACCAGCGCAACGTCGAGCAGGACCGCAAGCGGTACCCGATGTTCGGTGCCGCCTCGGGGAACATCTGGCCGTGTGCGTTCTGGGCGGCCGAACCGGTGGAGCCGCCGGTGCGGATCACCGACGACGGACCGTCCAATGTGCTGCTGGTGCAGAACCGGCGGGACCCGGCGACGCCACTGGTCGGTGCCCGCGACATGCGCCGGGCGCTGGGTGACCGCGCCAAACTGGTGACGGCGGACCAGGGCGGGCACGGTTCCTACCTGTCGGCGAACGCCTGCGTGAACAACCTGGTGACGCGCTTCCTGGTGGACGGCACGCGCCCGGCCCGCGATGTCGGCTGCGGTGCCGACAAGTCCGCGTTCGCCGGACTGACCGACGAGCAGCGGCAGACGCGGGAGCACGCCTTCGCGGAGGTGTACGAGCACCCGATCCGCTGAGCGCCTGCGTCGGCGGTCCTGGCGAAGTGAGTTCGAGTCGGCGCCAGCAGGCCGCGGAAGCTTTGTGGAGGTCCCGGCGGGGTGCGTGGGCGGCGGCACCCCTGCCGCAGGAACACGGTGCGCTCGACCATCCAGCGGTAGCTTGCGAGGCCGGACCCGTGCTCGGTGCCGCAGCGAGCGATCCGCGAGAGATGATGCCCTGATAACACGCGAACGAGCCCGAAGCTGATCAGGATCTCTGCGCGGTTCGGGCTCGCTCTTCAGCTCGCGTTCCGCCGACGCCTGGCGATACCTGGGGCCTGGAGCCCTCCAGCTAAGACCGTGCCGCGGCGGAACACGACCGGTGGTGGCCCGGACGGGACGCCTTGTTCTGACCATGGACCTGGAGTCCTTCATCGAGACCGGCGGACCACACCCGTCCGGGGCCGCCGCCACGCCCGCTGATCAAGGATGTCGCTCGTGGTTCGAGCCCCGTCCGCACGGCCTGCACCTTGCTTCTCGAGAGCCCGGGAGCTCTGGCATCAAGACCGGAGTCGTGCGGATCGCTGGGATCGTGAGCGGCTCAACCGGAGGGAAGGCCACAGAGCCTCGTTATCAGGGCGCAGCACGTTCTCGCCAGGGACTCTGACCAGTCCGAACAGGTGAGCAAGGAGAGCAAGTGGGCAATCGTGTTCTGCGGCATCGACTGGGCCGAGCGCCACCACGACGTCGCCCTGGTCGATGCTGAGGGCAAGCTGGTGGCCAAACGCCGCATCGCCGAGTCCACCGACGGTTTCGCCGAACTGACGGCCATGCTGGCCGACGCCGGCGACAGCCGCGAGGACCCGATCCCGGTCGCGATCGAGACCCCGCGCGGGCTGCTCGTCGCCGCGTTGCGGGAAACCGGGCGGGCGATCTACGCAATCAACCCGATGACCGTCGCACGCTACCGGGAACGACACCGTCTCCCGCAAGAAGTCCGACCACGCCGACGCGATGGTCCTGGCCAACATCCTGTGCACCGACGCTCACGCTCACCGTCAGCTGCCCGCCGACACGGAGCTCGCCCGCGCGGTCGCGGTCCTGGCCCGCGCCGCCCAGGACGCGGTCTGGCGTCGCACCAGGGCCTGGCAAGAACTGCGGTCTCTGCTGCGCGAGTACTACCCGGGCTTCCTCGCCGCATTCCACCGCGGCGGCGCTACCGACCTCGCCGGACCCGAAGCCCGTCAACTGCTCGCGCTAGCCCCGACACCGGCGGCCGCCGCCAAGTTCACGCCGGCCCGGATCGCGACCGCATTGCGGCGAGCCGGCCGCCAGCGCGGCATCAACGCGCTGGCGGCCGAACTCCACCAGGCGTTCCGGGTTCCGCAGCTGCGGCAGCTTCCGCTCATCGAGGAAGCGTTGGGGGCCAGGCTGTCGCGCTGCTGGCGACGCTCAACACCGAATGTGACAACGCCGAGCAACTCGGCCAGGCAGCCATCGCCGCGTTCCAGCCGCACCCTGACCACGAGGTGATCACCAGCTTTCCCGGCATGGGCGAACTCAGCGGCGCACGGCTCCTGGCCGAGATCGGCGACGACCGCGCCCGCTTCGCCGACGCCCGCGCGCTCAAGGCCTACGCCGATTCAGCACCGGTGACCAGAGCCTCCGGACGCGGCATCGCCAGCACCGGCCGCCTCGTCAAAACGACCGCCTCAACGCAGTCGGCTTCGTCTGGGCCTTCGCCGCCATACCCCGACCAAGGACCACTACGACCGACGCCGTGCCCGCGGCGACCGCCACGCCGCCGCCCTGCGCCACCTGTTCAACCGCATGCTCGGCCAGCTCTACCACTGCCTCCACACAGGGCAGACCTACGACCCGATCAAAGCCTTCGGCGAACCCGCGCACCACACCGAACCCGTCGCTGCTTGACAGCTAGCGAGATCGGAGCTCTCAGCTCGCAGGGCGTTGCTTGTCGAAGTTGTAGGTGCGGCCGGGCGCGTGCCGTGGTGGTCCACGCCGCTCGCGCGGGATGGCCTCGAGCAACGGTGCGGGCGGTTGAGGTCGTCGTGGCCCGCCGGTCAACGTGGCCGCCGGTGGAAGAGTCACCGCCGTCGGTGAGCACCGGGCGTGGGGAGCCGCCGCGGGCTCGATCGACCGGGCTGGACCCGGCCCCCGTTCAGCGTCCGCACCTGGGATCCGTCGATGGCGTCGCGAGATCAGCCCGGCGCCGGTCAGGAGGCAGCCGACCACCCCGCGATCACCCTGTCGGGACCTCTCAGACCGGCCACCCCAAGGTGCCGAACGAAACGCTGCTGGTGAACGCCCGGATGCCGGCGAGCGAGTAGGGGATCACATCGCCGGGCAGGGCGTCGAGCGGGTACCAGGCGACGGCGTAGCACTTGTCGGGTTCGAGGTTGCGGGGTTCGCCGGTCCAGTGGTGGGTGGCGAAGAAGACCCCGAGGCGTGGCCACCGGCCGGCGCCGGTGGCGTGGAGGGTGTGCACGTGACGCAGGTCGGCGGGGTCGATGCGCACCCCGACCTCCTCGGCGGCTTCGCGGACGGCCGCGGCGGGCAGGGACTCGCCGGAGTCGAGCTTGCCGGAGGGCAGGTGCCACCTGCCGTCGCCGTAGCTGCCGCGCCGCTGGGTGAGCAGGATGTCCCCGTCCCGGATGAGCAGGACGTGGGCGTCGATCAGGGTGTGCGGGCCATCGGGCATCCGGGCGGGTTCCTCACGGGGTGGCGGCGGCAGGACGCTCCGCAGGTTACGCCGCGGCAGCGGCTAGCATCGGTTCCCTTATGAGCGCAACACTCGTCGTGAAGGAACTGGGTGCGGGGTTCGGGGAACGCGTGCTGTTCTCCGGGCTGGACCTGGTGGTCGCCCCCGGGGACGTGGTGGGGCTGGTCGGCGCCAACGGCGCGGGCAAGTCCACCCTGCTGCGGGCACTGGCCGGGCTGGTGCCCGCCGAGCACAGCACGATCCGGCTGAACCCGCCGACCGCCACGGTCGGGCACCTGCCGCAGGAACCCGAGCGCCGGGCGGGGGAGACGGTGGGCGAGTTCCTGGCCCGCCGCACCGGCGTCGCCGAGGCGCAGCGGGCGCTCGACGACGCGACCACCGCGCTCACCGAGGGCGAGCCGGGTTCGGACGACGCGTACGCCGTCGCCCTGGACCGCTGGCTCGCGCTCGGTGGTGCCGACCTGGCCGACCGGGCCGCCGAGGTGGTCGCCGAGCTGGGCCTCGACGTCGGGCTGGAGCAGGAGATGACGGCGTTGTCCGGCGGGCAGGCCGCCCGCGCGGGCATGGCGTCGCTGCTGCTCAGCCGCTACGACATCTTCCTGCTCGACGAGCCGACGAACGACCTGGACCTCGACGGCCTCGACCGGCTGGAGAAGTTCGTCGGCGGCTTGCGCGCGGGCACCGTGCTGGTCAGCCACGACCGCGAGTTCCTGGCCAGGACGGTCACCCGCGTGGTCGAACTGGACCTCGCCCAGCAGCAGGTGAACACCTACGGCGGCGGCTACGAGTCCTATCTGGAGGAACGCGCGATCGCTCGCCGGCACGCGCGTGAGGAGTACGAGGAGTACGCCGACACCCGCGCGTCACTCGAATCGCGGGCCCGCACCCAGCGCAACTGGATGGACAAGGGCGTGCGCAACGCCCGCCGCAAGGCCACCGACGGCGACAAGATGGCCAGGAAGTTCCGCGCCGACGCCACCGAGAAGCAGGCGTCGAAGGTCAAGCAGACCGAGCGCCTGCTCCAGCGCCTCGACGTGGTGGAGGAGCCCCGCAAGGAGTGGGAGCTGCGGATGGAGATCGCCGCGGCACCCCGGTCCGGTGCGGTGGTGGCCACCGCGCGGGCGGCCGTGGTGCGCCGGGGCGAGTTCACCCTCGGCCCGGTGGACCTGCAGCTCGACTGGGCCGACCGGGTGGCGATCACCGGCGCGAACGGGTCCGGCAAGTCGACGCTGCTCGCCGCGCTGCTCGGCCGGATCGAACCGGACGAGGGGCAGTGCTCGCTCGGCTCCGGCGTGGTGGTCGGCGAGGTGGACCAGGCCCGCAAGCTGTTCTTCGGCGAGGAAACCCTGCTCGACGCGTTCGCCGCCGAGGTGCCGGAACTGGTCCCCGCCGAGATCCGCACGCTGCTGGCGAAGTTCGGGCTGAAGGCGGTGCACGTGCTGCGCCCGGCGGTCACCCTGTCCCCGGGGGAGCGCACCCGCGCGGCGCTCGCCCTGTTGCAGGCCCGCGGGGTGAACCTGCTGGTGCTCGACGAGCCGACCAACCACCTCGACCTGCCCGCCATCGAGCAGCTGGAGTCCGCGCTGGCCACCTATCCGGGCACGCTGCTGCTGGTCACGCACGACCGCCGGATGCTGGACGCGGTGGCGGTGACCCGGCGCCTCGAAGTCGCCGGGGGCCGGGTCACCGAACGCTAGCTCAGCGGCGGAAGCGCCAGGTCTTGCTGTCGAAGGCGACGCAGATGCTCGGGGAGAGCACCACCACCCGCAGCGTGCCGTCGCGTTCGTCGAAGTCGATGCCCTCGGTCTCGAACTCCCCGGAGCAGCCGCTTTCCAGCGGCAGCTGACCCAGCGCGCTGACCCGGCCGGTCACGTCCGAGCCGTTCAGCGCCCCGGCGAGATCCACCTGCAGCAGCGGCTTGGTGATGCCGAACAGCGAGCCCGCGGGATCGTTGGACGAGCAGAGCAGCTGGGTGGCGGTGACGAAGTCGCAGCCCTGGATGTCCCGCACCGGCCGGTCGAGGCGGATGGCGAAGGCGTACGGCAGGTTCTCCGCCGGGTTCTTCGCGACCAGGCCGGGCGTGGGGTGCACCAGGAGCCGGTCCATCGTGCCCCATTCGCCCGCCACCATCCACGCGCCGTCGGGGGAGACCGCGGCGAACGAGTTGTTGTTGGCCTCCCAGGATTCCAGCGCGTGCTGGTATTCCGCCCACGAACCGTCCGGGGCCTGCACGCGGAACAGCTTCGCACCGCGGTCGTCGCGCTGGTACGGCTCGATGTAGTAACCCCTGGCGGTGCCGGGGTCCCCGACGTGGTTCCAGCCGCGGGCGGCCAGGTTCGGCGGGATGGTGCCGATGCCGGTGTAGCGGATGGTCGTGCCACCGGGACGCTCGACGGTGGCCAGGCCCTGGCTCTCGTCGAGCGGGCGGGCGACGTCGGAGCCGATCTTCCGCCAGGGGCCGGTGGCCCCGGCGGTGGTGGCGGTGCTCAGCAGGAGGGCGGGGACGAGGGCGAACGCGGCGACGATCTTGTTGAAGCGCATGGGAATCTCGTACCAGTCGCGGGTGGCCTGCCGAATCCGCCGGAAGGTGGTTCATACCAACTTCGGCGGAACCGTTGACGGGTGTGTCCTGGCTCACTACGCTGACGGAAACCGTCTGGAAAGTTAACAGATAATTTCAGGGGAGCTGTCCAGTGCGAGCAGGAAGCCCACGGCTGCTGCGCGAGATCAACGACCGCGCCGCGATCGACACCTTGCTGCGGGAAGGACCGCTGACCCGGTCGGACCTGGAGTACGTGATCGGCCTGTCCAAACCGGCCACCGCCCAGCTGCTGAGCAGGCTGGAGCAGGACGGGATCGTGGTCAAGGACGGCGTGCGCGGCGGCAGCCGCGGGCCGCGGGCCCAGCTGTGGTCGGTCAACGGCGCGGTGGCGCACGTGGCCGCGGTCGACCTGACCCCGCACGCCGCCGAGTTCGCCATCGCCGACGTCACCGGCAAGGTGCGCGCCGAGCACAGCGCACCCCTGCCGGTCGACGCCGGTGCCGACGTGGCCGCCGCCTTCCGCGAGGCCACCATCGCCGCCGCGGCGAGCGCGGGCCTGGCGCTCGAAGACCTCAAGCACGTGGTGATCGGCGCGCAGGGCGCGGTCAACCCGACCAGCGGGCACCTGGAATCCGCGCCGCACCTGCCCGGCTGGTCCGGGTTCGACCTGCCGGGCAGGCTGTCCGAGGCGCTCGGGGTCGGCGTGACCATCGAGAACGACGTGAACCTGGTGGCGCTGGAGGAGATGATCTCCGGCGAGGCCGCCGAACTGCGGGACTTCGTGCTGGTCTGGCTCAGCGAAGGCGTCGGTGGCGCGGTGGTCGTCGGCAGGCGCCTGCTGCGCGGGGCTTCCGGCGGTGGTGGTGAGTTCGACTGGCTGCGCGTCCCCGGCGCCGACGGGGCCGATGGCGGCCGGTTCGGCGACCTGGTCGACTCACCCGCCATCGTCGCGCTGGCCGCCGAGCACGGCATCGACGAACCGACCGGCTGGGCCGCCGTGGGCCACGCCGTCCGGAGTGGACAGCGGGGCGAGGCGTTCCTGGCCGCGTTCGCGCGCCGGGTGGCGCTCGGGGTGGCCAACGTGGTCAGCGTGGTGGACCCGGAAACCGTGCTGCTGTGCGGTGAGGTCAGCCGGGCCGGGGGCACCGCGCTGACCGGGCTGGTCGCCGGGGAACTGCACCGGCTGGTGGTGCCGCGCACGCCGGTCGGCCTGGCCTCGGTGCCGGGCAACGCGGTGCGCGCCGGCGCGCTGCACTCGGCGCTGGCGGTGGTGCGCGAGCAGTTGTTCGGCCTCGCTCCGGCGGCGGCCGTCCCGATCTCCTGAAAACAGCCATCCCCCACCCAAGGAGTGCCTATGCGGGCGTTCAAGCTGCTTCTCGGAATCGCGTCGGTTTCCCTGCTCACCGCCTGTTCCCCAGCGGCGAGCGGACCGGCGGGCGGCGGTGAGATCGGGGCGGCGCCAAGCCGGGACGAGGCGCTGACGCTGACCGTCTACAGCAAGTTCACCTCGCGCGAGTACGACGTGGTGACCAAGGGACTGGAAAAGCTGAAGACCAGGTTCCCGAACATCCAGATCAAGCACGAGGGCAACCAGGACGACGACAAGCTCACCCAGTCCATCCGCGGGGGCAATCCGCCGGACGTGGCCATCTCGTTCTTCACCGACAACCTCGGCGCCTGGTGCTCCACCGGCAGCTTCATCGACCTCGGGCCGTACCTCGAACGCGACCGGGTCGACCTGAACGTGATCCCGGAGGCGGTGCGCAGCTACACCGAGTTCGAGGGCAAGCGGTGCGCCATGCCGATGCTCGCCGACGTCTACGGCTTCTACTACAACAAGGACCTCTTCGCCGCGGCCGGGGTGACCCAGCCGCCGAAGACCACCAGCGAACTGCTGGAGGTGTCCAAGCGGCTGACCCAGTTCAACCCGGACGGCTCGATCAAGGTCGCCGGTTTCCTGCCGTCCATGCCGCACTACTCGAACCAGGCGCAGATCTGGGCGCCGAACTTCGACGCGCGCTGGCTGGGCGCCGACGGCAAGTCGAACCTGGCCGCCAGCCAGGAGTGGAAGGCGATGTTCGAGTTCCAGAAGCAGCTGATCGACTCCTACGGCGGACCGCAGAAGGTCGAGCAGTTCAAGTCGGGCCTCGGTGACCAGTACTCGGCCGACCACGCCTTCCACCGCGGCAAGATCGCGATGATGCTCGACGGTGAGTACCGCACCGCGTTCCTGGCCGACCAGGCGCCCGAGGTGAACTACGGGACCGCGCCGCCGCCGGTGCTCGACAGCAAGCCGGACCGCTACGGCGGCGCCTTCACCACCGGCACCATCATCGCCATTCCCCAGGGCGCCAAGCACCCCGGGGCGTCGTGGGAACTGGTCAAGCAGATGTCGCTGGACACCGACACGCTGGTGGAACTGGGCAACGGGCTGAAGAACGTGCCCAGCACCGAAACCGCGCTCAAGGACCCGAGGCTGGAAGTCAGCGAGCAGTTCCGCGAGTTCCTCACCATGTTCTCCAGCGGCAAGCTGCTGCCGAACCCGACCACGCCGATCGGCGACGCGCACCTCAAGGCGGTCAACGACTTCGCCGAGCGGTGGCAGGCGGGCAACGAGCCGAACCTGGAGGAGGGCCTGAAGAAGGTCGACGCGCAGATCAACGACGAGCTGGCGCAGAAGTAGGGCGGCGAGGGATGACCGCCACCCTCGGCCGCGCGGTCACGCGGCCCCCGGCCCCGCCCGAGCGGCGGCGGGCGGGCCACGGCCGCCGCCGCTGGACCGCGCTGGCCTTCCTGGCGCCGGCGCTGATCGGCTTCTCGATCTTCTTCGCCTATCCGCTGATCGCCACGGTGTACTACTCGTTCACCCGCTACGACCTGGTGAGCGCGCCGGAGTGGATCGGCTTGGACAACTACACCCGGATGTTCACCACCGAACCGCTGGTGGGCACCGCGGCGTGGAACACGCTGTGGCTGGTGGTGGTGCTGACCGTCACGCGGGTGATCTTCTCGCTCGGGGTGGCCTCGGTGATCGCGCGGCTCAAGCGCGGGGTCGGGCTGATCCGCACGCTGTGCTACCTGCCCGCACTGGCCCCGCCCGCCGCCGCCACGCTGGCCTTCGTGTTCCTGTTCAACCCGGAATTCGGCCCGGTGAACCGGTTCCTGCGGCTGCTCGGCATCGACGGCGGGCTGTGGTTCAACGATCCGGCGATGTCGAAACCGGCGCTGACCCTGCTGGTGCTGTGGGGTTCCGGCGAGCTGATGATCATCGTGCTGGCCGCGCTGCTGGACGTGCCGCAGGAGCAGTACGAGGCCGCCGAGCTCGACGGCGCCGGGCCGCTGCGGCGGTTCTGGCACGTGACCCTGCCGTCGATCTCGCCGGTGCTGCTGTTCGGCGTGGTCAACTCGATCATCTTCGCGCTGCAGTTCTTCACCCAGGCGGTGGTGGCCAGTGCGGTGGCCTCGGGCAGTTCCGACGTGGCGGGCAACACGAGGTACATCGGCGCGCCGCAGAACTCGACGCTGACCTACCCGGTCTGGCTGTACGTGCAGGGCTTCCGGTACTTCAACATGGGTTACGCGGCGGCGATGGCGGTGCTGCTGTTCGTGGTCTCGTTCGGCTTCACCTGGCTCCTGGTGCGCCAGCTGCGCAAGGCTTCCGCCGTCGAGGGAGGTGGGTGATGGTCGCGGTGAGCGAACGGCCGGTCGAACCGGCCGAGCGGCGGCGGCGGTCGCGGGACCGCCGGCTCCAGTGGGTGGCTGCGCACGCGATCGGCCTGGCCCTCGGCATCGGGTTCACCCTGCCGGTGGTGTTCGTGCTGCTGACCGCGGTGATGGCCAGCGACCAGGCGATGACCGCGAGCCTGTGGCCCGCCGAATGGCACTTCGAGAACTTCATCGAGGTGTTCGACCAGGTGCCGCTGCTGGACTACCTGGTCAACAGCCTGACCTACTCGCTGCTGGCCACGCTGGGCATGCTGCTCTCGGCGATCCCGGCGGCCTACGCGCTGGCGAAACTGCGCTGGCGCGGGCAGAACCTGTGCTTCATGCTGGTCGTGGCCGCGATGATGCTGCCACCGCAGGTGGTCGTGGTGCCACTGTACGACCTGTGGGTGCGCCTCGGTTTCACCGGCAGCCTGGTGCCGCTGGTCGTGCCGTACTTCCTGTTCGACGCGTTCAGCGTGTTCCTGCTGCGCCAGTTCTTCCTCACCATCCCGCGTGACTACCTGGAGGCGGCCAAGATCGACGGCTGCTCCGAGTTCACCGCGATGGTCCGGGTGCTGGTGCCGATGGCGAAACCGGGCATCGCGGCCACCGCCATGTTCTGCTTCCTCTTCACCTGGAACGACTACTTCGGCCCGCTGCTCTACACCGGCGAGAACCGGGACGGCTGGCCGCTGTCACTGGCGCTGGCGTCGTTCCGCGGCATGCACCACGTGGAGTGGAACCTGACCATGGCGGCCACCGCGCTGATCATGGCGCCGGTCATCGTGTTGTTCGCCTTCGCCCAGAAGTCGTTCGTCCGGGGTATCACGTTCACGGGAGTCAAGGGTTGAAACTGACAGTGGTCGGCGGGGGATCCACCTACACGCCGGAGTTGGTCGACGGCATCGCCGGTAGACGGTCCACTTTGGACGTCGACGAGATCGTGCTGGTGGACCCGGACGCGCACCGGCTGGACATCGTCGGCGAGTTCAGCGCGCGGCTGCTGGCGCACGCCGGGCACCCGGCGAAGATCAGCACCACCGGCGACCTGGAGCGCGGGGTGGACGGCGCGGCGGCGGTGCTGCTGCAACTGCGGGTCGGCGGGCAGGCCGCCCGCCGCTCCGACGAGACCTTCCCGCACCGCTGCGGCTGCGTCGGGCAGGAGACCACCGGCGCGGGCGGGCTGGCGAAGGCGCTGCGCACGGTACCGCTGGTGCTCGACCTCGCCGACCGGGTGCGCGCGGTGGCGGGGGAGGACACCTGGATCGTCGACTTCACCAATCCGGTCGGCATCGTCACCAGGGCGCTGCTGGACCACGGGCACCGCGCGGTCGGGTTGTGCAACGTGGCCATCCACCTGCAGCGCACCTTCGCCGGACTGCTGGGCGTGGAGCACGAACGCCTGCGGCTGGACCACGTCGGGCTGAACCACCTGAGCTGGGAACGCGGGGTGCGGGTGACCGGGGCCGACGGCACGGTCACCGACCGGCTGCCGGAGCTGGTCGAGCAGCACGGCGAGGCCGTCGCCGAGCACCTGGGCATGCCGGTGGACTGGCTGCGCCGGTTCGGTGTGGTGCCGTCGTACTACCTGAAGTACTACTACTCGCACGACGAGGTGGTCGAAAAGCAGCGCAGCGAACTGCCGCGCGCGGACGTGGTGACCGAGGTGGAGAACGAACTGCTGAAGGTCTACCAGGACGAGTCGGTGGTGACCAAGCCGGAGCAGCTTTCCCGGCGGGGTGGGGCGTTCTACTCCGAAGCCGCGGTGCAGCTGGTGCACGCGCTGACCGGGGGCGGACCGGCCGAGGAGCACGTGGTCAACGTGCGCAACGGCGGCACGCTGCCGTTCCTGCCCGACGACGCGGTGATCGAAGTGCCGTCCACAGTGGACGGCGACGGGGCCAGGCCGCTGCCGGTGGCGCCGGTGGAGCCGATGCTCGCGGGGCTGATCGCGCACGTGACCGCGTACGAGAACCTGGCGCTGGAAGCGGCGTTGCACGGGGGCCGCGAGCGGGTCGCCGGCGCGCTGCTCGCCCATCCGCTGATCGGCCAGTACCGCCAGGCCGACCTGCTGGCGGACGCGCTGATCCAGGAGAACCGCGACCTGCTGCCGTGGGCCAAGGCATGACCTCCGAGCTGGTGGTGGCGATCGACGGCGGCAACAGCAAAACGGACGTGCTGCTCGTCGACGCCGAGGGGAACGTGCTCGGCGAAGCACGCGGCCCCGGGGCCTCCCCGCAGAACGTGGGCGTGACCGCCTGCGTCGAAACGCTGGAACGACTGGTGCTGACCGCGCTGGCGGGGGCCGGGCTGGCCGCCGACCGGCCGTTCGGCGTGCACACCTCGGCCTACCTGGCCGGCCTGGACCTCCCGCGGGAGGAGAAGATCCTGCACGACGCGCTGGCCGCCCGCGGCTGGTCGCAGTCGCTGGCCGTCGGCAACGACACCTTCGCGTTGCTGCGGGCGGGCACCTCCAGCGGAACCGGGGTGGCGGTGGTGTGCGGTGCCGGGATCAACTGCGTCGGGGTCGGCCCGGACGGCCGGGTGCACCGGTTCCCCGCGCTGGGCCGGATCTCCGGCGACTGGGGCGGTGGCGCCCACCTCGGCGAGGAAGCGCTGTGGTGGGCGGTGCGCGCGGAGGACGGCCGCGGCCCGTGGACCGGGTTGCTGCCCGCGGTGCTGGCGCACTTCGAGGCCGATTCGGTGGTGGAGGTGGTGCACCGCCTGCACTTCGGCCGGCTGCCCGCCCACGCGCTGCACGCGCTGTGCCCGGTGCTGTTCGAGGTGGCCGCGACCGGGGACGAGATCGCGCAGGGGGTGGTGGACCGGCTGGTCGAGGAGGTCAGCGTGCTGGCCGGGGTCAGCCTGCGACGGCTGGGGCTGACCGCGGGCACGCCGGAGGTGATCCTCGGCGGGGGTGTGCTGACCGGGGTGGGGGAGCCGGTGATCGCCGAGATCGAACGCCGCTGCCGCAAGGTGGCACCGCGCGCGGAGTTCCGCGTGGTCGACGTGGCGCCGGTGGTCGGCGCGGCGTTGCTCGGCCTGGACGCGATCGGCGCGGACGTGCCCGCCAAGGAACGCCTGCGGGTGCTCTCGGGCGGTGTGGTGACCGAAAGCCGGAAGGAGGTGCCACCCGCGTGAGGCCGCGGGTGGCCGCCCGGGTTCAGTCCTCGGTGCTGGTCAGGTAGGGGTGCACGGTCTCGGCCAGGTGCGGGCGCGGGGTGAACCAGTCGGCGAAGTCCAGGCCCTTGACCCCGTCCTCGGTCTCGGCCTCGAAGAGCAGTTCGTGGTCGAGGTCCTCGAAGGCGTGCTCGTTGAACGCGGCGAAGATCTGCTCCAGCGGCAGCTCCTCGCTGATCCCGGACAGGTCCAGCTGCACGGCCGCGGCCGACTTGATCAGGTGCAGGCCCAGCGCCTCGGCGGTGCTCTGCGGGGCGGTCCAGCCGGGCTGGCACAGCCGGTAGCCCAGGATCGAGGTGCTGACCAGGAACTGCTTGGCGAACAACGCGGTGTACTGGTCGGCGAACCGCTCCGGCAACTGGTCGAGCACCCACAGGGTGTCCTGCTCGCCCGCGGTCACCTCGGCCTCTTCGAGCGCCTGGATGTCCTGGAACAGCTCGTCGGTGAGCACCTCGATGCCCTGCACGAACGCACCGGCCACCAGGGTGGCCTGCTCGGCGGGCACCGACTCGGGGTCGTCGGGCACGTGCCCGAACGCCTCCAGGCCGAACGCCCGGAGCTGGCTCGCGCTGGCGAGCAGCTGGGCGCGGGCGGCGGCCAGCTCCTCCTCGGTCGGCTCCTCGCCGGCTTCGGCCTCGTCCTCGATCTCGACCGGCTCGTCGTCGCTGAACGCGGCGGCGAGGTCCTCGTCGGAAGCCGAGACCTCGCAGCGGCGCACGGTCCAGTCGGTGAGCAGCTGGGTCCGGTCGAGCAGCTCGTCGAGCACGTGGCGGGCGCCGTCCTCGGCGAGCACCAGCGCGGGCGCGTCGAGCGCCCAGGTGATCACCGCGCCGGAGGCCCCCACCTCCACGCTGTGGTCCACCGGTTCGATCTCCACCCCGTCTGGACCCTCGACGGCGGCGAGCTGGTCGAGCTGCTCGTCGAGCAGCGTGGCCACGCCCAGCCGCTGGAGCGCGTCCAGTTCGGCGGCGTCGGCTGGCGGGACGATTTCGGCGATGAGCTGGTACTCCACGCGCGGAAGTGTGGCACCCCGCACGGGGACGCGCACGCCGGGTCCCCAGTACGGTGAGCGCATGCCGGATCGCCTGTACTTCCGCCAGCTGCTCTCGGGCCGGGACTTCGCCGTCGGGGACCCGGTGGCCACCCAGATGGTCAACTTCGCCTACCTGATCGGTGACCGGGAGACCGGTGCGGCGATGGTGGTCGACCCCGCCTACCGGGTGGCGGACCTGCTGGACGTGCTGGCCGCCGACGGCATGCGGCTGACCGGCGCGCTGGTCACCCACCACCACCCCGACCACGTCGGCGGCGACATGATGGGCTTCTCGCTGCCCGGCCTGTCCGACCTGCTGGCGCTGTCACCGGTCCCGGTGCACGTCAACGGTGACGAGGCGGAGTGGGTCAAGCGGGTCACCGGGGTCTCGGACTCGGACCTGGTCGGCCACGACCACGACGACCTGGTGGAGATCGGCTCCATCCCGGTGCGGCTGCTGCACACGCCCGGGCACACCCCCGGCAGCCAGTGCTTCCTGGTCGGGGAGGACCGCCTGGTCTCCGGGGACACCCTGTTCCTGGAGGGTTGCGGCCGCACCGACTTCCCCGGCGGTGACGCGGATGCGATGTACCGCAGCTTGCAGTGGCTGGCGGGTTTGCCCGGGGATCCGGTGGTGTACCCGGGGCACCAGTATTCGGCGGCGCCTTCTTCGCCGCTTTCGGAGGTGCGGCGGGACAATTTTGTGTATCGGCCGCGGTCGCTGGAGGAGTGGCGGGTTATGTTCGCGGGGTGACCACCCCTTTTTTGATTCTGACTACGGCGAAGGGCCTTTTGTCAAGGCGGGAAAGATGCCTTGGCAAAAGGCCCTTCGCCGTGTTTTTGGCTTCGGGCCGGGGTGGGAGGGGGGTGTGGGTGGGTTCTCGGCTTTGGTGCCCGGCTGCGGTTGGTGTCCGAGTGGGTTCCTGTGCTGGTGTTTGGGTGTGTGGTTGGTGTCCGGGTGGGTTGCTGTTCTGGTGTTTGGGTGTGGTTGGTGTTCGGGGGCTTGTTGTTCTGGTGTGTGGGTGTGGTTGGTGCCCGACTGGGCTTCGGCTCGGTGTCCGGGCGCGGCCAGTGCCCTGGTGTTGTGCGTGCTCGGTGTCCGGGTTTTGCTGGTGAACTGGGTGCGGGTCCATGGCGCTCGAGGTGCCTGATTCTTTGGTGCCTTGGTTCCCATTCTATTGCTGTCAGGGTGCCGGTTCCTGTTGGCGCTTGGGGTTCGCCTTTTGGCGCCCGGGTTCGCTGGTGCTTTGGGCGCTCGGCTTTTGTTGGTGCTCGGGGTACCCGGTTTTGTCGGTGCCTTGGTGCCCGGGGACTGCTGGCGTTTCGGTGCCTGGGGTGGTCAGTGCTCGGCGCTCCGGTCCTGCCGGTGCTTGGGGCGTCCGGTTCCGCTGGCGTTCCGGCGCCTGTGCGCGCCGGCTGGATCAGCGCATGCCCAGGTTCCGGATCAGCTGGATTTCGATGACCACCCGGTCGGGCTTGGGGCGCGGCTGTCGGTGGTAACGCGCGGCGTAGCGGTCTTCCGCGTCGCGCACCGAGTCCGGGTCGGTCAGGAGGCGGGCTCGGCCTTCCAGCGTGGACCAGCGGCGGCCGTCGGCCTGGCTGACGGCGGCCGGGACGTCGCCGGGGCGGACGTTGCGGGCCTTCACGCTGGCCCGGAAGGTGATCACCCTGGCCACCGAGAAGTCCTCGTCCACCGTCACGCCCACCGGCACGACGTGCGGCAGCCCGTCCGGGCGCAGGGTGGTCAGCGTCGGGAAGTGCCGTTCGGCCCAGAACGCGCGCAACTCGTCGGACGGGTCGATCAACGGGGTCCCTCGTTCCTCGGCAGGCGGACGGTGAACCGGCACCGGCCCGGACCGCTGGCCAGTGCCACGGTACCGCCGTGCGCGGTGACCAGTGAGTGCACCACCGACAACCCCAGCCCGCTGCCACCGCGCTGCCGCGCGCGCGAACGGTCGACGCGGTAGAAGCGGTCGAAGATGCGGGCCTGGTCCTCGGGCGGGATGCCGGGGCCGGTGTCGGCCACCTCCAGCACCGCCTCGGCGCCCCTCGCGTGCGCCTCCAGGGTCACCGAGGTGCCCGGCGGGGTGTGCACGGCCGCGTTGGTCAGCAGGTTGTCCAGCACCTGCCGCAGGCGCAGCGGATCGGCGAACAGGGTGATCGGGTCGGTGCCGACCACCACGGTCAGCTCGCGGTCACCGTGGGCCGCGCGGAAGGCGTCGGCGGCCGCGGTGACCAGGTCCACCAGGTTCAGCTCCTCGCGCCGCAGCGGGGCCTCGGCCTCGGCGTCGTCGAGCCGGGCGAGCAGCAGCAGGTCGTCGAGCAGCAGGCTCATCCGGCCCGCCTCCTGCCGCAGCTTGCCCAGGTGCGCCTCCCGCTCGGCGGGTTCGTTGGCCGCGGCGTACTGGAACAGGTCGGCGTAACCGCGGATCGAGGTGAGCGGGGTGCGCAGCTCGTGGGAGGCGTCCGCGATGAACCGGCGCAGCCGCTGCTCGGCCGCGGTCCGGGCACCCAGTGACGAGTCGATGTGCGCGAGCATGGTGTTCAGCGCGGTCCGCAGCTCGTCCACCTCGACGCCGCCGCCGGTGCCGGTGGCGCGCACCGGCAGGTCCGGTGAGTCGGTGAGGTCGCGGGTGGTGATGTCGTGCGCGGTGGCGGTCATGTCGCTGAGCGGGCGCAGGCCGCGGCGCAGCACGATCCGGCCGGTGATCACCAGGATCGCCAGCGCCAGGCTGAAGGAGGCCACCTCGACCGCGATCAGCTGCTGCACCGTGCTGTCCAGCTCGGCCTCGGGCGCCGCGCTGACCAGCACGGTGCCGGTGACCCGGTCGATCGGGCAGGCCCGGACGCGGAAGTCGCCCTCGCCGCGCAGGTGCACGGTCCGGATCACCTCGGTCTCGGTGGCGTCCCGCGCCACCCCGGCCAGGTCCTCGACGTCCTGCGGCAGCCGGTCCTCCGGCTGCGGGGTCGCGGTCCCGTTCCGCACCTCGAAGGCCACCGAGTACCACGAGTAGAACGGCGTCGGGTCCTTCGCCGGGTACTTGCGCAGCTTCTCGCTTTCGTCGAGCTGACTGGAGGTCAGCTGGTCGTCGAGCTTGTCCCGCAGGTAGTCCCGCATGATGCCGACGGTCAGCGTGCCGACGATGGCGAAGACCACCAGCGAGAGCGCGGCCAGCGCGAACGCCAGCCGGGTGCCGAGGCGGAGCCGGTTCCACGCGCCGAGCCAGCGGGTCACCGAGCCGCCTGGCGCACCACGTAGCCGACCCCGCGCACGGTGTGGATCAACGGCTCCGCCCCGCTGTCCAGCTTCCGCCGCAGGTGCGAGATGACCAGTTCCACCACGTTGGACTTGCCGCCGAAGTCGTACTCCCACACGTGGTCGAGGATCTGCGCCTTGGTCAGCACGCCCGGCGACCGGCGCATCAGGTACCGCAGCAGCTCGTACTCGGTGGGCGTGAGCGTGATCAGCCGGTCACCGCGGCGGACCTCGCGGGTGTCCTCGTCCATGGTCAGGTCGGCCACCCGCAGCACCGAGTGCTGCCACGCCGGGCCGGTGCTGCGGCGCAGCACCGCCCGCAGCCGCGCCATCAGCTCCTCCACCGAGAACGGCTTGACCAGGTAGTCGTCGCCGCCCCTGGTCAGCCCGGCGATCCGGTCGGCGGTGCCGTCCTTCGCGGTGAGGAAGACCACCGGCACCATCGTGCCGCCCTCGCGCAGCCGGTCCAGCACGGTGAACCCGTTGAGGTCGGGCAGCATCACGTCCAGCACCACGATGTCGGGGTGGAACCCGGCGGCCTCACGCAGCGCGGCCTCGCCGCTGCCCGCCGTGACGGCCTGCCAGCCCTCGTACTTCGCCACCGTCGCCACCAGGTCGGCGATGTGCGGTTCGTCGTCGACGACCAGCAGCTTCACCGGGTTGTTCGCGTTCACCGTGCTCACGGTGCCATGGTGCGCCACGCCGCCGCCGCTGGCGAGGCGCGGGGGTGGCGTGGCGCCCGACCGACAGGATCTCGACAGGTGGCGAAAAGGAAGCCCACAGCTTCGCCGCACAGGCTGGGCCCATGGCCGAAGTCACCACCGCCGGGTCACCCGCCCGCCAGCCCGCCGTCGAACGCGGTGCCGCCCTCCGCCCGCGGACCACCGCCGGGCTCGCGCTGTCCGCCCTGCTCGCCGCGAACGCCGTGGTGGTCACGGCGTTGTTCACCGCCTCCGCGCCGTCCAGCAACGCGCTCGTCTCGCTCGGGCGCCTCACCGGGCTCTACGGCGCCCTGCTGATGGCCTTCCAGCTGCTGCTGGTCGCCCGGCTGCCCTGGCTGGACCGCAGGCTCGGCATGGACCGGCTGACCTCGTGGCACCGCCTGCTCGGCTTCGGCCTGCTGTGGACGCTGACCGGGCACGCCGTGTTCATCGTCTCCGGTTACGCCGCGGTGGAGGGCACCGGCCCGATCGACCAGCTCGGCACGCTGGTCACCACGATGGAGGACGTGCTGCGCGCGGTGGTGGCGCTGGTGCTGGTCCTGCTGGTCGGCGGCCTGTCGGCCCGGTACGCGCGGCGGCGCCTGGCCTACGAGACCTGGCACTTCACCCACCTCTACACCTATCTCGCCGTGGTGCTCGCCTTCGGCCACCAGGTCGCGGTGGGCGAGACCTTCGTCGGCTCCGCCCCGGCGCGGGCGTACTGGTGGACGCTGTGGGGCGCGGCGGTGGCCGCGGTGGTCGCCGGCCGGGTGGTGCTGCCGCTGCGGCGCAACCTCAAGCACCGGTTCCGGGTCACCGCGGTGGTCCCGGAGTCACCGGAGGTGGTGTCGGTCCACATCACCGGCGAGAAGCTGGACGAGCTGCCGGTGCGCGCCGGGCAGTTCTTCCTGTGGCGCTTCCTCAGGCGCGACCGGTGGTGGCAGGCCAATCCGTACTCGCTGTCCGCCGCGCCGGACGGCCGGTCGCTGCGGCTGACCGCCAAGGCCGTCGGCCGGGGCAGCGCCGGGTTGCGCGGGCTGCGGCCCGGCACCCGGGTGTTCGCCGAGGGGCCGTACGGCGCGTTCACCACCGCGCACCAGACCCGCGGCAACGCGCTGCTGATCGCCGGCGGGGTCGGCATCACCCCGATCCGCGCCCTGCTCGAGGAGGTGGCCGGGCACGTGGTGGTGCTCTACCGCGTGCGGTCGGCGGCCGACGC
Organism: Amycolatopsis sp. NPDC045836; assembly: GCF_056431745.1. Taxonomy (NCBI): domain Bacteria; kingdom Bacillati; phylum Actinomycetota; class Actinomycetes; order Pseudonocardiales; family Pseudonocardiaceae; genus Amycolatopsis; species Amycolatopsis sp. NPDC045836. The sequence goes on along the minus strand of NZ_JBWKKF010000014.1, from coordinate 96,386 downwards.
CGTGCTGCTCGCCGAGCTGACCGCGATCGCCCGCACCCGGGGCGCGGAGCTGCGGCTGCTCACCGGTCCGTCCGATCAGGACGGTCCGGACGGGCCGGTGCTCGGGCCGCGGAACCTGGCCGCGCTGGTGCCCGACGTGACCGACCGGGACGTGTTCGTCTGCGGTCCGCCCGGAATGACCAAGGCCGCGTTGCGCGGCCTCAAGGAACTCGGCCTGCCCGCGGCGCAGGTGCACGCCGAGCGGTTCAGCCTGGCCGGTTGAGGAGAGAGATGAAGAAGACCATTCCCGTGCTGCTGCTCACCGCCGGTGGGTTCGCCTGGCTGTGGCAGTACGAGCCCACCCCGCACACCGGGACCGTGGTGGTGGCGCAAGCACCCGCTCCGGCCACCGGCAGCGCACCCGCCGAGGCGGGTGCCGCGGACACCAGGACGCTGACCGGCACCGAGGTGGCCGCCGGCCGCCACGGCACCGTTCAGGTGCAGGTGGTGCTGACCGGTGGCACCATTACCGGGGTGCAGGTCCTGCGCGCGCCGGACACCAATCCGACCCAGCGCGCGTTACCCGTGTTGCGGGAGGAAGTCCTCACCGCCCAGAGCGCGGACATCGACACGGTTTCGGGAGCGACGATGACCAGTGAAGCCTACGCCGAGTCGCTGCAGGCGGCTCTCGACGGGAAAGGTGCCTGATGCTGGGGCAGCCACGCCGGGTCGAGCACATCATGGGCTTCCCCATCTCGATCGACATCCGCGCCACCACCAGCCCGCTCGGGCCCGCGGTGGACCACGCCTTCGACTGGCTGCGCGCGGTCGACGCGCGGTTCAGCCCGTTCCGCGAGGACAGCGAGGTGAGCAGGCTCAACCGCGCCGAACTCGCCCCGGCCGAGCTCAGCGACGACTTCATCGAGGTGCTGGCGGTGTGCCGCCGATACGAGGAGCGCACCGGCGGCGCGTTCAGCGTGCGCCTGCCCGGCCGCGGCCTCGACCCGTGCGCGGTGGTCAAGGGCTGGGCGGTGCAGCGGGCCGCCGAGGCCCTGATGGACGCCGGTGCCCGCCGCTTCTGCGTCAACGCCGGTGGCGACGTGGTGGCCGCGGGCGGTCCGTGGCGCGTCGGCGTCCGCCACCCGGAGCGGATCGACCAGCTGTGCGCGGTGCTGGCGGTCCAGGACGCCGCCGTGGCCACTTCGGGCCGCTACGAACGCGGCGACCACATCCTCGACGGCCGGACCGGCGCCCCGGCCACCGGCCTGAAGAGCATCACCGTGGTCGCCGACACGCTCACCATCGCCGACACCACCGCCACCGCCGCCTTCGCCCTCGGCGCGGACGGCCCGGAGTGGGCCGCCGCGCAACCGGGGTGCGAGGTCTTCGCGGTCACCGAGGACGACCGCGTCTTCCGCTCGCCGAACCTGCCGCTCAGCTGAACTGGCCGACCCGGTACGAACCGGCGGGCTGGCGCACCATCACGTTGGCGCGGTTGAACGCGTTGATCAGCGAGACGCTGATCACCAGCGCGCCCAGCTGCTCCTCGTCGAAGTGCTTGGCCGCGTTGTCCCAGACCTCGTCCGAGACGCCACCCGCCGCGTCGGCGATCCGGGTGGCCTCTTCGGTCAGCTCCAGCGCCGCGCGCTCGGCCTCGGTGAACACCGTGGCCTCGCGCCAGCTCGCGATCAGGTTCAGCCGCACCGAGGTTTCCCCGGCGTGCTCGGCCTCCTTGGTGTGCATGTCGGTGCAGAACCCGCAGCCGTTGATCTGGCTGGCGCGGATTTCCACCAGGTGCGCGATCTCGTGGGGCAGCGACGAGTCCCTGACCGCCTTGCCCGCCGCGATGATGCCCTTGAAGGCCTTGGCCACGACGGGGTTCTCGAACATGTTGAGCCGGGCTTCCATCGAAGTGCTCCTTCGGGGTTGTTGGTGAATACACCTCTTCGACACCGCAGCCCGGCGGTCTGTGACAGCACTCGGTGTGACGTGGCTCGCACCGCGGTGGGAAACAGCCGCACGTACCCGGTTTCCGGTGTCGTAACACCGGTTTTCGCCCGCCGACTACCTCCGTGCGTCGTACCCGAACGGAGGGGTTCCCGGTGGATGACTGGCGAGGTCAGCAGCAGTGGCGGTACCCGCGGCCCGATCCGCCGCCGTACGAGACGGGGTGGACCGCCGGGGTGAAGTCGCTCACCGCGGTGGCGATCACCCTGGTGATCGGCCTGCTCGTGACGCTGACCGCGGTGCTCGTCCGGCAGGGCCGGGCGAACGTGGCGCAGCAGGCACCCGAGGGCTACGCGGTCTACGTGCCACCCGCGGCGACGTCGACGGAGTACGCCACGCCGCAGTACACCGTGCCCGACCGGCCGTCCACCACCACGGTCACCGAGCCCGCGCCGGAGTCCGCGCTGTCCTCGCTGCGCGGGCAGGTGGAGGCGGATCGCGCCGAGGTTTCCGCGCTGGTGGGTCACTGGGTGCCGCAGCTCTCGGCGAAGCAGCCGGGGCTGGTGGCACGCGGGGTGACCTACGACCACCGCAAGATCTGGGCCGGCCACCAGGAGCACAAGCGGCGGTATCCGCGGGCGCTGCTGTTGTGGTCCGGTGACTTCAGCAGCTTCCAGCACCCCGACTTCTGGATCACCGTGGTGCCGGAGACCTTCGCCTCCGGGGAAGCGGCGAACGGCTGGTGCGTGAGCCAGGGCATCGGCAAGGACGACTGCTACGCCAAACGGCTGGCGCACACCGGCGGGTACGAAGGAAATACACTGGTCCGCAAATGACGCGTTCGGCCGGTACCAGAGCTTGGCTGCTCTCGCTCTGCGCGGGAGCGGCGGTCTGCGCGGTCATCGTGGCCGTCGTGCCGCACGCGGCGCCGGCGGTGCCGCGGGTCCAGCCGGGGCGGGCGGTGGCGGCACCGGTGCAGCGCCCGCCCGCACCACCGGGTTCACCGGAGCTTCCGGAGCTTCCGGAGCTTTCCGAGGCGCCGGACTGCGCCGGGCTCGCCGCCGGGATGAGCGAACGCGACCAGCTGGCTCAGCTGCTGGTGGTCGGGGTGGACCCGGCCGACGAACGGGACGCGGTCGAGGTGGTCCGCGACGAGCACGTCGGCGGCATCTTCCTGGGCGGCAACGCGACCCGCGTGCTCACCGGCGACCGGCTGAGCGCCGTGCACGCCGCTTCACCGCACCCCCTGCTGGTCGCCGTGGACGACGAAGGCGGCCGGGTGCAGCGGATCGACGAACTCGACGGCGACCTGGCCAGCGCCCGCGAACTCGCCGCGTCGGCGACGCCGGAGCAGGTGCGTGCGCTCGGTGCCGAGCGCGGCCGGAAGCTGAAGCAACGCGGGGTGACGGTCAACCTGGCCCCGGTCGCCGACCTCAGCGAGGCCGCGGCGGACACGGTGATCGGCGACCGGTCCTACGGCGCCGATCCGGTGGTGGCGACGCGGTACGCCGGGGCGTTCGCGGACGGTCTCGCCGAAGCCGGGGTCATCCCGGTGCTCAAGCACTTCCCCGGCCACGGCCGCGCGAACGGCGATTCGCACCAGGAGCTGGTGCGCACCCCGCCGTTGGCCGAACTGAAGTCCGGGGACCTGCTGCCGTACGCGAACCTGGTGCAGCGCGGGGCTCCCGCGGTGATGCTCGGCCACCTCGACGTGCCCGGCCTGACCGGGGGAGCACCGGCCACGCTCAGCCCGGCCGCGTACCGGCTGCTGCGCCAGGACTACCACTTCGACGGCGTCGCGATGACCGACGACCTCGGCGCCATGCGCGCGATCGCCGACCGCTACCGCCTGCCCGACGCGGTGCTCGCCGCCCTGGTCGCCGGCGCCGACCTGGCCCTGTGGTCCGGCCACGACGCCCCGGGGCCGGTTCTGACCAGGCTGGAGCGGGCCAGGGCTTCCGGGGAACTCCCCGCGGACCGGGTGGCGGAAGCCCTGACCCGGGTGCTGCGCCTGCGCACGGGCTGCCGGTGACCCGGTCGCGGAAGGCGCGAGCTTTCAACCGGTGAACACGGCCAGCCAGCCGGCCAGCAATTCCAGCACGAAGTGGGTCTGCACGGGATTTCTCCTCCTTTCCGGAATCGAGTACCTGCGAAATCCAGCATCGGGGCGGGTCCGGTGAGGCGGCAGTGGTTTCCTGTTTCCCGGCTTTTCCGGAAACGGAAACACCCGGGCGGGCTTGCGTGCCGGGCCGGGCCCGGCCAATCTGGAACCCGCCGGAACCCGGAAGGAGAACGACCGCGGTGAGCGCACTCGTCGAGGAGCTGAAGGCGCTGCGCAAGGGCCGCGGGGTGCTCACGGGCACCCTCGGCGAGCGGATCGGGCCGGAGCTGCGGCGCTGCTGCGGGGTGCGCGAGGGGGACCGCCCGGCCGAGGTCCGCGACAAGGTCACCGCCACGCTGGCGGCCGCGATCGCCGAACTGCCCGAGGACCTCGGCGGCCTGCTGCTGGTCGCCTTCGCCCTGGACCCGCGCCTGCGCCTGCCGTTCTACCAGGAGCGCATCGATCGCGCGGCGGACGAACTGCACCGGGACCGGCGCACCGTGCGGCGCCGGATCGACGACGGCATCGTGCACCTGGCGGAGCTGGTGGACAGCCGGTCGCCCGCCCCGCCGGCGCCGAGCCCGCCGGAGGAACCGGGCCCCGGCTGGTACACCGAGGAACTGCGGACGTTCGTGAACCTGGAGTCCGCCGCGCCGGAAGCCTTCGAGATCCGGCGGGTGGTGGCCGAACGGGACGGCATCGGTGAACTCGGCCTGGCCTTCACCGTGACCGCCGCGCCCGCCGGGCCGCGGATCGACGTCTTCAGCGGCGGCAGGCTCGTCGGCACGGAAAAGGAGTCCAGCGACCGCGTCGGTTTCGCCCTGCGGTTGCCGTCGCCGTTGCGCCGGGGCGAGTCACACGTTTTTGTGCTGCGATTCCTGGCGGAAAGCGAATCGCAGCCGCATTACGTGTGCGTGCCGAAACAGCGCTGCGACCATTTCGACCTGCGTGTGCGGTTCCGGCCCGACCGGCTGCCCTCGTCGGTCTGGCGGGTGACCGGCGGTTTCCAGCGCGATCTCGACGATCCCGTGGTCACCGGCGAACCGGTCCGGCCGGACCCCACCGCGGAAATCCGCGGCGAGTTCCACCGCCTGCTGCCCGGACTGGCCTACGGCTTCCGGTGGTCCGGCTAGGCGGCCAGGGTCTTGCGCAGGGACCGCAGGCACAGGCCCAGTGCGGTGTGCTTCGAATCGCCGGCTTCGCACTGCTGCCACGAGGCGTAGAGCAGCGCCCAGACCACGTTGTTCACCCAGGCCGCCGGCATCGACGGGTCGATGACGCCGTCGGCGTGGCCGCGTTCGATCAGCCGGTTCAGCGCCCGGTCGGCCTCGCTCTCCTCTTCCCAGGCTTCGTCGCTGATCAGCGAGGGGTGGTTGAACAGCAGCATCAGCACCCCGCCGAGGTCGAAGTACTCCTGGCACAGCCGGTCCAGCGCTTCGAGCGCGTCGCCTTCGTCGAGGCGGGCGCGGGCGGCGGCGAGTTCGATGGTCTCCAGCACGTCGGTGCCGATGGCTTCGAGCAGGTCCGAGCGTTCCGGGAAGTAGCGGTGCACGGTGGTCCGCCCGACCCCGGCCGCGTTCGCCACGTCCGCCAGTGACGCGCTGTAGTCCTTGTTCAGCACCGCGATCGCGGCGTCCAGGATCGCCCGGCGGGTGCGTGCCCGGGCCCCGGTCTCCTCGCTCATCCTCGCACCGTACGACGCGGTGTTCCGGAACGGAATCCGGGTTGACGAGAATGGAACATCGATGTTCCACTGTTGAGCGTGGATGTTCAAAAAGAGAGCATGACTGTCCGTCCGGCCAGGTTGCCCGGGCTCCGGACGCTGTGGTCCTTCGCCCGCCCGCACCGCCCGACCCTGGTGCTGGGCCTGGGGCTGGCCCTGCTGGGCTCGGGCATGAGCCTGGCCACGCCGATGGTCACCAAGTGGGTGCTCGACCAGCTCGGCGCGGCCGGCTCGCCGGCCCAGCCGGTGTTCGCGCTGCTCGCCCTGCTGGTGGCGGGCGCGCTGATCTGGACCTGCCAGTGGATCCTGCTCGGCACCCTCGGCGAACGCGTGGTGCTGCGGCCCGCGAGGCGATGGTCCGGCGGTTCTTCCGCGCCACCGTGCCCGCGGTGACCAGCCGCCCGGCCGGTGAACTGGTCACCAGGGTCACCTCGGACACCGTGCTGCTGCGCGAAGCGGCCACGTCGAGCGTGATCTCGCTGATCAACGGCGTGGTGCTGCTGATCGGCACGCTGGTGCTGATGGGCCTGCTGGACCTGGTGCTGCTCGGCACCACGGTGCTGGCCGTGGTGCTGATCGCGCTGCTGTTCGCCCTGCTCATGCCCGCCATCGCGAAGGCGCAGGAACGCGCGCAGGACCACGTCGGCAAGCTCGGCGGGCTGCTGGAGGGCACGCTGAAGGCGATCCGCACGGTGAAGGTCAGCCGGGCCGAGGAGCGGCAGGCCGACGGGGTGCTCCGCGAGGCGGAAGCGTCGGCGGCGCACAGCATCCGGGCGGTCCGGCGGGAGGCGGTGGCGTGGACGATCGCCTGGTCCGGAGTCCAGCTGGCGATCATCGCCATCCTCGGCCTCGGGGCGTGGCGGGTCGGCCTCGGCGTGCTGGAGGTGTCCAGCCTGATCGCCTTCCTGCTCTACGCCTTCGGCCTGATGGAGCCGATCATGGAGCTGAGCCAGAACGTCACCACGCTGCAGTCCGGGATCGCCGCCGCCGCGCGGATCCGCGAGGTGGAGGCGATGCCGGTCGAAACCGACGGGGCACCCGGCGCCACCGGCCCGGCGTCGGCCGGGCCGGTGCTGCGGTTGCGCGGCATCACCGCCGCGTACGGGCCGGACGCCGAGCCCGCCGTGCGCGGGATCGACCTGGACATCCCGCGCCGCGGGCACGTGGCGATCGTCGGGCCGTCCGGGGCGGGCAAGACCACGCTGTTCTCGCTGATCCTGCGTTTTCTCGAGCCGCAGCAAGGGGAACTGCTGCTCGACGGCAGGCCGTACGGTGAACTGACCTACGGGCAGGTGCGCGAGCGGCTGGCCTACGTCGAGCAGGAGACGCCGATCGTGCCGGGCACCATCCGGGACAACCTGCGTTACTCGCACCCGGACGCGGGCGAGGCCGAACTGCGGGCCGTGCTCGACGAGGTGCAGCTGACCGAGAAGGTGACGACACTGGAACACGGGCTGGACACCCCGCTTTCGCCCACCTCGGTCTCCGGCGGGCAGCGGCAGCGGATCGCGCTGGCGCGGGCGGTGCTGCGCACCCCGGAGGTGCTGCTGCTGGACGAGGCGACCGCCCAGGTGGACGGCCTCACCGAGGCGGCGGTCCACGACTGCATCCGCCGCCGGGCGGCCACCGGGGCGGTGGTCACCATCGCGCACCGGCTGTCCACCGTGCTCGACGCCGACACCATCGTGGTGATGGCGGAGGGCCGCATCCGGGCGCGGGGCACCCACGAGGAACTGCTGCGCACCGACGAGCTCTACCGGGAACTCGTCGAGTCGCTGCGGATCGCGACGGAGGAGCAGGAACCGGCCGCGTAGCGGACGATTCGCGGTGAGGAGGGGAGTTGGTGGGTGCGAAACCGGAAGAACCGGAGTCAGCCCCGCAGGGTCCGGGAGAGCGCCAGTGACGCGGTCCGGACGGCCGGGCTGATCCGCGCCGTGCTCATCCGGTTCGCCCAGCCCGACAGGGAGATCCCGGCAACGGCGTGCCCGCCGGCATCGAGCACCGGGCCGGCCACGCACACCACACCCGGCACCGACTCCTCCCGTTCGTGGGCGACGCCGTCGAGCCGGGCCTTGGCGAGTTGGCGGCGGAGCAGGCCGGGCGCGGTGATGGTGCGCGGGCTGATCCGCTCGAGCCCGGCCGCGATCACCTGCTCCACCAGGTCGTCCGGGGAGAACGCGAGGATGGCCTTGCCGACGGCGGTGGCGTGGGCCGGGAACCGGCCGCCGGTCCGGGACGGCAGGTGCGGGGCGTCCGGCCCGCGCAGCACGTCGAGGTAGACCACCTCCGTTCCCTCCAGGATCGCGAGGTGGACGGTGTTGTGCGTGGCCTCGCGCAGATCGGCCAGGTACGGCCGGGCCGCGTCGACCAGTCCCCGCTGCCGGATCGCGAGCTGGCCGATCTCGAACAGCCGCAGCCCCAGCCGGACCGCCCGCCCGTCCCGTTCCAGCAACCCGTGCCCGGCGAGGTGGCCGATCAGCCGGTGCGTGCTCGACTTCGGCAGCCCCGTGCGGCGCGCCAGTTCGGACACCCCCAGCGCGTCGTCGCCGGGGCGGAAGGCGGTCAGCAGCAGGGCCAGCCGGGCCGCGGTGGCCCCCTCGTCGTTCCGCTCAGCGGGACACATGCATTGAGTGTGCCCCATTCGCGGGTGGATGGTGGGTGCCATGCCGGACACCGCCCTGCACCACGCCCTCGCCGAGGACCTGCTCGCCGCCTACGTCTCCGGGGAACCGATCCCGCCGCTGATCGAGGACCACCCCGAACTCACCGTCGCCGACGCCTACGCCGTGCAGCTCGCCCAGGTCCGGCACTGGCAGGCGGGCGGGGCGGTGGTGCGGGGGCACAAGGTCGGCCTGTCCAGCGAAGCGGCCCGGCGGCAGATCGGCGTGGACGAACCGGACTTCGGGCACCTGACCGACACCATGTTCTACGCCGAGGGCGAGCCCATCCCGACCGCGCGCTTCCTGCAACCGCGGATCGAGCCGGAGATCGCCTTCGTGCTCCGGAAACCGTTGCAGGGCCCCGGGATCACCGCGGAGCAGGCCGCCGACGCGGTGGACCACCTGCTACCGGCCCTGGAACTGGTCGACTCCCGCATCCGCGACTGGCGGATCTCCATCGTGGACACCGTGGCGGACAACGCCTCCTCCGGCGCGGTGGTGCTCGGGGCGACCCCGGTGCCGGTGGACGCGATCGACCTGACCAGCGCCCCGTGCGAACTGCGCCTCAACGGCGAGGTGATCGAAACCGGCCACAGCGGCGCGGTGATGGGCTCCCCGCTGAACAGTCTGGTGTGGATCGCCAACAAGCTCGGTGAGATGGGCACCGCGCTGCAGCCGGGCCACGTCATCCTGTCCGGCTCGATCACCCGGGTTTCCCCGGTCGCCCCCGGCGACCACGTCACCTGCACCGTCGACGGGCTCGGCGCGGTCAGCGCCGTGTTCAGCTAGGGAGGACGCCCGTGCCCCGCACCGCCGCCATCGTCGGTCCCGGCAACATCGGCACCGATCTGCTGGTCAAACTGCGCCGCAGCGAACACCTCGACGTCCGGTACGTGGTGGGTGTCGACCCGGCGTCCGACGGGCTCGCGCGCGCCGCCGCGCTCGGTGTGCGCACCTCGGCCGAGGGCGTGGACTGGCTGCTCGCCCAGGACGAACCGCCGGAGCTGGTTTTCGAAGCCACGTCGGCGAAAGCACACGAGGCGAACGCACCGCGCTACGCCGAGGTCGGGATCCAGGCGATCGACCTGACCCCCGCCGCGATCGGCCCGTTCACCTGCCCGGTGGTCAACCTGACCGAACACCTGTCGGCCCCCAACCTCAACCTGATCACCTGCGGCGGCCAGGCCACCATCCCGATCGTGCACGCGGTGTCCCGGGTGACCCCGGTGCCGTACGCGGAGATCGTCGCCTCGGTCTCGTCGCGCTCGGCGGGACCGGGTACCCGCGCCAACATCGACGAGTTCACCCGCACCACCGCACGCGGCATCGAAGAGGTCGGCGGCGCGGGCCACGGCAAGGCGATCATCATCATCAACCCGGTGGAGCCGCCGATGATCATGCGGGACACGGTGTTCTGCGCCATCGACCCGGATGCCGACCGGGTGGCCGTCACCGACTCCGTGCACGAGGTCGTCCGCGCGGTGGGGGAGTACGTGCCCGGCTACACGCTCACCGCCGAACCGCAGTTCGACGACCCCCGGCCGGGCTGGCGGGGCCGCGCCAGGGTCGCGGTGTTCCTCGAAGTGGCGGGCAACGGCGACTACCTGCCGCGCTACGCCGGGAACCTGGACATCATGACCGCCGCCGCGGCCCGCGTCGGTGAACTGCTCGCCCAGCGGAAGGCGGTTTCGGCATGAGCACGCGGGAAGTCCGCCTCGTCGACACCACCCTGCGCGACGGCAGCCACGCCATGGCGCACCAGTTCACCGAGCAGAACGTGCGGGACACCGTGCGCGCGCTGGACACCGCGGGCATCTCGCTGATCGAGGTCACCCACGGCGACGGCCTCGGCGGCTCCACCTTCAACTACGGGTTCTCGCTCGTCGACGAGCGCAGGCTCATCGCGGCGGCGGTCGACGAGGCGAAGCGCGCGAAGATCGCCGTGTTGCTGCTGCCCGGCCTCGGCACCGTCGACGACCTCCGGGCGGCGGCCGACCTCGGTGCCGGTGCGGTCCGGATCGCCACCCACTGCACCGAGGCCGACGTCTCGATCCAGCACTTCGGCGCGGCACGGGAACTCGGCTTGGAAACCGTCGGCTTCCTGATGCTCGCGCACATGTCCACGCCGGAAGAACTGGCCGAGCAGGGCCGCGTCATGGTCGACGCCGGCTGTCAGTGCGTCTACGTGGTGGACTCGGCGGGCGCGCTGATCCTGGAGGACGCCTCGGACCGGGTCGCCGCGCTGGTCGCGGAATTCGGCGACCAGGCGCAGGTCGGTTACCACGGGCACCAGAACCTGAGCTTCGGCGTGGCGAATTCGGTGCTGGCCCACCGCGCGGGCGCCCGGCAGATCGACGGTTCGCTCGCCGCGCTCGGGGCCGGGGCGGGCAACTCGCCGACGGAGGTGCTCGCGGCCACCTTCGACCGCCTCGGCGTGCGCACCGGGGTGGACAAGGACGTGCTGATGGACGCCGCGGAGAACGTGGTCAAGCCGTACATCACCCGGCTGCCGGTGCTGGACCGGTCGTCGATCGTGCAGGGCTTCGCCGGGGTGTACTCGAGCTTCCTGCTGCACGCCGAACGCGCCGCCGAGCGCTACGGCGTGCCCGCGCACGAAATCCTCTACCGCGTCGGCGCGGCGAAGTACGTCGGCGGCCAGGAGGACATGATCATCGACATCGCGCTGAAGCTGGTGGCGGAACGGGATCAGGCGCGGGTGAGCAGCCGGACGCAGTGATCGATCAGCTGCTCCCGCGACACCTCCAGCAGGCCGCCGAGGTAGGCGATGAACAGGTTCGCCAGCGCGCCGACCAGCCCGATCGCGGTCATGTCCCGCTCCACCTCGGCGGCGCCGGGCGGCAGCTGCTCGCGGATCAGCGCGGCGAAGGCGGGCAGCAGTTCGACCCCTCGGCTGGACAACGCCGGATCGCTCAGCGGGGCCAGCAGCAGCACCCGGCCGTGCCGCGGGTCGTCGATGATCAGCTCGACGAAGGCGGTCACCGCGGCGCGGGCCCGTGCCGCCGGTTCGGCGGGACCGGCCTCCACCGCGTCGATCAGCGCCTGCCGCGCGGCCTGGCCGACGTGCTCGTGAACGGCCAGCACGACCTCGTCGCGATCGGCGAAGCTTTCGTAGAAGTACCGCTCGGTGAGCTTGGCGTGGCGGCAGACCGCGCGCACGCTCACCGCCGGGCCCGCTTCCGCGCCGAGCAGGTCGATGCCCGCCTCGATCAACTGCGCGCGGCGTGCTGCCCGGCGATCGGTCAGCGTGGTGCCACCCCAGGTCCGGCTGGACATGTGAAACCTACTCGTCAGTTGACTACGGTCGTTGTCAATCCTAACCTGACAACGCCTGTGGTCACATTGAGGAGGTCGCCCGTGCCGGAGCAGACTCGGTCCCCGGAGCCCCTGGGCCCGGATTCGCTGACCTGGAAGTACTTCGGCGACTGGCGCGGCCTGCTGATCGCGTTGTGGGCCGGGTCCATGCAGAACATGCACCCGGAGCTGGGCGCGGGGGTGGAGGAGCACTCGCGGTTCTTCGAGGAACGCTGGCAGCGGTTGTTCCGCTCGCTCTACCCGATCGGGGGAGTGATCTACGACGGCCCCCGCGCGCACGAGACCGCCAAGCAGGTCCGCGGGTACCACAACACGATCAAGGGCGTGGACGCGCAGGGCCGCCCGTACCACGCGCTGAACCCGGGCACCTTCTACTGGGCGCACGCCACCTTCTTCGTCAGCGCCCTGCTCATCGCCGAGAACTTCATGGGCGGGCTGACCGCCGACCAGCAGCGGAAGATGTTCGACGAGCACGTCCAGTGGTACCGGATGTACGGCATGAGCACGCGGCCGGTGCCCAAGACCTGGGAGGAGTTCCAGGAGTACTGGCACCACATGTGCACCGAGGTGCTGGAGGACAACAAGGCCACCCGCGACGTGCTGGACATCGGGGACATCCCGAAGCCGAACGGGTTGTGGTGGCTGCCGTCACCGGTGTGGAACCTGGTGCGGCCGCTGGTCGCGCGCAACTTCGTCTGGCTGACCGTCGGCCTGTACGACCCGCCGATCCGCGACAAGCTCGGTTACCCCTGGACCGCGCGTGACGAGAAGCTGCACCGGCTCACCGGGAAGCTGATCAACGCGGCGTTCAAGCTGGTGCCGTTCGAGCGCCGCTACCACCCGAGGGCGCGGGCGGGCTGGCGGCGGGTGGCGGGCAAGCTCCCGGTGGACGCGCCGCTGGTGGAAACACCCGCCCGCAACCTGCCCCCGCTGGACGAACGCGATCGCCCCACCCACTATGCACCCAGGGTGCCGAACTGAAGGAGAGCGCATGAAGCTGGGTTACCACGTCGGTTACTGGTCCTCCGGCCCGACGCCGGGAGCGCTGGAGGCGATCACCGAGGCGGACCGGCTCGGCTTCGACTCGGTCTGGAGCGCCGAGGCGTACGGCTCCGACGCGTTCACCCCGCTGGCCTGGTGGGGCGCCGCCACCGAGCGGGTCAAGCTGGGCACCAACATCGTGCAGATGTCCGCGCGCACGCCGACCGCGACCGCGATGAGCGCGCTGACCATGGACCACCTCTCCGGCGGCCGGTTCGTGCTCGGCCTCGGCGCGTCCGGGCCGCAGGTGGTCGAAGGCTGGTACGGCCAGCCGTACCCGAAACCGCTGGCGCGCACCCGTGAGTACGTGGAGATCGTGCGGCGGGTGCTCGCGCGGGAGGAGCCGGTCACCTTCGACGGCGAGTTCTACCAGCTGCCGCACCCCGGTGGCGCGAAGCTGGGCAAGCCGCTGAGGTCCACCGTGCACCCGTTGCGCGCCGACCTGCCGATCTACCTGGCCGCCGAGGGGCCGAAGAACGTGGCGCTCTCGGCCGAGATCTGCGACGGCTGGCTGCCGCTGTTCTTCTCGCCGAAGAGCGATGCCTTCTACCGCGCCGCCCTGGAGGAGGGCTTCGCCCGCCCGGGTGCCCGCCGGGGCTTCGCCGACTTCGAGGTACCCGCTTCCGCGCCGGTGATCGTGCACGACGACGTGGAGGAGGCGGCCGCGTTGATCAAGCCGTCGCTGGCGCTCTACATCGGCGGCATGGGCGCCAAGGACGCCAACTTCCACCACGACGTCTTCGTCCGCATGGGTTACGAGGAGGTGGCCGGCCAGGTGCAGGAGCTGTACCTGGCCGGGCGCAAGCAGGAGGCGGCCGCCGCCATCCCGACCGCGCTGGTGGAGGACATCTCGCTGATCGGCCCGCCGTCGAAGATCCGAGAGGAACTGGCGGAGTGGGACAAGACCGTGGTCACCACCCTGCTGGTGCGCGGGGACGCGGCAGCCCTGCGCAAGATCGCCGACGTCCTCTCGTAGGCACGCTCACCCCCACTCCCACCCGCGAGGTCGCGCCGGTGTCTGGAGTGGGCACCGATACGGCCCCCGGGGCCGGAGCGGTGCCCGCTCCAGACACCGGCTCAAAAGCGACCTCGCCGCTATGCCGGAGGCATAGCCAAAGATGCGGCCCCCGGGGCCGGAGCGGTGCCCGCTCCAGACACCGGCTCAAAAGCGACCTCGCCGCTATGCCGGAGGCATAGCCAAAGATAGAGTCGTGCCGTGCTCCCGCTCCAGACCCGGCTCGGCTACTCGGTCGGCTCGTTCGTCACCGGTGCGTTCGGCACCGTGCCCGGTTTGCTGTTGCTGCCCTACCTGACCGACACCATGGCCGTGCCCGGCGCGATCGCCGGTGCCATCGTGCTGGTGCCCAAGGCGTGGGACGTGCTGTTCAACCCGGTGGCCGGCCGCATCTCGGACGCGCGCCTGGCCAAGGACGGCAGCCGGGCGAAGTTCCTGTTGTTCGGCGGGATCGGGGTGGCGGTGCTGTTCGCGGCCCTGTTCGCCCATCCCGGGTTCGGCAGGACCTGGCTCGACGCCGGGTACGTGGTGGCGGTGTTCTTCCTGTGCGCCACCGCGTTCGCCTTCTTCCAGGTGCCGTTCAACGCGCTGCCCGCCGAACTGACGCCCGGCTACGAGGAACGCACCCGGCTGAACAGCTGGCGCATCGGCGTGCTGGCGCTGGCGATCCTGGTTTCCGGCGGCGGCGCGCCCGCCGTCGTGGACCTCTTCGGCGGTGTGCCCGGCTACCGGGCGATGGGCGTGGTGATCGGGCTGGTCATCCTCGCCGGTGCGCTCGGGGTGTACTTCAGCATCCGCAACGCCCCGGTGGCGAAGGTCCGCCAGCCCACCACCAGCTGGCGTGCACTGCTGACCACCATGCGCGAGTGGCGCGCGTTCCGCTGGCTGCTCGGTGTCTACTTCATCCAGTCGCTGGGCATCGGCACGCTGCTGGCCGGGGTCAGCTACGTGGCCAGGTACGTGCTCGGCGACCCCGGCCTGCAGACCCTGCTCTTCGTCGGCTTCGTCGGGCCCGCGCTGCTGGTGATGCCGCTGTGCATGGCGCTGGGCCGCCGCTGGGGCAAGGTCACCGGGCTGCGGATCTTCACCCTGGTCTTCGCCGTCGCCCTGCTCGGCATGCTCGCGTCGCGGGTGCTGCCGCTGCCGGTGGTCTTCGTGTTCGTCGCGCTGGCCGGTGTCGGTTACGCCGGGATCCAGGTGTTCCCGCTGGCGATCCTGCCCGACCTGATCTCCGCCGAGGAGGAGCGCACCGGCGCCACCCGCGCCGGGGTGGCGGCGGGGGTGTGGACCGCGGGGGAGACGCTCGGCCTGGCGCTGGGGCCCGGCCTGTTCGGGCTGATCCTCCAGCTCGGCGGTTACGTGTCCTCTGTGGACTCTTCGGCGGTGCAGCCGGGTGGTGCGATCACCGCCATCCTGCTCGGCTTCTCGCTGCTGCCCGCGATCCTGGTCGCGCTGGCGTTGCCGCTGCTGCGCAAGAAGATCCTGGAACCGGGCCGGTGACCGAGGCCGGGGCGGTGCTCGCCGAACTCCGCGCGCTGCGTGCCGGTGACCTGCCCACGCACGGCGCCCGCACGCTCGCCTACGTCTACGACAGCGGACTGTCCGGCCTGGACGGACTCGCCGCCGAGGCGCACGCGCTGGCCGCGCACGCCAACGGCCTGGACCCGACGGCCTTCCCCAGCCTGCTGCGCCTGGAGAACGACCTGGTGGCCGCGACCGCGGAACTGGCCGGGGGAACCGCGGCCACGGTCGGCGCGGTGACCTCCGGCGGCACCGAGTCCTGCCTGCTGGCGGTGCTCGCCGCGCGGGAAGGCGCGCCGGGGGTGCGTGAGCCCGCGATGGTGCTGCCGGAAACCGCGCACGCCGCGTTCCGCAAGGCGGCGCACTTCTTCGGCGTGCGGGCCGTTTCCGTGCCGGTCGACCCGGTGACCTTCCGCGCCGACCCGGCGGCCATGGCGGCGGCGATGGACGAGCACACCGTGCTGGTGGTGGCGAGCGCCCCGTCCTACGCCCACGGCGTGCTCGACCCGATCGCCGAGATCGCCGCCGCCGCCTCGGCCAGGGGTGCCCGGATGCACGTCGACGCCTGCATCGGCGGCTGGGTGCTGCCGCACCTGGGGGTCCCGCCGTTCGGCTTCGACGTGCCCGGGGTGACCAGCGTTTCGGTCGACCTGCACAAGTACGCCTACTGCCCCAAGGGTGTCTCGGTCCTGTTGCACGCCGATGCGGAACTGCGCCGCGGCCACTACTTCGCCAGCGCCGACTGGCCCGGGTACACGATGCTCAACACCACCGTGCAGTCCACCCGCTCGGGCGGTCCGCTGGCTGCCGCGTGGGCCGTGGTCCGGCACCTCGGCCCGGACCGCTACCGGCGGCTGGCGCTCCAGGCGCGGGCGGCGGCGGAGGAGATCGCCGCCGGGCTGGCAGGGATCGGCGGCCTGCGGGTGCTGGGCGCCCCCGACTCGACCCTGGTGGCCTTCGCGCTGGACGGCGAGCCCGGTTTCGACCTGTTCACCGTGGCCGACGAGATGTCCGCGCGGAACTGGTACGTGCAGCCGCAGTTCGCCCACGGGGTTTCCCCGGCGAACCTGCACCTCACGCTGTCGGCGGCGAACCGGGGGCACGAGCGGGAGTTCCTCGCCGACCTGGCGGACGCCGTCGCCGCGGCCCGGGCGGCGGGGCCGGTCGCGGTGGACCCGCGGGTGCTCGAGTTCGTCGCCGCGCTGGACCCGGGGGAGCTGACCCCGGCGCAGTTCGCCGGCCTGCTCGACGCCGCCGGGATGGGCGGCCCGGACGTGGTCCCCGCCCGGATGGCCGGGGTCAACACGCTGCTCGCCGCCGCACCGCCGCGCCTGCGGGAGCGGCTGCTGCTGGAATTCCTCGGGCGGCTGCACGACTGACCCTTGACCTCCAGCATGGTCGAGGTCCCAGGATCGTTCCCGTGATGGGAATCGGAGTGGTCCTGCCGTCGGTCGCCGTGCAGCGCGAGCAGGGACTGGACCTGCGGGTGGCGGCGCGGCACGCGGAGGCGGCCGGACTGGACGGGGTGTGGCTGGGGGACCACCTGGCCACCGGGATGGCCACGGTGGACTGCGTGGCCGGGCTGGCCACCGCCGCCGCGGTCACCGAGCGGGTGCGGATCGGGGCGAGCGTTTTCGTGCCCGCGCTGCGGCCGCTGGCCTGGGCGGCCAAGCAGCTCGCCAGCCTGCAGTACCTCTCCGCCGGCCGACTCGTCCTGGGGGTCGGGTCGGGCGGCGGGGCGGCGCAGTGGGCGGCGGCGGGGGTGCCGTTCGCCGACCGGGGCAGGCGCACGGACCTCGCCCTGGAGCTGCTGCCGGACCTGCTGGCGGGCAAGCCGGTGCGGCTGGCGGGCGAACCGGGGGAGCCGGTGGTCGAGCTGGCCCCCGGGGTGCGCCAGCCGCCGGTCTGGGTGGGCAACGACTCGGCGGTGGCCCGCCGCCGGGCGGCCCGCTTCGGGGACGGCTGGTTCCCGTCGCTCATCCCGGTCGACGAGGTGGTCCGCGGCCGCGGGCACCTGGCCGAGCTGGCGGGGGAGTACGAACGCCCGCTGCCGACGGTGACCGTGGGCGGGGTGGTTTCGTTCGGCGGTGCCTCGGCCGACGAACTCGCGGAGGGCATCGCCGGCGGGTACGGCATGCCGATCGAGCGGGCGCGGCGGGTGCCGATCACCGGCACCCCGGACGAAGCCGCCGACCGCTTCGCCGAGTACGCGGCGGCGGGTGTGGACCACCTGGTGCTCGGCATCGGCGGCGGGGACTGGCGGTCCCAGGTGGACGGTCTGGCGCAGGCACGCGTCCTGCTGGGCTGAACCGGGGGCGGCTCCCCTCGGCCGGGAGCCACCCCCGGGGCGGTCAGCGACCGCGCACCGGATAGGGCAGCAGCGCCATCTCGCGGGCGTTCTTGATCGCCGTGGCCACCTGCCGCTGCTGCCGCGGGGTCAGCCCGGTCACCCGGCGCGCCCGGATCTTGCCGCGGTCGGAGACGAACTTCCGCAGCAGCTCGGTGTCCTTCCAGTCCACTTCGGACACCTTCGCCGCGGTCAGCGGGTTCCGCCGCTTCTTCGGTTCACGCTTCACCGGCGCTCACCAGCTCGACTTCGAGATGCCGGGCAGTTCCCCGTTGTGCGCCATCTGCCGGAACCGCACCCTGGACAGGCCGAACTTGCGCAGGTGCCCGCGTGGCCGCCCGTCGGCGACGTCCCGGTTGCGCAGGCGCGTCGGGCTCGCGTCGCGGGGCAGCGCCTGCAACGCCGAAACCGCCGCCGCCTTCTTCTCCGGGGAGGAACCGGGCGAGCGCACGACCGCCTTCAGCTCGGCCCGCCGTTCGGCGTGCCGGGCCACCACCACGCGCCGCTGCGCGTCACGGGCGATCTTCGACTTCTTCGCCATCAGCGGTCCTCCTTGAACTCGACGTGCCGCCGCGCCACCGGGTCGTACTTGCGCAGCACCAGCCGGTCCGGGTCGTTGCGGCGGTTCTTCCTGGTGACGTAGGTGAACCCGGTGCCGGCGGTGGACCGCAGCTTGACGATCGGCCGGATCTCGTTGCGCGCCATCAGAACTTCTCCCCCCGGGCCCGCAGTTCGGCGACCACGGCGTCGATCCCGCGCTTGTCGATGGTCTTCATGCCCTTGACCGACACCCGCAGCCGGATCCACCGGCCCTCACCCGGCACCCAGTACCGCCGCGACTGCAGGTTCGGGTCCCAGCGGCGCGAGGTCCGCTTGTGCGAGTGCGAAACCTGCTTGCCGAACCCGGGCCGCCGCCCGGTGACCTGGCACACAGCCGACACCTGTCCTCCTCAGTTGGAATTGATAGTCATTTTCATCTACAGTACACCCCCGTGATCGAAGACCCCCGCATTCCCCTCACCCTGATCGCCGGCCTGGCCGCCGGGGCCGGCGCCGCGCTGGCCGACCGCCTGCGGGCGGGCGAGCCCGGCACCGCGGTGGTGCACCACAACCTGCGCCGCATCGGCGAAGGGGTGGTCACCCGCAGGCTGCAGCTCGGGCCCCGTGACCAGCTCACCGAGCTGGAACTGGCGCACGGCTGCGTTTCCTGCACCCTGCGCCAGGACCTGCTCCCGTTGCTGCGCAAGCTGACCCGGCTGCCCGAGGTGCGGCGCATCGTGGTCCGGCTCGACGAGGCGATGGAGCCGGAGCCGGTGTGCTGGGCCCTGGAGCACACCCTGGTCGGCGACCGGCCGGTGCTCGACGACGTCCGGGTCGAGGCCGTGGTCGCGGTGCTCGACCGCGGCACCTGGCTGGCCGACGTGACCGGGGACGACACGCTCGCCGAACGCGGCCTGCGGGCCAGTCCGGAGGACGAGCGCACGCTCGCCCAGGTCGGCATCTCCCAGGCCGAGTTCGCCGACGTGCTGGTGCTCCACGGGGACGCGCCCGACGCCTGGAGCGCCGCCAAGACCGCGGCCGTGCTCGACCGCCTGGCGCCCACGGCCTCCCGGCTCGACCTGAGCGAGGTGACCGACGTGCGTGAAGCCGTGCCCGCCGGCGCCCGGCTCGGCGAGGTCACCGACATGCACGGCGCCCTCCTGCGTGGCCAGCCACCGCTGGGCGACGACTGCGGCATCGCGCTGCTGACCTACACCCGGACCCGGCCGTTCCACCCGCAACGCCTCCACGAAGCCATCGACGTGCTGCTCGACGGTGTGGTGCGCACCCGGGGCCGGGTGTGGGTGGCGAGCCAGCCCGGTATGGCGCTGTGGGTCGAGTCCGCGGGGGGCGGGCTCGGCATCGGTCACGCCGGCGCCTGGCTCGCCGCCGACGACGGTCCCGAGTGGACGGACGTCAGCCCGGAACGCCGCACCCTGGCGTCGCTGCGCTGGCACCCGGAGTTCGGCGACCGCGCGCAGGAACTGGTGGTGCTCACCCACCAGGCCACCCCGGCGGAGGTGACCGCGGCGCTGGACGCGGCGCTGCTCACCGACGCCGAACTCGCCGCCGGGCCGGGAGCGTGGGCGCGCTACCCGGACCCGTTCGGCGAATGGCACGAAGAACCGTGTGACGAGAACGAGAGCACGCCGGGACACGAGGTCTCGGCTGCCGACCGGAAGGACGAGCACCGATGAAACCGGGTATCCACCCCGACTACCACCCCGTGGTGTTCCAGGACACCGCCACCGGCGAGGCCTTCCTCACCCGCTCCACGATGACCTCGGGGAAATCCGTCGAGTGGGCCGACGGGAACACCTATCCTCTGGTGCTGGTGGACATCAGCTCCGCCTCCCACCCGTTCTGGACCGGTGCGCGCCGCATCATGGACACCGCCGGCCAGGTCGAGAAGTTCCACCGCCGCTACGGATCGCGAAAGGCCGGTAGGTGATGGCCGTTCCCAAGCGCAGGACCTCGCGCAGCAACACCCGCCACCGCCGCGCGCAGTGGAAGGCCACCGCGCCCGACCTGGTGCCGATCGTGGTCGACGGGCAGCGGCAACTGGTGCCGCGCCGGTTGATCGCCCACTTCCAGCGGCTCGCCCGGTGAACCCCGAGTTCGCCGCGGGCGTGTTCAGCACCGCCGGGCCGCAGTTCGCGGACTGGTACGCCCGGCTGTGGCGGCCGCTCGGTGAGATCACCGTGGCCGTCACCCGCCCGTCGCCGGGGGACCGCGTGCTCGACGCGTGCTGCGGCTCGGGCGCGTCGGCGGTGCCCGCCGCGATGGCCGTCGGCCCGTCCGGGCACGTCGATGCGGTGGACGTGGCCGAAGGGCTGCTCGACCAGGGCCGGGCCACCGCCGCGGCACACGGGCTCGACCAGCTGACCTTCACCGCGCACGACGTGCTCACCTGGGACGGCGGCCCGTACGACCTGGTCCAGTGCGTCTACGGGGTGTTCTTCTTCCCGGACATGGACGCCGGGGCGCGGCGGCTGATCAGCCTGCTGCGCCCGGGCGGCCGGTTCGCGGTGACCACCTGGCGCCGCGACGGCATGGCCAGGATCGTGCCGATCGGCCAGGCCGCGGCCGTGCCCGAACGCCCGGAACTGGCGGGTTCGGTCGGCCGCGTCGGCTCCCAGGGCCGGATCGGCACACCGGCGGAGCTGACCGGCTGGCTGACCGGACTGGGCCTGGCCGACGTCACCGTCGAAGAGGTCCAGTACGTCCAGCCGCTGCACCCCGAGGACGCCTGGAAGCTCTACCTCGGCGCGGCCATGCGCGCCTTCCTCGACGGACTGGACGAGGCGGCCGTCGCGCGGGTGAAGGAGCGCTACCTGGCCGGACTCGCCGAAGCGGGCCTGACCTCGCTCGACTGCGGTTCGCTGGTGGGGGTGGGCCGCGTGCCCGCGTGAGATGCTGGCGGCCATGGAGCCCAGCCCGGAAATGCTCGGCCTGTGGGCCAGGGTCTTCGGTTTCGCCAGGAACGGGGAAACCGAAGCCCTGGTGGCCTACCTGGACGCCGGCCTCCCGGCGAACCTGACCAACGACCGCGGGGACACCCTGGTCATGCTCGCCGCCTACCACGGGCACGCGGCCACCGTCACCGCCCTGCTGGCGCGCGGAGCCGATCCGAACCGGACCAACGACCGCGGCCAGAGCCCGCTGGCCGGTGCGGTGTTCAAGGCCGAACCGGAGGTGGTCGAGGCGCTGCTCGCGGGCGGCGCCGACCCCGCGGCCGGGCAGCCGTCGGCGCTGGAGACCGCGCGCCTGTTCGGCAATACCGCGATGCTCACAATCCTGCAGCCCTGACGCACCGCCGCCCACGCGGCGAGGCATGCTTCTACGCATGCCCGAAGATCCGCACTACCTCTCCGGCCTCGACCTCTCCGGCAAACGGGTGGTGATGGTCGGCGGTGGCATGGTCGCCCAGCGGCGCCTGCCGCGCCTGGTCGGCGCCGGGGCCGCGGTCGAGGTGATCGCGCCGAGCGCGACGCCGTCGGTGGAGGCCATGGCCGAGGTCGGCGAGCTGCGCTGGCACCGGCGCGAGTACGCCGACGGTGATCTCGAAGGCGCCTGGTACGCGCTCGCCTGCACCGACCGCGCCGAGGTCAACGCCGCGGTCTGCGCCGAAGCCGAGCGCTCGCGGGTCTTCTGCGTCCGCGCCGACGCCGGGACCGAGGGCAGCGCGGTCACCCCGGCCAGCGGGCGGCACGGGGGAGTGCTGGTCGGCGTGCTCTCCGGCGGTGAACCGCTGCGCTCGGCGGCGGTGCGCGACTCCATCCTGGACGGTCTGCGCGCGGGCACGGTGGCCGCCGAGTACCGCACGCCCGGTGACGAACTGCCCGGTGTGGCGCTGGTCGGCGGCGGGCCCGGCGACCCGGAGCTGATCACCGTCCGCGGCAGGCGGCTGCTCGCCCGCGCCGACGTGGTGGTGGTCGACCGGCTGGGCCCGCGCGAACTGCTCGACGAACTGCCCGCCGAGGTCGAGGTGATCGACGCGGCCAAGATCCCGTACGGCCGCGCCGCCAGCCAGGACGTGATCAACGCCACGCTGATCGAGCAGGCCAAGGCGGGCAAGTTCGTCGTGCGCCTCAAGGGCGGCGACCCGTACGTCTTCGGCCGCGGCTTCGAAGAGCTGCTGGCCTGCGCCGACGCGGGCATCCCGGTCACCGTGGTCCCCGGCATCACCAGCGCCTTCGCCGTGCCGGCGGTGGCGGACGTGCCGGTGACCCACCGCGGGGTCAGCCACGAGGTCGTGGTGGTCTCCGGCCACGTGCCGCCGGGTCACCCGCAGTCGCTGACCGACTGGTCCGCGCTGGCCCGGCTGCGCGGCACGATCGTGCTGATGATGGGCGTGGAGCGGCTGGCGAAGTTCGCCGGTGCCCTGCTCGACGGCGGCCGTCCCGGCGACACCCCGGTGGCGATCGTCGAGGACGGCACCATGCGCACCCAGCGCGTGCTGCGGTCCACTCTGGACACCGCGGCCGAGGCCGCGGCCGAAGCGGGCGTGCGCCCGCCGGCCATCATCGTGATCGGACCCGTCGCCGGCTTGGGATCAGGCGAATGAGCGGCCCAGGAAGTCCAGCACCGCGTCGGTGAGCCTGCCCGGGTCCAGCCGGAACTCGATCGGGCTGCGGGCCTGGATGAACTCCGCGCCGGGCAGGTCCACGGCCAGGGTGTCGGCGTCGCCGAAGGGGTGGATCGGGTCCCGCTGGTGGCCGATCACCAGCGCGGGCACCTCGATCCGCCGCCGCACCGACTTCGGCGGGGCGATCCGGCCGAACAGCACGCCGTGCAGCAACGCGGCCATGCCGGCCGGTTGCTGGTCGAGCGTGTCGGTGACCACGTCCACCCACTGGTTGCCGTGCGGCACCAGCCCCGCCACCGCGGCCACCCCGCGCACGGTCAGCGGCACGAACCGCGCCGCGAACAGCAGCGGCGCGAAGGTCAGCAGCCCGGCCACGATGGCGTTGTCCAGCACCGGCATCTCGGCGATCAGCGAGCGCATCCGCTCCGGTGCGGACACCGCGACCTCCAGCGAGACGTTCGCGCCCAGCGAGGTGCCGCCGAGCACCGCGCGGTCCACCTCGAGGTGGTCGAGCAGGGCCACGGTCTGCTCGGCGAAGGCGGGCATCGAGTACAGCCACGAGTCGGCCGGGCGGTCGGACTCGCCGTGCCCGAGCAGGTCGAGGGTGACCACCCGGTAGCCCTCGCTCGCCAGCCGCCTGGCCAGCGGCGCGTGCATCCGGCGGGTGAACATGATGCCGTGGGTGAGCACCACCACCCGATCGCCCGCGCCGTACTCGGTGTAGGCCAGCCGGTGCCCCCCGTGCACGAACGAGCCCGCCAGCTCGATCGGCCGGCGCACCCGCCGGGGTTCCCGGGGTTCGTCCAGTACCACCGCCGCGCTGTTCGCGCCCATCCCGCTCACCGTCCCTCCAGAACCGCCCGCACCCGTCCAGGTAACCATTGACCGGCACCGGTTGGCATCCCGTCAACCGATCACCGGCCGGTCGCTGGCCGCCGCCCGTACTGATGGGTAATGATGACCGCCATGACCGAAAACGCCTACGCCGATCTTGTCTCCCTCAACGTGGACCGCACCGGTCACGTGGCCGAGGTGACCCTGCTGGGACCGGGCAAGGGCAACGCCATGGGCCCGGACTTCTGGCGCGAGCTGCCGCTGGTCTTCCGCGCGCTGGACGCCGACCCCGAGGTCAGGGCCGTGGTGCTGACCGGCAGCGGCAAGCACTTCTCCTACGGCCTCGACCTGCCGGCGATGATGCCGAGCTGGGCCCCGCTGCTGGCCGGGGACGCGCTGGCCAAGCCGCGCACCGCCTTCCTCGACGAGATCCGCACCCTCCAGGACAGCGTCACCGCGGTGGCGCGCTGCCGCAAACCGGTGATCGCCGCGGTCTCCGGCTGGTGCATCGGCGGCGGCGTGGACGTGATCAGCGCCGCCGACGTCCGGCTGGCCAGCGCGGAAGCCAAGTTCAGCGTGCGTGAGGTCAAGGTCGCCATCGTCGCCGACCTCGGCAGCCTCCAGCGGCTCGCCGCCATCGTCGGCGAAGGCCACCTGCGTGAGCTGGCGCTGACCGGCAAGGACATCGACGCCGCCAGGGCCGAGCGGATCGGCCTGGTCAACGCCGTGTACCCGGACCAGGACGCGGTGCTGGCCGCCGCCCGCGAACTCGCCGGGGAAATCGCGGCGAACCCGCCGCTGGTGGTGCAGGGTACGAAGGACGTGCTGTCGGTGAACACCGAGCGGCAGATCACCGACGGCCTGCGGTACGTGGCCACCTGGAACGCCGCGTTCCTGCCGAGCAAGGACCTCGCGGAGGCGGCGCAGGCGTTCCTGGAGCGGCGCGCACCGGAATTCAACGGCGAATGAAACGGGAGTGACCAAGGTGAGCGACGAGGCTTCCCAGCGGTTCCGGCGGGCGCGGGACTTCCTGCTCGCGCACCGGGAGGACTACGCGGCCGCGAACGACGGCTTCGCCTGGCCGGAGTTCGGCGAGTTCAACTGGGCGCTGGACTGGTTCGACGTGATCGCCCGCGATCCGGCGAACGCCCGGCGGTACGCGCTCTGGATCGTCGAAGAGGACGGTTCGGAGCAGCGCTGGACCTTCCCGGAGATGGCGAGCCGGTCGGACCGGGTGGCCAACTGGCTGCGCGGGCTCGGCGTGCGCCGCGGCGACCGGCTGATCCTGATGCTGGGCAACCAGGTCGAGCTGTGGGAGACCATTCTCGCCGCGATCAAGCTCGGCGCGGTGATCATCCCGGCGTCCACCCTGCTCGGCCCGGCCGACCTGCGTGACCGGGTGGACCGCGGCGGGGCGAAGCACGTGGTCGTCCGCGCGGCGGACACCGCGAAATTCGACGGCGTCCCCGGGGGGTACACCCGGATCGCGGTGGGGGAGCCCGCCGGCGGCTGGCACGAGTTCGCCGCGGCGTACGGCGAATCCCCGGAGTTCACCCCGGACGGCACCAGCCGCGCCGACGACGAACTGCTGCTCTACTTCACCTCCGGCACCACCGCCCAGCCGAAACTCGTGCGGCACACGCAGGTCTCGTACCCGGTGGGGCACCTGTCCACGATGTACTGGATCGGCCTGGAACCGGGCGACGTCCACCTGAACATCTCGTCGCCGGGCTGGGCCAAGCACGCCTGGAGCAACGTGTTCGCGCCGTGGAACGCCGAGGCCACGGTGTTCCTCCACAACTACACGCGGTTCGACGCGACCGCGCTGATGGCGCAGATGGACCGCTGCGGCGTCACCAGCTTCTGCGCCCCGCCGACGGTGTGGCGGATGCTCATCCAGGCCGAGTTGAGCGCGCTGAAGAATCCGCCGCGCAAGGTGGTCGGGGCGGGTGAGCCGCTGAACCCGGAGGTGATCGAGCAGGTCCGCCAGGCGTGGGGGGTGACCATCCGCGACGGGTTCGGGCAGACCGAGAGCAGCGTGCAGATCGCGAACACCCCCGGCCAGCCGGTGCGGCCGGGTTCGATGGGCCGCCCGCTGCCGGGTTTCGCCGTGGCGCTGGTCGACCCGGTGACCGGCGAGCGCGCCAACGAGGGCGAGATCTGCCTCGACCTGGCGCACCGCCCGGTCGGGCTGATGACCGGGTACGCCGACGACGCCGAGCGCACCGAAGCCGCCTTCGCGAACGGCTACTACCACACCGGCGACGTCGGTTCGATCGACGAAGACGGCTACATCACCTACGTGGGCCGCACCGACGACGTGTTCAAGGCGTCGGACTACCGGATCTCGCCGTTCGAACTGGAAAGCGTGCTGATCGAGCACCCGGCGGTGGCCGAGGCCGCGGTGGTGCCCGCGCCCGACCCGATCCGGCTGGCCGTGCCCAAGGCGTACGTGGTGCTGGCGGGCGGCCACGAGCCGACCGCCGACACCGCGCTGTCGATCCTGGCGCACTGCCGGGAGCACCTGGCGCCGTACAAGCGGATCCGGCGGCTGGAGTTCACCGACCTGCCGAAGACCATCTCCGGCAAGATCCGGCGGGTGGAACTGCGTGGCCGGGAGCACGAGGCGGCCGACCGGCCGTCGGGCGAGTTCCGCGAAGAGGACTTCCCGACGTTGAAGGGCTGAGGCCGGTCGTTCCGGCGGCGGTCCTGCTCGCCGCAGGTCGTGCCGGACACGTGCGTGCCCGTTCTCGCCGAGGCCGCCGCTTCCTGTCCTTTGTGGATGGTTACCGCGGGTGATTCCTCGTCTCGACAAGTGGAAAATCGGGTGAATATTCCGCCCGGGCCGTTAACGAACGGCCGCTGCCGACCGACAGGTATGTGAGGAGGCACCACGACCCCCGCGCGGTGCGTCCGACGATCACCCCGAACGCACGACCCCGAAAGCACTGAGAGCGATGGAAAACCCAGCAGAACCGGATACAACCGAGTCCCAGACCGCCACGCCCCCGACCGCGCCGTGCAGCGTGGTGTGGAGCCTGGGACGCCCGTACGTGCTAGAGAACAACGCGCGCTGGGTCGGCACCGACCCGCACGGCCGCCCGCAGGTCCTCACCCGAGCGGCTCTCCAGCGGCGGGGCTGGAGCTACCGCCGCGCCAGCTGACCCCCCGAGCGGCTGAACGCTGCTTCGCCTGCTGACCGGCGAGCGCTGCGGCTGGAGTTGCCGCCGCGCCTGCCGACCGCCGTGGCTGAGGCTTCCGGTGCTCCAGCTGACCGCCTTGCCGGGCTGCGGCCGACCTGCCGGTACCCGGAGAGCAGCGGCGCGGCCGGGACCTCACCCGCCGCGTCAGCCGACCGGCGGACAGCGGCAGGTCCAGCCGTGCTGCTCCGCCAAGCGACCGGCGGACAGCGGCAGGTCCAGCCGTGCCGCTCCGCCAAGCGACCGGCGGACAGCGGCAGGCGCCCACCGGCGCGGCCGGAACCCACCCGGCCGCCGAGCAGGCGGCCGCTCACCCGCCCCCGGCCTGACTAGGCTGGGCGGGTGAGCGAGTCCCTGCCCAGCACCGAACCGGGCACCGAGCCCGGTACCGAACCCGGCACCCGACCGGAGCCGTCGTTGCTCCGGCAGGCGCTGACCGTGCCGAACCTGCTGTCCATCCTCCGCCTGGCCGGGGTGCCGCTGTTCCTGTGGCTGCTGCTCGGCCCGGAGGAGGACGGCTGGGCGCTGGCGGTGCTGGCCTTCGGCGGCTTCAGCGACTGGCTCGACGGCAAGCTCGCCCGCTGGCTCGACCAGACCAGCAGGCTCGGCCAGCTGCTCGACCCGGCGGCCGACCGCCTCTACATCGTCGCCACCCTGATCGCCTTCCTGCTCCGCGACATCGTGCCCTGGTGGGTGGTGGTGCCGCTGGTGCTGCGCGAACTGGTCGTCGGCGGGTGCATCCTGGTGTTGCGCCGGCACGGGTTCGCCCCGCCCGAGGTGACCTACATCGGCAAGGGCGCCACCTTCGTGCTGATGTACGCCTTCCCCTTCCTGCTGCTCACCCAGGGCGGCTCCGACCTGGCCGCCGTCGCCCGCCCGATCGCCTACGCCTTCACCACCTGGGGCGGCGTGCTGTACCTGTGGTCCGGCGCGCTGTACGTGCTCCAGACCGTGCGGGCGATATCGCCGGGGCGGGGTGCCGCCACCCGGGTCTGAGGTGCGAGACTGCATGCCCGGCACAGGCGGTGAGAAAGGGGACCGGCGTTGTCCACTCCGGAAGAGCTTCGCTACACCGAGGAGCACGAGTGGGTCGCCACGCACGGCGAGGGGTCGGTGCGCGTGGGCATCACCGAGTACGCCCAGGACCAGCTCGGCGAAGTGGTGTTCGTGGACCTGCCCGAACCCGGCCTGGCGGTGACCGCCGGGGAGAGCTTCGGTGAGGTCGAGTCCACCAAGAGCGTGTCCGAGCTGTTCGCGCCGCTGGACGGGGAGGTCGTCGCGGTCAACGACGCGGTGGCCGAATCGCCCGAGCTGATCAACAGCGACCCCTACGGCGAGGGCTGGCTGATCGAGCTGAAGCTGACCGGCTCGGCCACCGCCGACAGCCTGCTCGACGCCGAGGCGTACCAGCGGCTGACCAAGGGCTGACCGGCCCGCCGGCGGACAGGGCCGGTTGGGGGAGCCCACCAGGGGCCGAATCGATCAGGCACGGTACGTTGGGCTGCACAAGTTTCGACGAAACCTTCAGTGCGTAAGGAGAGCTCAGGTGAGCACGAACGACGGGCCCGGCGTTCCCCCGGAGCAGTCTCCGGAGCGGACCTCCGTCTTCCGGGCCGATTTCCTCGCCGAGGCGGAAGGGCACGAAACCCAGGCGCCCGAGCCCCCGGTCGCGGGCATCGACGCACTGCCTGCCGGTTCGGCGCTGCTGGTGGTCAAGCGCGGCCCGAACGCGGGCTCGCGCTTCCTGCTCGACCGCGACACCACCAGCGCCGGCCGCCACCCGGACAGCGACATCTTCCTCGACGACGTGACGGTTTCGCGCCGCCACGCCGAGTTCCGCCGCGAGGGTGGCGAGTTCGTGGTGATCGACGTGGGCAGCCTCAACGGCACCTACGTCAACCGTGAGCCGGTCGACCAGGCCGTGCTCGCCGGGGGCGACGAGGTCCAGATCGGCAAGTTCCGCCTCGTCTTCCTGACCGGCCCGGGGCACGGGGGCCAGGGGGCGCGGTGACGGCTGCCGGGCGGCAACCGCGTGATGGTCTGAGCATCGGGGCGGTGCTGGCGCAGCTGCGCGCCGACTTCCCCGATGTGACCATCTCCAAGATCCGGTTCCTCGAGTCGGAGGGACTGGTGCAGCCTGGCCGGACGGCGTCCGGCTACCGGCAGTTCGCCGCGGCGGACGTCGAGCGGCTGCGCTTCGTGCTGTCCGCGCAGCGCGACCACTACCTTCCGCTGAAGGTGATCAAGGAGCAGCTCGACGCCGCCGATCGCGGGGCCGAGGCGCCGGTGCCGTCGCTGCGGCCACCGCGCAAGCTGGTTTCGCTCGGCAGCCCGGCCGAGCCGCACGGCCTGCCCACCCCGGCCGACTTCGAGCCGGGCAGGCCGGTGCGGCTGACCCAGGAGGAGCTGCTCGCGCAGTCCGGGATCGACGCCGCGATGCTGGCCGAACTGCAGCAGTACGGCCTGGTCCGGCCGGGAGCCGCGGGGTTCTTCGACCCCGACGCGGTGCTGGTGGCCAAAACCGTGCGCGCGATGACCGAGTACGGCATCGAACCCCGGCACCTGCGGGCCTTCCGGGCCTCCGCGGACCGCGAGGTCGGCCTACTGGAGCAAATTGTTACGCCGGTCTACCGGCAGCGCGACGCGGCCGCCAAGGCCAGGGCCGACGAGGTGGTGCGCGAGCTGGCCGCGCTCTCGGTCGCCCTGCACACGCTGCTGGTCAAGGCGGGTATCCGCGGGGTGACCGGCGGCTGACCCGGCCGGCCGGGAATGATCTTGCCCGGCCCCGCGTTGCGCCTGTTGTGGTGGTGCCGGGACGGCCCGGCACCGAATCCGTTGCTGAACGCGGGGACCCCGATGCCGTACGGTTGGAGAAGCCCGCGAGGCGGGCGCGAAGGTAGAGCGAGCACAGCGTCCGTAGAACGGGTAGCGTCGAGGGTGGCGATGCGGGACCCTTGGCACAGCGTGCGGCCCGTGTGCAGGTTAGGGAGGCGAACCCGATGAGCGAGATGCGCGTCGTCGGCGTGCGGGTCGAACTGCCCGCGAACCAGCCGATCTTGTTGCTGCGGGAGACCGAGGGAGAGCGGTACCTGCCGATCTGGATCGGCTCGGTGGAGGCAACTGCCATCGCACTGGAGCAGCAGGGGGTGCGCCCGGCCCGGCCGCTGACCCACGACCTGCTCAAGGAGGTCATCGGCGCACTGGGCCGTGAACTCGAGCAGGTGGTGATCACCGACCTGCGCGAAGGCACCTTCTTCGCCGAACTGGTCTTCGACGGCGACATCCGCGTCTCGGCCCGCCCGAGCGACTCGGTCGCGCTGGCGCTGCGGGTCGGCGTGCCGATCCACGCCGAGGACGCGGTGCTGGAGGAGGCCGGGCTGATCATCCCGGACGAGCAGGAAGACGAGGTCGAGAAGTTCCGCGAGTTCCTCGACTCCGTCTCCCCTGAGGATTTCCGCGGAGCTGATACTTAGGTCGCGCCTCCGGCGCGACCTCGCGAGTGGAATCCGGTGATCACGCCCTGGTCGCCTTCTCGAAGAGGTTGGCCAGTTCCCGGCCGTAGCGTTCGGCGTCCAGGTCCGGTTCGCGGACCAGGCGGTTCGCCAGGCCGTCCAGGGCCTGCCGGATGCTCAGCGCCATCACTTCGACGTCGAACTCGCCGAAGGCGCCTTCCCGCTGCCCCTGCGCGAGCTGCCGTTCGATGCGGCCGACCCGCATGTCCCGCAGCACCGCCTCGTGGAACATGTGGCCGCCGCCCTCCTGGCCGCCCCACACCTGGCCGAGGATCTCGCTCATCGCCCGCTGGAACGCCGGGTGCGCGGCCGCGAAGGCCGCCTCCGACTCGATGAACCCCCGCAGCATGCCCGCCCTGGTGGTGTCACCGGCCAGGCGCTCGGTCATGAACTCGTCCTTGAGCTGCGAGATCTGCCCGATCGTCGCGCTCATCAGCTCCTCCTTCGAAGCGAAGTGGTAGGAGATCATCCGCGTGCTGCTCAGCCCGGCGTGCTCGACGATGCGGGCGAACGACGCCTTCGCGTAGCCGAGTTCGGCGATCACTTCGATGGTGGCCTGGATGATCTGTGCGCGCCGTGCCGCTTCGGTCACGGTCAGTCCCAGCTCCGGCTGGGTGTGCTCGTTTACCTGCATGAGTAAAAATTAACACGATTAAGTAAGACCGCCAAGGGGGAACCCGTTGGCCGGGTCGGCCGCGCGTCGCGTTGACCGGCCCCCTCGCCCGGCTTACCGTCAACAGGAGGTGAATCTCGACGGTGTGATTACGCCGTTCGGATGTTTGGATCCACCAGGACATGTTCTGCCGGTCGGCGTGGCCGGGCGAGGGGAGGCATGGGTGGTCGAGGGAAGGTCGTTCGAGGTGGCCGACGGCGAGCAAGGTGAGCTGTTTCCCGACGCGTCCCTGCCCGACGAACTGGTCGGCTACCGCGGGCCGGCGGCCTGCCAGATCGCCGGCATCACCTACCGCCAGCTGGACTACTGGGCCAGGACGAAGCTGGTCGCGCCGAGCATCCGCACCGCGCACGGCTCCGGTTCGCAGCGGCTGTACTCGTTCAAGGACATCCTGGTCCTCAAGATCGTCAAGCGCCTGCTGGACACCGGCGTCTCCCTGCAGAACATCCGGGTCGCCGTGGAGCACCTGCGTGAACGCGGGGTCCGCGACCTGGCCAAGGTGACCCTGTTCTCCGACGGCACCACCGTCTACGAGTGCACTTCACCCGAAGAGATCGTCGATTTACTGCAGGGCGGGCAGGGTGTGTTCGGCATCGCGGTCAGCGGGGCCATGCAGGAGATCAGCGGCACCATCCACGAGTTCCCGGCCGAACGGGCCGACGGCGGTGTGGTGGAGAACGTGCAGCCGGACGAGCTGACCCAGCGCCGCAACGCCCGCCGGACCGGTTGATCGGCGCCAGTGGTGAGTTGCTAACCTGGCTCCCGTAGTCGTAAACCCTGCGCGGGAGAGACCGGGCGGCCAATCGCCTCGCCCGGCGCCGAAGGAGCAACTCCTCCCCGGAAACTCTCAGGCACCCAGGACCGCGCGGGGGAGACGCCTCTGGAAAGCGGGTCGCCGGCCACTCACCGCACGACCCCGCCGAAGGTGCAAGCCCGTGGACTCGCGGGTGAACCTCTCAGGCGCCCGGCAGCGGGCAGGGACAGAGGGGGAGGCTTCCACCCCCGCCCGCGTGGCGAGCTCAGCCGGGCACCTTGTCCAGGAACCCGTGCACCCGCGCGATCCGGTCGTCCTCGACCACCAGCACGTCGAACCCGATCGCCAGCGGCTCGGCGCCCTCGGCGCCGAGGTGCCAGGTGAACCGCGCGATGTCGTGGTGCCCGTCGACCGGCCCGTGCAGGCTGAACCGCAGTCCGGCGAACTGCTCGGCCGCGGTGGCGAAGAACTTCTCGATGCCGTCCCAGCCGGTCACCGCGCCCAGCGGATCGGTGTACCCGGCGTCCTCGGTGAACAACTCCTCGATCAGGGTGCGGCGGTCGGTCCCGGTGGCGTTCCAGGCGGCGATGTAGCGCTCGGCGAGGGCGGTGAAGTCGGTCATGGTCACTCCTTGACTCGGTTGGTGGACGCAACTCTGGCCGCCGCGGCGCCGCGCGTCGATTACCCGCGAAGTAATGGCAGCGGCGCCGGTCCGCCCGTAACGTCGGTGCCGTGACCACTGCAACCGCTCCGCGTCCCGTCGGCGAACTCCTCCGCGCATGGCGGGACCGGCGGCGGATCAGCCAGCTCGACCTCGCCATCTCGGCGGATATCTCCACCCGCCACCTGAGCTTCGTCGAGACCGGCCGTTCCGCGCCGAGCCGCGACATGGTGCTCCGCCTCGGTGAACACCTCGACGTGCCGCTGCGCGAGCGCAACCAGCTGCTGCTCGCCGCCGGCTTCGCCCCGGTGTACGGCGAGAGCGGGCTCGACGCACCCGAGATGACCGCTGCCCGCGAAGCGGTTCGGCAACTGCTGACCGTGCACGAGCCGTATCCGGCGGTGGTGATCGACCGGCGCTGGCACATGGTCGACTCCAACGCCAGCGTGGCGCTGCTGGTCGCCGGGGTCGCCCCGGAACTGCTCGACGGGCCGGTGAACGTGCTGCGGGCGACGCTGCACCCGCACGGCATGGCGCCGCGGATCGCGAACCTGGGGGAGTGGCGGGCGCACCTGCTCGGCAGGCTGCGCCGGGAGGTGGCCGCCACCGCCGACCCCGAACTGGCCGAACTGCTCGCCGAGTTGCGGGGCTATCCGTGCGACGACGTGGTGCCCGAGGTCGAGGTGCCGAAGCCGGGGGACATCGTGGTGCCGCTGCGCCTCCGCCACGGCGACACGGAACTCGCCTTCTTCAGCACGGTCGCCACCTTCGGCACCCCGCTGGACGTGACCCTGGCCGAACTGTCCATCGAGGCGTTCTTCCCGGCCGACGCGCACACCGCCGAGGTGATCCGGTCAACCCCGCTCGGCCCGCCAGCCGGGTAGCACGGTGATCGTCGAGGCGAACAGCAGCAGCGCGATCAGCAGGAACGGCCCGGTCACCCCGACCAGGCCGGACACCGCGCCCGCCGCGGCGGGCGCCGCCGCCTGCGCCACCCGGTTGCCGGTCAGGCGCAGGCCGAGCGCGGTGGAACGCAGGTTGTCCGGCGCCTCCCGCACGGTCCAGGTCATGGTCAGCGGCTGACCGAGCCCGAGCACCATGCCGAGCACCGCCATCACCACGGCCAGCGGCCAGAAGCCGTCGGCGAACACCAGCGCCAGCACGCAGAGCGCGGCCAGCCCGCCGCTGACGAACAGCACCGCGAGCCTGCCGAACCGGCCCACCAGCACCGGGATCAGCAACCGGGACAGGAAGGAGAAACCGGCGCGCACCGCCAGGAGCACGCCGACCACGGCCGGGCTGAGCCCGCGGTCCTCGCCCAGCACCGGGAGGTACGCGGTGACGACGTCCACACCGGACATGACGGAGAAGCTGGTGAAGATCGCCACCAGCAGCCTGCGGTTGCGCAGCAGCGCCCCGGTCGATCCCTTGTGGACGGTTCGGTCGCCGTTCTTCTTGTGGCGCGTCAGCGTTTTCAGCGTCCAGGCCAATGCCAGGCAGAGGGCGGTGATCACCGCACCGACCCCGCCGGCGAGCAGGAAGGCCTCGCGGGTCTCGGCGATCATCCCGCCGGCACCGGCCGAACCGATCACCCAGCCACCGGTGAGCGGGCCGATCAGCTGCCCGACCGAGGCGGCCGCGGTGAACCAGCCGAAGTTGCGGTCCTGGTGCTCCGGCGGGGAAAGCTCGGCGACCAGGCCCTGGAAGGCCAGCATC
Organism: Amycolatopsis sp. NPDC045836; assembly: GCF_056431745.1. Taxonomy (NCBI): domain Bacteria; kingdom Bacillati; phylum Actinomycetota; class Actinomycetes; order Pseudonocardiales; family Pseudonocardiaceae; genus Amycolatopsis; species Amycolatopsis sp. NPDC045836. The sequence continues at coordinate 62,241 of NZ_JBWKKF010000014.1, read as the reverse complement.
AGCGCGAGCTGGCCGACGCCGATCACCACGTTGCCCGCGGCCATCACCGGCAGCGTGCCGGCGAAGGCCAGGCCGAGCGCACCGGCGGTCATCGCCAGCCCGCCGCCGGTGAGCAGCCACCCCATCGCCCCGCGATCGGCGGCCCGGCCCATCGGCAGCGCCAGGAACACCGGCAGCAGCGCGCCCGCCGCGGCCACCAGCCCGACCGCGGTCGCGTCGCCGCCGAGCGCCAGCACGCGGTAGGAGGCCACCGGCCGGATCAGGAAGGTCACCAGGTGAACGGCGAGCGAGGCGGTGACGACCAGCGCCAGTCCGGTGGTCGCCGGGCGGGGGACGGGCACTCGATCATCGTCGCAGCGCCCGCGCCGCCGGGCACGCCCAGCCGCTCAGGTGAGAGGATTCTCGCAGCGGAACCGCCCGCGCCGGAGCCAGTGAGGAAGAGAACTTGGTGAGCATCGCGCTGCACAACGAGGTCCAACTCCCGCTGATCAGCTTCGACGCCGGTGCGCTGCCGCCGGACACCGTGGCCGGGGCGGTGCGCCAGGCGCTGGCCACCGGCTACCGGGCCGTCGGCGTGCGCCCGTCCGGTGAATCCGGTGCCGGGGAAGCGATCCGCGACCTGCCGCGCGACGAAGTGTTCGTCACGCTGACGCTGCCGGGCAACGGGGCGGGGGAGGCGCTGGCCTCCGGACTGCGCATGCTCGGCACCGACCGGATCGACCTGGTGCTGCTCGAACGGCCGACCGCGCAGGCGTGGCGCGAACTGGAGCGGGCCCAGGCCGAAGACCAGGTCCGCGCGCTCGGCGTCGCGGGCCTGACCGCGGACGCGCTGCGGCACTTCCTCGGCACCATCGGGCTGCCCGCGGTGCACCGGCTCGAACTGCACCCGAGGGCACCACGAGCCGAACTGCGTGCCCTGCACGCGCAGCACGGCATCGTCACCGTCGCGGCCGACCCGCTGGGGCCGGGCAGCCTGCCCCGGGTGCTGCGCGGGCTGGCCGCCAAGTACGGCAAGAGCCCGGCCCAGCTGGTGCTGCGCTGGCAGCTCGAACTCGGGCACGCCGTGGTGGTCGGCCCCGGCCCGCGCACCCTGCTCGCCGAGCAGCTCGGCGTGTTCGACTTCGAACTCGCCGACGACGACCTCGCGGTCATCGCCGAACTCGAAGGGACCTGAGCGCCTACGCGGCGCTGAGCCCCGCGGCGGCGAAGTCGGCCTGCTGCGCGGGTTCGGTGAGGAAACCGCGGAAGGTCTGCGCCGCCCGCTTCTGCACGTCGTCCACGCCGTTGCCGGACAGCCCGAGGAACGGGTAGTCCGCCGAGCGCCCGGACGCCACCGACTGCGGTGGCGAGCCGATCACCTCGGGCTTCTTCGTGGTCAGCTCGCTGGTCCACCACGAGGACTCCGGCAGCCAGGCCGCCGGCATACCGCGGATCGAGCTCAGCTCGCTGTGCCCGAGCAGGGCGTCGAGCACCCGCTGCGAGGCCATCGCGTCCACGGTGATGAGCACGCAGTGCCCGTGCACCACGGTCTTCGCGTCGTTCCAGCGGGTGGCCGCGGCCTTGACCGGCGCCTCGGCGCTGGGCGTGACGATCAGCCGCAGGCTGGAGTCGCCCTCGGCGCAGCTGGCGGCCTGTGCTTCGGCGCGGCTGTTCAGCTCGCCGGTGGCCCAGCCCCAGCCCAGCCAGCCGAGGCCGAGCAGGGCGACCAGCACCAGGCAGGCGATCGGCCACTTGGCCACGCGGCGCCGGGTCTTGCCGATGGCGCGGTGGCTGCCGGTGGCGCTGACCGCCTTGTGGCTGCCGGTGGTGCCGGCGTTCCGCTCGGGACCCTGCTCGGGTTCGGGCGGTGCGGGGGTGAAGTAGGAGGAGGGCGGGGGTTCCGGGGTGCGGCGGGGGGTCCGGGATGCCGTGGGCGCCGGAAGAGCCCGGGGTGGTGCGTTTCGGGGAGGTGCGGTCCGGGGAGCGGACGTCCGGTTCGCGGGGGAACGATGGCCGGACGGTCTGCCGTGAGGGGGTTCCGGAGCCGGGTCCTCGACCAAGCTGTGTCGCCCCATCGTGTGCCTTTCTGCTCTGATACTCAGACGCTCTCAGTATGCAACCAAAACGTTATCACTCTAACAGACGTAATCTGTCCGGGAAATGTGATGACCCTCAGTTGTCGCACAGCCTGCCAGCATCGGTACAAACGGACAACAGTGTGTCGCTGCACTCGATCAGGCGAGCCCGCAGGGGTGCCGCGCGCCGGGCGAAAGCGGCTTGCGCCCTGGCGTATTCCGCTCGCCCGGACGGCGTTTCGATCGGCACCGCTGGGTAACCGAACGGGGACAGGTCGTAAGGGCTGGCGCGCATGTCGAGCTCGCGGATGTCGGCGGCCAGTTCGAAACAGTCGCCGACGAGTTCGGCCGGTACGAATGGGCCCAGTTTGTAGGCCCATTTGAACAGGTCCATGTTCGCGTGCAGGCAGCCGGGCTGCTCGAACTCGCGCTGCGTCTCACGGGTGGGGGACAGGGTGTTGCGCGGCACGGCCTCGGGGGTGAAGAAGCGGAAGGCGTCGAAGTGGCCGCAGCGGACCTCCAGCGACTCCACCACTTCGTCGGTCCCGCGGCTGCCCAGCCGCAGCGGCAGCTGGGCGTGCCGCACCTGGTCGTGCGGCTGCCGGTAGACCATCGCCCACTCGTGCAGCCCGAAGCAGCTGAGCCGGGCCGGGCGCGAAGCCGTCGCCGAGAGGAGCGCGGAAACGAACCGCGCGGTCCGCTCCCGCGCCCGAGCGAACTCGGCCGCGTCCACGGTGACGCCCGATCCGGTCTCGCGGTACCCCCGCCGCTCGAGGAACCGCCGGGCGGAGGCACCGGCCAGCACCACGCCGAAGCCCGGCTGCCAGCGCTCCACGTGCGCCGGGCGGTGCGAGTAGTAGGTGAACAGGAAGTCCAGCACCGGGTGCTTCTCACCGCGGGACCGGCGTTCCTGGTGCGGGACCGTCCACTTCCGCATCCGCTCGACGTGGGCCTCCTCGCGAGCCCGCCACTCGGGCTCGGCGAGGACCACCGGCGTGCTCACGCCGTCACGTGCGTGCCGTCCCGCACGGTGCCCACGTACTCCTCGACCAGGTCTTCCAGCGCCACCACGCCGACCACGGTGCCATCCGCGCCCAGCGCCCTGGCCAGGTGCCCCCGTTCGCGGCGCATCACCGAAAGCGCGCTGTCCAGCTTGGCACCGGCCGAGACCTCGCTCAGCGCCCGCGTCTTCGACGGCGGCAGCTTCGTCTCGGCGGGCTGGCCGACCAGCTCCAGGATGTCCTTGACGTGGATGTAGCCGGTCAGGCCGCCGTCGGCGTCGAGCACCGGGAAGCGGGAGAAACCGGTGCTGGAGACCGCCTGCTCCACGTCACCGACGGTGGGTGAGGCGGGCAGGGTGGTCAGCTCGCTGACCGGCACCAGCACGTCCTTCACCGTCTTGCGGACCGAGGACAGCGTCTGGCTCAGCCGCTGGTGCTCCGACTGCTCCAGCAGCCCCTCGCGCCGCGACTCGCTGAGCAGTTCGGCGAGCTCGGCGGAGGTGTAGGCGGTTTCCAGCTCGTCCTTCGGCTCCACCTTGAGCACCCGCAGCCCGGCGTTGGCCACCGTGTTCAGCAGCCAGATGAACGGGTTGGCCAGCTTGACCCAGGCCACGTGCACCGGCACCAGCCACAGCGCCAGCCGCTCGGGATCGGCGATGGCCAGGTTCTTCGGCACCATCTCGCCGATCAGCACGTGCAGGATGGTCATCACGGTCAGCGCGAAGGCGAAGGCGATCGGGTGGATCACGTAGCCGGGCAGCGGCAGCCCGACCGCGGTGAACGCGGCCTCCAGCTGGTGCGCCACCGCGGGTTCACCGAACTGGAGCAGCAGCAGCGAGCAGATGGTGATGCCCAGCTGCGCACCGGCCAGCATCTGCGAGACGTGCTTGCTGGCGTTGATCACGATCCGGGCGCGGGTGGTGCCCTGCTCGGCGAGCGCCTCCAGGCGGTCCCGCCGGGAGGAGATGAGCGCGAACTCCGCACCCACGAAGAAGGCGTTGGCCAGCAGCAGCAGGCCGATCAGCGCGATGGCGACCCCGTCGTTCACCTGGCCACCTCCACCCGGTGCGAAACGGGCGGGGCCGCCGTGGCACCCCCGGGTTCGTCGGGGCTCGGCCGGACGCTGACCTCGGCGATGCGCAGCCGGTCCATCGCGGTGACGGTGAGCTGCCAGTGGTCGACCTCGGCCGAGTCGCCGGGGGCGGGGATGCGGCCGAGGCGTTCGAGCACCAGGCCCGCGATCGTCTCGTAGTCACCCTCGGGCATGCGGAACCCGGTGATCTCGCGGACCTCGTCGGCGCGCAGCTGACCGGAGACCACCCAGCTGTCCGCGCCGAGCTGCCGCGACGACGGTTCCTCGCGGTCGTCGTGCTCGTCGCGCACGTCGCCGATGATCTCCTCGACCACGTCCTCCAGGGTGACCAGCCCGGCGGTGCCGCCGTACTCGTCGACCACGATGGCGAGCTGGTACCGCGAGTCGCGCAGGCGGTTCAGCAGCGCGTCCCCCGGCAGCGATTCGGGCACGGTCGGCACCGGGCGCATCACCGAGCCGATCCGCACGGTGTCGCGCTCGGCCGGGCGCACGGTGAACGCCTGCTTGACGTGCACGGCGCCCTGCACGTCGTCGAGGTCGGAGTTGTAGACCGGGAAGCGGGAGAAGCCGGTGCGCTGGGACAGCTCGATCAGGTCGCTGATCGACTGGTCCACGGTCAGCGACTCGACCTGCACGCGCGGGGTCATCAGCTCCTCGGCCGTGCGGTCGCCGAAGCGCAGCGACTTGTCGAGCAGTTCGGCGGTGGCGGTGTCGAGCGTGCCGCTCTCCGCGCTGGAGCGCACGATCGAGCCCAGTTCCTGCGGCGACCGGGCCGAGCGCAGTTCCTCCTGCGGCTCCACGCCGAACTTGCGCACCACCCAGTTCGCGCTGTTGTTCATCAGCGTGATGAGCCACTTGAAGGTCTTGGAGAAGCGCGAGTGGTAACCGGCCACCGCGCGCGCGGTCTGCAGCGGCCGGGCGATGGCGAGGTTCTTCGGCATCATCTCGCCGAGCACCATCGACAGCGAGGTGGCGATCACCAGCGCCAGCACCACCGAGGTGCCGGCGGCCACCGCGGGCGGCAGGCCCAGCCCGGTCAGCGGCGGCTCGATCAGGTCACCGATCAGCGGTTCGGCCACGTAACCGGTGACCAGCGTGGTCAGCGTGATGGCCACCTGGGCGCCGGAGAGCTGGAAGGACAGCGTCCGGTGGGCTTCCAGCAGCGTCTTGGCCTTCTTGTCACCGACCTGGCGGACGTTGGCCTCGACGGTGCTGCGCTCGAGCGCGGTCAGCGAGAACTCGGCGGCGACGGCGAGACCGGTGCCGACGGTCAGCACCACCACGAACAACACGCCGAGGATCGACAGGAGGATTTCCATCACCGGGCTCCGGGAGTGGTTCTCGGGCCGGCGGGGTCGGGCGAGCCGGGTGTGCCACCCGGCTTTGTACTGTCACCAGGTGACGGCGCGTCGCGCACGGAAGAGTCTCTCCTCGGAAAAAGAGTGGTCAGTCTCGCTGATGATACCGGCCGATTGGGCCGAACGCGCCAGTGATCGGCGGATGCCCCTGCTCACAGCTTCGCCTTGGTGAGCCCGGGGTCCCGGCCGAGCAGGGCGACCAGCCGGTCCGACGGGGTGGCGTCCGGCCCGGTTTCCACCGGGGCGGCGAAGATCCCGCTGCCGTCGAAACCGGAGACCTGGGGGCCGAGTTCGGCGAGCAGGTCCTCGGCCAGTTCGTCGTCGATGCGGTACTCCACGCCGAGGGCGACCGCGAGGTCCCAGCCGTGCACCGCGAGGTCGCCGGTCATCTGCCAGCCGTAGTCCTCCAGCGGGATCTCGCCGACCGAGACGTGCACGGTCTCGCGGCCGGTCTGCTCGAAGGCGCGCCGCGCGGCCTTCGACGCGATCTCCCAGCGGCGGACCGGGTCGTCGTCCAGCTGGTCCCCGTCGTAGCGGTCGCCGACCTGGTCGACGGTGGCGCCGTCGAGCAGGTCGGGGGCCCACAGCTGTTCGTGGACCAGGTGCCCGAGCAGGTCGCGGACCGTCCACTCGCGGCAGGGCGTCGGATCGGCCCACTGGTCGCGGCCGATGCGGTGGACGAGGCCGTCGAACCCGCGGAGCGCTTCAGCGTGTGCGTCGAGGAAGTCCATGCCCCGAGTCCATCACGGCCGCGTGGCGCCCGCAGGGTCGCGGTGGTGCACGCGCACGGTCTCCTCGACCAGGTCGAGCACCGGGGTCAGGTGGTCGGCGGGAAGGCCCATGGCCAGGTGCGAGACCAGTCCTTCGAGCACCAGTTCCAGGAAGGCGGTGAGCACGTCGACGTCCACGTCGTCCCGCAGCTTGCCCGCCTCGTGCTGGCGCAGCAGGCGGGCGCGGGTGGCCTGGGTGAGCTGGTCGGAGCGCTCGGCCCAGCGCGCGCGGAACTCGGGGTCGGTGCGCAGGCGGCGGGACAGCTCCAGCCGGGTGCCGAGCCAGTCCGCCGGGTGCGCGCTGCCCTCGCTGAGCAGGTCGCGCATCACCTGCACCAGCCCCTGGTCGGCGACCACCTGCGCCATGCGGACCGCGTCGTCCTCGGCGAGGGCGAGGAACAGCGATTCCTTGTCGCGGAAGTGGTGGAAGATCGCGCCACGCGAGAGGTTCGTCGCTTCCTCCAGGCGGCGGACCGTGGCACCCTCGTAGCCGTAGCGCGCGAAGCACACGCGAGCGCCGTCCAGGATCTGCCGCCGGCGCGCGTCGAGGTGGTCCTGACTGACACGAGGCATCGTCCGATCCTGTCACCCGGGGTAGTGCCTTCGCAATCCGTACGTACGTACTGTGACTCGGCCGGGGAAGATCACCGATTTCCCGCGGCGGGACGGAACCCTCCACTAGTCTGCTGCGTCACAGGGCACGATTGCGGTGCTGACGCGGTGACTCGGGGAGAGCGGGATGTTCGACGTTGGTGGTGCGGCCAGTGCCGCGGTGCAGAAGGTCTGGGGAAGCTTGCCCGCCGCCGACGCACCCCCACCCGCCCCAGGCGCCGCCGGCGGCTCGTTCGAAATGGACGCCGAAGAACTCGAAGCCGTCATCGGCCTCTGGGAAGCCGAACTGGACAAGATCATGAAGGATGGGGAGACCATCCGGGAGATCATCTTCGGTCTCACCCCGCCCGCGCACGACGAGGCCAGCGTCGGCTTCGTCGACGCCGGGCTCGAATCGATCACGCTGCTGCAGCAGCAGAACGACTCGATGCGTGACTACGCCATGGAGTACGTCAAGAAGCTCAAGGCGGCGAAGGAAGCGACCGTCGCGGCCGACGAGGCCAAGGCCGCCGCCCTCAAGCCAGCCCAGTAGCGACTCCCGATTGGCGAAGATGAACTTCAAACACGGCCTGATCGCCGCCGCCGCGGCGGCGGTGCTGGCGACCGCGGGCTGTTCGGAGAAGACCTCCGGCACGCCGAACCCGGCGACCCCGGAACCCGGCCGGGACACGGCCGCTTCGGGTGCTCCCGCGGCGGATGTGCCCAAGGTGCCCGAGACGCTGGACGCCTCCGCGTACCTCAGCGACCCGTGTGCGCTGGTGCCCCGATCGGTGCTGACCGAACTGGGTTACACCGATCCCGGTGAGGCGAAGACCGAAGGCGGGGCGGCCGCGCTCGCCGGGCCCAGCTGCGGCTGGATCGTTTCCGGTGAGGGGCGGGGGTTCTCCGTGCAACTCCAGACCGGGAACAAGGAATCCGGTATCGGCGGCCTGGCGGGCATCAAGACCGGCTTCGAGAGCGGCCAGCTCGGCTTCTACGAGGAGGCCCCCGACGTCGCGGGGTTCCCGGCCGTGTTCTCCGATCGGAGCGACGGGCGAGCACGCGGTCGCTGCTCCCTGGTGGTCGGCATCGCCGACGACCTGACCTTCTCGGTCGCCGACCAGGGGTACGACGACCAGCGGAAGTCCTGTGACGTCGCGGCGCGGATCGCCGCCGGTGTGATCGAAACGCTGAAAGGGGGCGCCTGAGATGGGCGGCATGGACGGTCAGGCGATCTACGACAACTTCACCCAGGGCGACGCGGAACGGCTGCGCACCACCGCCGAGCACGTGCAGAAGCTCTCGGAAGCGTTCCAGGACCGGGCCGTGGGCATCAAGTCGCTGCAGGAGCGGATGAAGGCGTCCTGGACCGGTGACGGGGCCGACGCGGCGAACGCCGGGGCCGGGCCGATGGAACGCGCCTTCGCCGAGACGGCGGCGCCCCTGGACATCACCGCGGCCTCGGTGCAGGCGCAGGCGTCCGGCTTCGACCACACCAGCAACACCGTGGTGCCGGTGCCACCGGCCCCGGAGAAGCCCAGCGGCTGGAGCCTCGGGCTGAAGTCGGCCATCCCGATCGCCGGGCCGTTCATGGCCGCCGACGACGTCGAGGACTACCAGAAGGGCATGCAGGCCCACAACGCGGCGAACGAGAACAACGTCCGCGCGATGGACCAGTACAGCGACATCAGCAAGAGCACCCAGCAGATCCTGCCGACCGACTACCAGCAGCTGACCTCCGACGGCGCTTCGGTGAAGCTGAAGACCGACGGCCCCGGCCCGGTGACCCCGCCGAGCTGGCGGGAACCGTGGCAGGGCGGCGACAAGAACGGCAGCGACACCGGCTCCCGCGGCATCGACGACTCCACCGGCTCCAGCGGGACCGGCGGCTCGAACGGCACCGGCGCAACCGGGGGCACGGGTGGCACCGGCGGCACGGGAGGTACCGGCGGCACGGGTGGCACCGGGGGTACCGGCGGCACCGGCGGCGGTGACACCAGCGGGACCGGGGGCACCGGCACGGGTGGCACCTCGACCAGCGGTGACAAGGGCGGCAAGGACAAGGACAAGGGCGGCACCACCACCAAGCTGCCGCCGAAGGTCCCGGCCTCGAAGCCGGGGTCCGGCGATCCCGTGGTCGGCCTGCTCAACAACCCCGGCAACCCCAGCAGCTCCGGCAACCCGAACACCGGCCCCGGCAATCCGGCCACCGGCGGCGGGCAGAAGGGCGGCAGCGCCGCGGGCAGGCTGCTCGGCGGTGGCCCCGGCGGAGCGCTGGGTGGCGAGGCGGCGGCCCGCGGCGGGAACGCGCTGGGCACCGGCCGCGGGGTCGGCGCCGGCGGCCTGCTCGGCGGGGAAGCGGGTGGTCGCGGTGGCGCGGCGGCGGCAGCCGGGGCCCGTGGTGCCGCGGGCGGCCCGATGGGCGGCGCGCCCGGTGCCCGTGGCCAGGGCGGCGAGGACGAGGAGCACCAGCGGCCGAGCTGGCTGGTCGAAGCCGATCCCGACGCGTTGTTCGGCACCGACGAGCGCACCATGCCCCCGGTGATCGGGGAGTGAGCGCACCGACGGTGGTGCCGGTCGCCGCGCTGGCGGCACTGGTCGAGCGGGAACGGGCCGGGCAGCTCCACATCACCCTGCAACCGCAGCCGGTCTGGTACCCGGAACGCGAACGCGACGAGCGGTCCCGGCAGCTCGGCGAGGCGCTCGCCGAAGCGGGGCTGCTCGACCACACCGGCCGGACCAGAGTGGAGTTCCTGGACCTGCTGCCGCTGCTGACCTCGGCTTCGGTGGAGTTCTACGGCTGGGCGACGCGCGGCGACGAGACCATCGGCCTGCTCGCGGCTTCCCGCGGCATGCTCGGGGTGCTCGCCGTGCGTTCGGGCGACTGGGTGACCGTTCGCGAGGTCAGCCAGCACGAACTGCCCGAGGCGCTGGTCGCCGGCCTGCCCGAGCTGTACGCGGGTGGCGGGCGGTCGCAGACGGTGCGGGTGCGGGACTTCGAGGACGCCGCGCGGGGCAAGGCACAGGGCCGGGTGCTGCCGCCGGCGATCGCGGACGTGGTGAAGGTGGTCCAGCGGCCGGTGCACGGCACCGGGGAGCTGTACGCGGGCAGGCGGGACGAGGTCGGGCGCTACACCCGGGTGGAGCACCCGCTGCACTACGCCGACACCGACTGGGGCCGCTACCTCAACTACACCGCCGGGGACGGCCCCGAAGCGGAGGTCCACCTGGCTCCGGCGACCCCGGCCGCGCTCGCCGGCGCCCTGCGGCACCTCGCCTCCGGCTTGGCCCAGCGGACCGGGGTCCACCTGCCGCCGACCCAGGTGAACCCCCAGCCCGCCGAGTACTAGGGAATGGTCAGGGCGGGCGCCAGGTGCTCGGTGGCGGCCCGCTCCACCCGGTTCGCCGCCGCCAGCTCCCACCCGGCTTCACGCGGCGGCCGCCGGTCGGCGTTCCACTGCGCCAGCAGCAGCGCCACCTTCGACTGCATCTCGGTGCGCAGCCGTTGGAACGAGTCCGCCGGGTCCGCGCCGACCTCACCGAGCAGCAGCCACCACGCCCACGCCGCGGCACCGGCGTTGGCCACGAAGTCCGGGATCACCGGAATGCCGGCCAGCACCAGGGTGGCCTCGGCGCCCTCGGTGGTGGCGGCGTTGGCCGCTTCGACGACCACCTTCGCCGCCACCTGTTCCACGTTGTCTTCGGTGATGGCGTACGAGATCGCGGCGGGCACGAAGATGTCGGCCTCGATGCCGAGCACCGCGTCCCTCGGCAACCGCTGCACCTCCGGCGGCACCTGGTCGCGGTCGATCTCCCCGTAGGCGTCACGCAGGTCCAGCAACGCCGGGACGTCCAGGCCGGCCGGGTGGTACAGGGTGCCGGCTGCGTCGGCGACCGCGGTCACCCGCATACCCGCTTCGTGCAGGTACCAGGCCGCGCCCCCGCCCATGGTGCCGATGCCCTGGATGGCCACGGTGGTCTCGGCCGGGTCCCACGCCCACGCCGCGGCGACCCCGAGGCAGGACTGCGCGACGCCGTAACCGCCGACCACGTCACCGAGCAGCAAGCCACCCGGCACCGGGGCGTTGAGCCCGGCCTGCACGCGGCGCAGCGTGCGCGCCGGGTCGGCCGAACGCGAGATGGCCGCGTGGTAGGACTGCTCGAGGCCGAGGCCCGCGAACACCTCGTCGATCAGGTGCTGCGGCACGCCGAGGTCCTCGGCGGTCACCCAGTGCGCGTCGAGCCACGGCCGCATCGCCGAGCAGAACCGGCTGAGCACGTCGAAGGCACGCGGGTCCTTCGGGTCGAAGTCGATGCCGCCCTTGGCGCCGCCGACCGGCAGGTTGAACGTGGCCGTCTTGTTGGCCATGCCCCTGGCCAGGTCCTCCACCTCGGTCATGGTGCAGCCGGGGCGCATCCGCGTGCCGCCGGTGGCGAGCCCGGAGACGAGCGTGTGCACGACGAGGAACCCGCGGGTGCCGGTGACCGGGTCCGTCCAGGTCAACCTGAGCAGGGGTTCGGTGCTGTTCTGGGTGTTCACTCGACCCACCTCCAAGCTTCGGCTCGAGCGGTCCGTGCCAGGTTTTCCGCGCGCACCACCGAGCCCGCCGGTTTGGCCTCGTACTGGGGTGAGGTACTCCACCGGCGTGGCAGGAGGACGGGAGCGTGGTCCGAAGCGGACCGGGCTGGAGCGGGACCGCGTTGCGGTTTACCTGGTCCAGGGTGAGCCCGCGCCGCCCACGCGTCCAGTTAAGGATCGTGCACGGTTTTGTTTAGGGTTTGTGTATGGAGTTTTCGTTGCAACGGCTGCGGATGCTCCGGGAGCTGGACCGGCGGGGCACCGTCACCGCGGCCGCCGGAGCCCTGCACTACACCGCTTCGGCGGTGTCCCAGCAGCTCGCCCAGCTCGAACGGGACGTCGGCGCCAAGCTGTTCGAACGGCTCGGCAGGCGGGTGCAGCTGACCGAACTGGGCAAGCTGCTCACCTCGCACGCCGAGGAGATCCTCGGCGCGGTGGAGCGGGCGGCACTGGCACTGGAGGAAGCACAGGAGTCCGTGACGGTCCGGCTGACCGCCGGGGTGTGGGCGTCGGTGGCCTCGGGGCTGCTGCCGCACGCGCTGACCGCGCTGGCCGCCGACCACCCCGGCATCAAGGTGCGGACCAGGGAACTGGCGCCGGAGGAGACGGCGGACGCGGTCCGTGACGGCTCGCTCGACTTCTCGTTCGTGATCGACTACTCGGACGCGCCGATGCCGTGGGACCCCGGGCTGGAGCGGGCCGTGGTGGCGGTGGAACGGCTGCACGCCGCGGTGCCGGCGGGCACCGTGCCCGCCGGCAGCGTCTCGCTGCTGGAGCTGGCCGACCAGCCGTGGATCCTGGCCAGCCCGAAGAGCCACTTCGGCCGGGCCATGCGGGTCGCCTGCCAGCGCCACGGCTTCGAGCCGAAGATCGACCACGAGGTGGAGGAGCAGTCCACCGCGATGGCGATGGTGGCCATGGGCCTGGGCGTCACCCTGGTTTCCGACCTCGCGCTGCGGCAGCGCCCGTCCGGCGTGGACACCGTTCCGCTGGCGAGCCCGCTGATGCGCACGGTGTCCATCGCCTACCGCACCACGGCGCTGCGGCGGCCGTCGATGCAGCTGGTCATCCACGCGGTGCGGGCGGCGGCGGCCGAACTCGGCCTGGCCACCGAGACCACACTTCCGTAAGGATTCGCTCGAACGGCCTAACGGACGCGCCGGATACGCGGTCTTCGGGCGGTTCTCCTGCCGGTTTCGCCGGGGTGCTCCGGGCCGCTTCGAGGCCGCCCCGTGGGAAGGCGGCTGCGATTGTCGGACCCCGCGTGTAGCGTCCGAATCCTGGTGATCCCCTGGTCGCAGGAACTGGAGGTGGCATGGCAAAGGTCAGAGATTTTCCTTCTCCCGCAACGGGTAATCTCGCCGCGCGGGTGGTTTCCGACCGCGCGGAGGGCGAGGCGTACGTCGCGTCGGTGTGCTTCAAGCACGGCCCGCCGAGATTGCTCGGGGTGGAACTCGAGTACACAGTGCACCACCGGGACGACCCGTCCCGTCCGCTCGACCCCGGGGTGCTGGCCACGGCACTCGGCCCGCACGCCCCGGCCACGCTCGACCCCGGCAGCCCGGCCGAACCGCTGCCGGGCGGCTCGCCGGTCAGCCTCGAACCCGGCGGCCAAGTGGAGATCTCGGCCCTCCCGCGGAGCTCACTGGCCGAGCTGTCCGGCGTCGTCGACGCCGATCTGGCCCACCTCACCGAACTGCTCGCCCGCTCCGGGCTGGAACTGGGCACCACGGGCATCGACGCCCACCGCCCGCCCCGGCGGCTGCTGCAGACCCCCCGCTACGCCGCGATGGAACGCCGGTTCGCGCCCGGCGGCCCCGGTGGCGCCACGATGATGTGCAGCACGGCCGGGCTGCAGGTCTGCGTGGACACCGGCGAGGCGGGGGACCTGCCCGCGCGCTGGGCCGCGGTGCACGAGGCGGGCCCGGTGCTGCTGGCCCTGTTCGCCAACTCCGGCAGGCACGCGGGACGGGAGACCGGTTTCGCCTCGGCCCGCTGGCTGGCGGTGATGGCCACCGAACCGGCCCGCACCTTCGCCGCCACCGCCACGCCCGACCCGCCGGCGGACTGGGGCAGGCGGATGATGGACACCCCGGTGATGGTGCTGCCCCGGCGCGACGGTCCCTGGGACGCGCCGGTGCGCTTCACCTTCGCCGACTGGATCGAAGGCCGGGGTGAAGCGGGCGTGTTCGGCCCGCCGACGGTGGCCGACCTGGACTACCACCTCACCACCGTGTTCACCCCGGTGCGCCCGCAGGGTTACCTGGAGATCCGGTACCTGGACGCGCAACCACCGCGGGGCTGGCTCGACGCCACCGCCCTGCTCGTCGCCCTGCTCGCCCACCCATCCACTGTGGACAGGGTGCGTGAGCTGTGCGAACCCGTCGCCGGTGCCTGGGAGACCGCGGCCAGCCGCGGGCTCGCCGACCCGGCCATCGCCGCGGCCGCCCGTGCCGTGGCCGACCTCGGTTGCGCCGTGCTCGGCGCGACCGGCCTGGCGCCCGCGGTGATCGAGCGGATCACCCGCGCCGTGCAGCACCGAGCTTCGCTCGGCACCAAGGGAGGGGTGTGACCCACCGTGGCTTCTGTGCCATCCTTGAACGCGGAGAACAACCCGTTGCGCGACCTGAGCCCGCAGGACCTGCGTGCCCACACCGCCGAAGCCCTCACCAGGGCCAGGGCCCGCAGCACCGCACTGACCGACGCCGTCGACGATGAAGACCTGGTGCGCCAGCACTCCAAGCTGATGTCACCGCTGGTCTGGGACCTCGCGCACATCGGCAGCCAGGAAGAACTCTGGCTGGTCCGCGACGTGGGCGGCCGTGAGCCGCTGCGCCCCGACCTCGACGAGATCTACGACGCCTTCCAGCACGCGCGAGCCGATCGCCCCAGCCTGCCGCTGCTCGGCCCGGCCGACGCCCGCGCCTACGTCCGCGAAGTCCGCGACAAGTCCTTCGACGTGCTGGAGCGGGCCCCGCTCGACGACGGGGACGCCCTGCAGCGCAACGCGTTCGCCTTCGGCATGATCACCCAGCACGAGCAGCAGCACGACGAGACCATGCTGGCCACCCACCAGCTCCGGCGCGGGGAACCGGTGCTGCACGCCCCGCCGCCGCCCGCCCGCCGCACCGGCGCGCTGCCCGCCGAGGTGGTGGTCCCGGCCGGGGCGTTCGTCATGGGCACCACGGCCGAGCCGTGGGCGCTGGACAACGAACGGCCCGCACACGAGATCCACGTCGACGGCTTCGCCATCGACACCACGCCGGTCACCAACGGCGCGTACCTGGAATTCCTCGACGGCGGCGGGTACACCGACCCGCGCTGGTGGAGCGAGGAAGGCTGGGCGTACCGCACCGAGCACAACATCGTCGCGCCGCGGTTCTGGCGTCGTGAAGGCGACCAGTGGTGGCGCGTCCGGTTCGGGGTGCACGAGCGGATCCCGGCCGACGAGCCGGTGGTGCACGTGTCCTACCACGAGGCCGCCGCGTACGCGGCCTGGGCGGGCAGGCGGCTGCCGACCGAGGCCGAATGGGAGAAGGCCGCCCGGTTCGACCCGGCGTCCGGCCGCTCGCGCCGGTTCCCCTGGGGCGACGACGAGCCCACCGCCGAGCACGCGAACCTCGGGCAGCGGCACCTGCGCCCGGCCCCGGTCGGCGCGTACCCGGCCGGTGCCTCGCCACTGGGCGTGCACCAGCTCATCGGCGACGTCTGGGAGTGGACGAGCACCGACTTCCACGGTTACCCGGGCTTCCGCGCGTTCCCGTACCGGGAGTACTCCGAGGTGTTCTTCGGGCCCGAGTACAAGGTGCTGCGGGGTGGCTCGTTCGGCACCGACGCCGCGGCCGTCCGCGGCACCTTCCGCAACTGGGACTACCCGATCCGGCGGCAGATCTTCTCCGGGTTCCGGTGTGCCAGGGACCTGACCGACGGCGAACGGGCCTGAGCCCCGGATGTGCCGCCACCTGGGTTACCTCGGTGAGCCCTGCTCACCCGCGGAGCTGGTGTTCGGAGCACCGCATTCGCTGCTGCACCAGTCGTACGCCCCGGCCGACATGCGGGGCGGCGGCACGGTGAACGCGGACGGCTTCGGCCTCGGCTGGTACGGAGCGGCCGCCGAGCCGCTCCGCTACCGCCGACACGCTCCACTGTGGACCGATGAGGGGCTGCGGTCGCTGGCCGGGTCGTTGCGCACCGGGGCGTTCGTCGCCGCGGTGCGCAACGGCACCACCGGGATGCCGGTGGGGGAGGCGGCCTGCGCGCCGTTCGGCGACGGGCCGTGGCTGTTCAGCCACAACGGACTGGTGCCGGGCTGGCCGGATTCGGTGGTGCCGCTGGCGGAACGGCTGCCGGTGGCCGAGCTGCTCCGGTTGCCGGCGCCGACCGATTCGGTGCTGCTGTGGGCCCTGCTCAGCGCCCGCCTGCGAGCCGGTGCCGAACCGGTCGGCGCGGTGACCGGACTGGTCGCCGAAGTCGAGGCGGCCGCCCCCGGGTCCCGGCTGAACCTGCTGCTGACCGACGGCGAGGTGCTCGTCGGTACCGCGTGGACACACGCACTGTCCTACCTGGTCACCGGAACCGGAGTGGTGGTCGCCTCCGAACCCTGTGACGACCGGCCGGGCTGGACCCCGGTCCCCGACCGGCACGCGATCACCGTCCGCGGCCGTGCGGTCGAGATCACCCCGATCCCCCGTTGAGGAGCGAAGAACCCGCCATGAGCGAACCCGATCTCACCGAGCACCACAGCCCGGTCGACGTCACCGAAGCGCTGCGCGCCGACGTGCGCGCCGGGCTGACCGCCACGCGGAAGTGGTTGCCGCCCAAGTGGTTCTACGACGCCACCGGCAGCGAGCTGTTCGAGAAGATCACCGCGCTGCCGGAGTACTACCCGACCCGGGCCGAACGGGAGATCCTCACCCGTGAAGCCCCGGCGATCGCGCGGGCCACCGGCGCGCGCACCCTGGTCGAGCTGGGATCCGGGTCGAGTGAGAAGACCCGGCTGCTGCTCGACGCGCTGACCGCGCACGGCACGCTGGCCTCCTTCGTGCCGCTGGACGTTTCGGGAGCGGCGCTGGCCGAAGCGACCGAGGCCATCGCCGCCGAGTACCCGGGGCTGGACGTGCGCGGGGTGGTCGGCGACTTCACCGAGCACCTGGACCTGCTGCCGGGCGGGCCGCCCCGCGTGGTGGCCTTCCTCGGCGGCACCATCGGCAACTTCCTGCCCGCCGAACGCGCGCAGTTCCTGCGGTCGGTGCGCGAGGTGCTGGAGCCGGGGGAGTGGCTGCTGCTCGGTGCCGACCTGGTGAAGGACCCCGAGCGGCTGGTCCGCGCCTACGACGACGCCGCCGGCGTGACCGCCGAGTTCAACCGCAACGTGCTGCGGGTGATCAACGAGCGGCTCGGCGCGGACTTCGACGTGGACGCCTTCGAGCACGTGGCGCACTGGGACGCCGAGGCCGAGTGGATCGAAATGTGGTTGCGGGCCGGGGAAGCGCAGGTCGTCCGGATCCCCGGCGCCGACCTCGAAGTGCGGTTCGCCGCCGGGGAGCACGTCCGCACCGAGATCTCGGCGAAGTTCCGGCCGGACGGCCTCGCCGGGGAACTGGCGGCGGCCGGGTTCACCGTGGCCGGCCGGTGGACCGACGCCGAGGGCCTGTTCAGCCTCACGCTGGCGCAGGCGGACAGGAAGTGAATTAGCCGATTCGGACGGCGACGCGCCGGTCCCTCCCGTGCCATTCTCCGCTCGCGAAAGACGGCGAAGGGAGGACTCGTGTTCGAATCCACGGGAGGGCCGGTGCGCAGACAGGTGCTCGCCGGTGTGGTGGTGGCGGGGTTGGTGGCGGCCGGGCTGCCCGCGACCGCCGGTGCCGCACCGGTGCGGGCACCCGAACCGGCGGCGGTGGGCGCCACCGCGCCGATCAGCTGGGTGGCGTGCCCGGCCTCGACGCTGACCGGGGTGCCCCCGGAACAGCACCAGAACTTCAGCTGCGCGCGGTACCGGGTGCCGATCGACCACGACAACGCCGCGCTCGGCACCATCGACATCGCACTGCTGCGGCGGCACGCCCGCCAGCCCGCCGCGAAGATCGGCTCGCTGTTCCTGAACCCCGGCGGGCCGGGCGGTCCCGGCCTGCGCATGCCGATCAGCGCGGACCGCTACCTGGAGCCGTCGGTGCTGGACCGGTTCGACCTGGTCGGCTTCGATCCGCGCGGGGTGGGCAGCAGCAATCCGCTGCGCTGCTTCACCACCGCCGAGGACGCGGCCGAGGTGTTCGCCAAGCAGGTGGTCGTGCCGATCACCCGCACCGAGATGGCCGACTCGCTGGCCGCCTACCGCGACTACGCCGGGTTCTGCGACCGCAACGCGGGCAGCCTGCTCGACCACATGTCGACCAAGGACGTGGTCCGCGACCTCGACCTGCTCCGCGCCGCGGCCGGGGACCAGAAGCTGACCTACGTCGGCTTCTCCTACGGCACGCTGATCGGCGCCACCTACGCGAACATGTTCCCGAAGGCTTCGCGGGCGCTGGTGCTCGACGGCAACGTGGACCCGAAACTGCGCACCAGCAACGGTCTGCAGTACGACCGCGAACGGGCCCGCGGCTTCGAAATCTCCCTGGACGCCTTCCTCGCCGAATGCCGGGAGGTGGGGCCGGAGTGCGCGTTCAGCCCGGGGAACCCACGGCAGAAGTTCGACGAAATCCGTGAGCACCTGCGCGGGCAGCCGATCCCGCTGCCGGGTGGCGGGCAGCTCACCATCCACGACTTCACCGACGGCGTCGGCAGCGCGCTGTACAACTTCTCCGAGTTCCCCGCGCTCGGCGAGGAACTGCAGTCGGTCTACGAGGTGCTGCACCCACCGGCCGCGAAGGTGGTGGCGGCGGCCGACCTGCCCACGTTGACCGACCCGGCGAAACGGCAGCGGTACGACGTGCGGCCGGACACCCCGTACACCGCCGACGACTCGTACTTCGGTGTGAACTGCTCGGACAAACCGTTCTGGCACAAGCAGAGCAAGCTGCCCCAGATCGCCGTGCAGTGGGAGGCGGAGTCACGCACCTTCGGCCGGATGCAGGCGTTCTCCGACGCGGCGGGCTGCCCGGTCTGGCCGGGTGAGGAGGACGTCTACGCCGGGCCGTGGCACGCGAAGACCGCGACCCCGGTGCTGCTCGTCGGCAACTACTACGACCCGGCCACCCAGTACGAGTTCTCCAAGCGGATGGCTTCGCAACTGGGCAACGCGCGCCTGGTCTCGGTCGACGCCTTCGGCCACTGCATCCTCGGTGACTCGCAGGGGGTGGACGAGCTGACCGCCGACTACCTGATCAACCTGACCGCACCCGCGCCCGGGCAGGTGTTCCAGCCGGACGTCGCGCCCTTCGATCCGGTGCTCGCGGCGAGCTGACGGCGCTCGGGCACTGAGAATCCTCACCCCAACGGCCGAGCGTGGGCCACGCACGCGGGTGGGACGATTTTGTCTCCGTCGCTCGAAGGGGAAAAGCAGATGTCCGAGTTGCAGATCGACACCGGGAGCGTTTACTCCCAGCGCTTCGAGCCCGCCGTGGCCGACGGCAACGTGGGGGCGAAGATCTCCCTGGAATTCCAGCCGGCCGCGTTCAAGATCAAGAAGGTGGTCGCCGATTACCAGCCCGGCACGAAAGCGATTTTCCACCTGGTGCAGATGGTGAAGGAAATCAACCAGTCGCCGGGCGGTCCGGGGGACGGGGAACAGGCGAAGCAGGGGAACATCGGTTACGCCGAGCGTTGCGTGCCTTCCGGCCCGCACGCCGGGTGGGCGATCGACGTCGACCTGATCACCAAGAAGCCGGTCAGCGAGGGTTACCGGGCCATCGCGGCCGGCCGGGCGGCCGAACTGGGCAGCCCGCCGGACCAGGGCGTGGCCAAGGACTACCAGGAACAACTGGCGGTCGACGCCCTGGTCACCGGCGGCAGCTGCCCGGCCACCGGCGTGCTGACCAGCCTGGACTACCGCTATTCGCAGCAACGGCTGAGCGAGGCCATTCCGTTCTTCACCGAAAAGCGCGAGCAGACCACCGGGAACGCGCTGGTGATGGTCGACTGGAAGGCGCCGGCCGGGCAGAATCGCGCGACCCTGCGCGACAACCCCGGGGTGCCGCTGGCGCATTCGATGCTCGGCATGGAGTTCCAGACCGCGATCCTGCTGCAGTACCAGTCCACCGCCGGTCCGAAGAACCGGTACCTGGCGGTGGTTTCCTGGGGCTGGCGGCGCAGCGCGGGCAAGAGCGACGTCAAGCTGACCGACATCGCCCTGGTCAAGCAGCCGGGGTTGACCGATGAATTCGAGGCGGCGCGGGTGCATTGGAACGGGTTGACCGTGGCTGACCCGGCGCATTCGGGAGCTGTTGCCCAGGCGGTGTTCCCGATGCCGGGGCATGATGCTTGATTGGTTGGGTCGGCCGGGGGGCCACCCCGCTTTTTTGGTGTGACTACGGTGAAGACCCCGATGTCAAGGCGGGAAAGATGCCTTGACATCGGGGTCTTCACCGTGTTTTGGCTGCGGATCGGAGTGGGGCGGGGGGTCTGGGTGGCTGGGTTCCCGTTGTGGGCGGTGACGAAAACGGCGCCCCGCCACGGGGGTCGTGGCGGGGCGCCGTGGCGTTGACCGGGTGGCTCAGGCGGTCATCTTGCGCAGCACGTACTGCAGGATGCCGCCGTTGCGGTAGTAGTCGGCCTCACCGGGGGTGTCGATGCGCACGACCGCGTCGAACTCCACCTTGGTGCCGTCCTCCTTCGTGGCGGTGACGTGCACCGTGCGCGGGGTCTCACCGTCGTTGAGCTTGGTGATGCCGGTGATGTCGAAGGTCTCCGTGCCGTCCAGGTGCAGCGAAGCGGCCGACTCGCCTTCGGGGAACTGCAGCGGGATCACGCCCATGCCGATCAGGTTCGACCGGTGGATGCGCTCGAACGACTCGGTGATCACCGCGCGCACGCCCAGCAGCGAGGTGCCCTTGGCCGCCCAGTCGCGTGAGGAACCGGAGCCGTACTCCTTGCCGCCCAGCACGACCAGCGGGGTGCCCGCCGCCGCGTAGTTCTGCGCGGCGTCGTAGATGAACGACTGCGGCCCGCCCTCCTGGGTGAAGTCGCGGGTGTAGCCGCCCTGCACGTCGTCCAGCAGCTGGTTGCGCAGGCGGATGTTGGCGAAGGTGCCGCGGATCATCACCTCGTGGTTGCCGCGCCGGGAACCGTAGGAGTTGAAGTCCTTCTTCTCCACGCCGTGCTCGGTCAGGTACTGCGCCGCCGGGGTGCCCGGCTTGATCGCCCCGGCCGGGGAGATGTGGTCGGTGGTCACCGAGTCGCCCAGCTTCGCCAGCACGCGGGCGCCGGTGATGTCGGCGACCGGGGTGGGCTCGGCGGCCATGCCCTCGAAGTACGGCGGCTTCCGCACGTAGGTGGACTGCGGGTCCCAGTCGAAGGTCTTGCCCTCGGGGGTGGGCAGCGACTTCCAGCGGTCCCCGCCGTCGAACACGTCGGCGTAGTCCTTGGTGAACATCTCCTGGGTGATCGCCGAGTCGATGGTCTCCTGGATCTCCTGCGACGACGGCCAGATGTCCTTGAGGAACACGTCGTTGCCGTCACCGTCGGTGCCCAGCGGCTGCGACTCGAAGTCGAAGTCCATCGTGCCCGCGAGCGCGTAGGCGATCACCAGCGGCGGCGACGCCAGGTAGTTCATCTTCACGTCCGGGTTGATCCGGCCCTCGAAGTTCCGGTTGCCCGAGAGCACCGAGACCACGGTCAGGTCGTTCTCGTTGACCGCGGCGGAGATGTCCTCCGGCAGCGGGCCCGAGTTGCCGATGCAGGTGGTGCAGCCGTAGCCGACCAGGTGGTAGCCCAGCTTCTCCAGGTACGGCCAGAGCCCGGCCTTCTCGTAGTAGTCGGTGACCACCTGCGAACCCGGCGCCATCGAGGTCTTCACCCACGGCTTGACGGTCAGGCCCTTCTCCACCGCGTTGCGGGCGAGCAGGGCCGCGCCCAGCATCACCGACGGGTTGGAGGTGTTGGTGCAGGAGGTGATCGAGGCGATCACCACGGCGCCGTGGTCGAGCACGAACTCACCGCGGTCTTCGGACTTGACCCGCACCGGCTTGCTCGGGCGGCCGGTCGCGCCGTTCGCCGCCGAGACCAGGGTTTCCGCGTCCTCGTCGGCGAACGACAGCGCCACCGGGTCGCTGGCCGGGAAGGACTCCTCGACCGCCTCGTCCACGTTGGTGTGCGGGGTGGGCTGCTCGCCGT
Organism: Amycolatopsis sp. NPDC045836; assembly: GCF_056431745.1. Taxonomy (NCBI): domain Bacteria; kingdom Bacillati; phylum Actinomycetota; class Actinomycetes; order Pseudonocardiales; family Pseudonocardiaceae; genus Amycolatopsis; species Amycolatopsis sp. NPDC045836. Next base: position 40,526 of record NZ_JBWKKF010000014.1, on the reverse strand, counting down.
CGACGTAGTCGTGCACCGACTTGCGGAAGGAGGACTTCGCGTCGGTCAGCTCGATGCGGTCCTGCGGGCGCTTCGGGCCGGCGATCGAGGGCACCACGGTGGACAGGTCCAGCTCGAGGTACTCCGAGTACTCCGCCTCGTGCGACGGGTCGTGCCAGAGGCCCTGCTCCTTGGCGTACGCCTCGACCAGCGCGACCTGCTCGGCCGAGCGGCCGGTCAGCTTCAGGTAGCGCACGGTCTCCGCGTCGATCGGGAAGATCGCCGCGGTGGAGCCGAACTCCGGGCTCATGTTGCCGATGGTGGCGCGGTTGGCCAGCGGCACCTCGCCCACGCTCTCGCCGTAGAACTCGACGAACTTGCCGACCACGCCGTGGCGGCGCAGCATCTCGGTGATGGTGAGCACCACGTCGGTGGCGGTCACCCCGGCCGGGATCTCCCCGGTCAGCTTGAAGCCGACCACGCGCGGGATGAGCATGGAGACCGGCTGGCCGAGCATGGCCGCCTCGGCCTCGATGCCGCCGACGCCCCAGCCCAGCACGCCCAGGCCGTTGACCATGGTGGTGTGCGAGTCGGTGCCAACGCACGAGTCGGGGTAGGCCTGGCCGTTGCGGGCCATCACCGTGCGCGCCAGGTGCTCGATGTTGACCTGGTGCACGATGCCGGTGCCCGGCGGCACCACCTTGAACTCGTCGAAGGCGCCCTGGCCCCAGCGCAGGAACTGGTAGCGCTCCTTGTTGCGGCCGTACTCGAACTCCACGTTGCGCTCGAAGGCGTCCGCGGTGCCGAACACGTCGATGATCACCGAGTGGTCGATCACCAGCTCGGCCGGGGCGAGCGGGTTCACCTTGTCGGGGTCGCCGCCGAGCTCGGTCACCGCCTCGCGCATGGTGGCCAGGTCCACCACGCAGGGCACGCCGGTGAAGTCCTGCATGATCACGCGGGCGGGGGTGAACTGGATCTCCGTCGACGGATCCGCCTTCGCGTCCCAGCCGCCGAGCGCCCGGATGTGGTCGGCGGTGATGTTCGCGCCGTCCTCGGTGCGGAGCAGGTTCTCCAGGAGAACCTTCAGGCTGTAGGGCAGGCGCTTCGAGCCGTCGACCTTGTCCAGGCGGAAGATCTCGTACGAGGCGTCGCCGACCTTCAGCGTGTCACGCGCGCCGAAGCTGTCCTTGCTGGCTGGTGCAGTCACGTCTAACTCCATGGGCATGGACGGACCTGTGGAAAGTCGTCCCGGGTCAGTTCGGTGTGTTCGGGTGCGGTCGTTCGGGCCGACCACCGCCGAGTCTTGCGTACCGCCGCCACGCCCGCAGCGGCAGGCTGGCATCGGTGTCCGGTACAAACAGTACGCTTGTCCTTTTTTCAGTTCAAGCCGCCACGCCGGTCGCACGCGAAAAAGGCCCCCGCGAGCTCGCGGGGGCCTGGTCCGGGACCGGTCAGTCGGCCAGCGCCATCAGCGCCTTGATGTCCTCCGGCTGGAGGCTGCGCAGCACCGTCATGCCCTGCTCGCTCAGCGTGCGGATCGGGCTGACGTAGTGCTTGCCGGAGACCTCGGTGGTGATCACGCCGACGCCCTGCTTGAGGATCCCGGTGCCGAGGCTGGTCAGCGCCTGCTTGACCGCGGGCGGCAGGGAGCCGTCGGCCTCGCTCTCGATCAGGTCGGCCAGTTCCGAGGCGCACATCCGCTCGGTGCGGCCCTCCATGGTCACCGAGTAGCAGTCGGCGTCCTTGCTCAGCTTGAAGTCCTCACCGTCGGGGCCCTGCAGCTCCAGTGCGGTCAGCGTGGCGCGGGTGCCGCCGCCGACGCTGCTGCTCTCGGTCTCCAGCTTCAGCACCTTCGCGCCGCTGGGCTCCTCCCGGTCCGCGGCTTCGAGGATGGCCGGACCGGCGTCCTGCAGCGCGCCCATCTCGTCCGGCGGCAGCAGTTCGAGCACCCGCTTGATGTCGGCGTCGAGCGCGGCCTGCAGCATTTCCTTGACCGCGTCGTTCGAGCTGCCCGCGCCGTTGGCCGCGATGCCCTGGGCGGGCCACGCCGTCTTCTCCTCCAGCAGCGCGTAGTCGGCGATCGTGTAGAGCAGGCTGGGGTACCAGGCGTCGTCGACCTTCACCGTGGCGATCCGCACCGGCTCACCCTTGTTCTTGCGGACCTCTTCGGCGATGTCGACGGTCTCGGTCTCCGGGCCGGAGGGCAGGTCGTCCGAGATCTCCGCGGCGTCGAGGAACTCCTTGGTCAGCGGGATCTTCGTGAAGTCGGCGGTGACGGTGATCTTGCCCGCGGTCAGCTTGGTGATGGTCACGTGGTCGTTGACCTGCTGCGCCTGGCTCTCGTCGAAGACCAGGCCCTCGGTTTTGATCTCCATGCCGGACAGCGCCTTGGGGTCGGCCTCCGGGCGGACGATCTCCAGCCGCTTGAGCTCGGCGGCCACCTCTTCGATCGGGTCGGTGAACAGCGCGGCCTCGGCCGGGGCCAGCGTGCTGAGCAGGCCGACCACGTCGCCGGAGCCGATGGTGTTGGCCAGGTTCTGCGCGGCCAGCGTCGGCGTCTCCGCGCCGCCGGACGAACTCTGCGACAGGGCGAACCAGGTGACCCCGCCGCCCACGGCCACCACCAGCGCGATCACCAGGCCGATGAGCAGGCCCTTGCGGCTCTTCGGCGCGCCGGGACCCCCGGTCCCGCCGGCCGGCGGGACCGGGTAGCCCCCGCTGGGCTGCTGCTGCGCGTAGTACTGCTGGTACTGCTCCTGGGTGTACTGCGGCCCGGTGTGCGGGGCGTAGTACTGCTGCTCACCGGCCTGCGGCGCGTAGTGGGGCTGCTGGCCGGTCTGCGGGTAGTACTGCTGCGCCGTCGGCGGGTACTGCTGCGGGTGCTCCTGACCGCCCTGCCCTCCGCCACCGTGCTGCGGCCACTGGCCGCCCTGTTCTGGACTGGTCACGAGACCCCTCGATTCTCCTGTGCCTGGCGCCGGCCCGCCGCGGCCGTGACGACCGCGCCGAGCGCCCCGATGACGGCGACCAGCGTGCCGATGGTAGTCGTGACAGGTCCCAGCGGTGTTACGCCGATGGGCCCGCCCTCGTCACCGCCTTGGACGGCGGCGAACCCCGCCGCGGTTCCCACGAATACCGCCAGCACCACGGTGAGCGCCGCCCCGGTCCTGGTCAGCCCGAGCACCAGCATGGCGATCGCGGCGGCGGCCAGCAGCGGCACCACGATCCACACCCGCAGCGCGAGCAGGACGAAGGCGTTCTCGGTCAGGCCGAACCGGTCGATCAGGCCGACCAGCTGGTAGCTGCTGCGGTTCACCGAGCCGGACCGGAACCAGCTGAGGAAGCTGCCCACCACGGCGAGCACCAGGCCGGTCGCGGCGGTGGCGGCCAGCACCTTGGTGGCCGTCGAGCGGTTCGGCACGGGTGGTCTCCTCGGGCTCCGGGATCGCTGCGGCTCTTGGACGCGCGGCCGCGGCGCTGGGTTCATCCCCGGATCGGGCGGTTTGTGATCGGTGAGCCCGCAGTTTCGCGTGTGACTGGTGGTCAACCTGGGGCTCGGGTGGCACAGTGCTGCTGGTTGCCTGCATCACCGCAGGTCAGCGGGTGTCGGTTGAGGACGGTCGGAGGTGGAGCGTGTGAAGTGCGGTGAGCGGGTGCGGGCGGCCCGGGTCACTCTCGGTGCCCTCATCCTGGTGCTGCTGCTCGGTGCGACGGGGACCGCGGTGGCCGTGCCGCCACCGCCGCCGAACCCCAGCGACGCCGAACTCGGCGGCAGCCGACGGGACGCCGACGCCAGGGCCGGTGAGGTCGGCAAGCTGACCAACCAGCTCGCCGAGGCCGAAGCCAAGCTGGGCGAGCTGCAGGCCGACGTCGAGCTGAAGCTGGAGGACGCGAACAAGGCCCGCGTCGACATGGAGACAGCGCGGGACGAAGCCGGCGCGGCCCAGCGGGACGCCGAATCGGCCGGTGCCGAGGCCGGTGCCGCCGCGGCCGAGGTGGAGCGGGCCAGGGCGGACCTCGACCGGTTCGTCGGCGCCAGCTACCAGCAGGGCAGCACGATCGGCTCGGTCTCGGCCTACCTCGGCTCGACCAGCCCGAAGGACCTGCTCGCCCGCGCCCAGCTGCTCGAAGCCGTCGGTGGCAGCCGGGTCGACGCGCTGGAGGGCATGCAGCGCGCGCAGACCGACAAGTCGAACAAGGACGCCGAGGCACGCAAGAAGCTCGAGGTCGCCCGCGAGAAGCAGGCCGCCGCCGAACGGGCCAAGAGCACCGCCGACGCCGCGCAGGACGAGGCCGTGCGCGCCCAGCAGGGCCAGGAAGCGGCCAACGGGCGGCTCGAAGCCGAGAAGGCCGACGTCGAAAGGCGGCTCTACGAAGCCCAGTCCCGGGTCAGCGGGCTGGAGGGCCAGCGCCAGCGGTATGAGGACTGGCAGGCGCAGAAGCGGGCCGAAGAGGAGGAGCAGGCCCGCCGGGCGGCGATGGCGCAGCCGCAGTCCGGCCAGCACACCGGCTCGGCGGGCAGGCCTTCCGTCTCGTCCGCCCCGGGCGGGCGCGGCGTCGAGGCGGTCATCGCGCGGGCGATGTCGCAGCTCGGCGTGGTCTACGCCTGGGGCGGCGGGAACCAGAGCGGGCCGACCCGCGGCATCCGCGACGGCGGGGTGGCCGACGCGCACGGCGACTACCGCAAGATCGGCTTCGACTGCTCGGGGCTGATGATCTACGCCTTCGCCGGGGTGAAGTCGCTGCCGCACTACAGCGGGTACCAGTACCACGCCGGCCGGAAGGTGCCGTTGTCGCAGATGCGCCGCGGCGACATGCTGTTCTGGGGCCGCGGCGGGGGCCGGATCCACCACGTGGCGCTCTACCTCGGCAGCGGCCAGATGATCGAGGCCCCGCACTCCGGTTCGGTGGTCAAGGTCTCGCCGGTGCGCTACGGCGGCATCATGCCGTTCGCCACCCGCCTCATCGGCTGAGGTCGATCCCGGCCCTCCTCGTTCGACGTCCGGGTGCACCCCGCTCGAAGAGGAGGCCGAATGCTCGAACCAGCCGACGTGCGCCGGATCGCCATGGCGCTGCCCGAGGTCACCGAGGTGGCCGAAGGGGCGGCGCTGAGCTTCCAGGTCCGCCGCCGGACCTTCGCCGCGGTGGTCGCCGACGGCACCCGCGCCCACCTGCACCTCAAGGAAGCCGACGTCCGCACCGAGGTCGAGGGGGACCCGGCCGTGTTCAGCGGGCTGGTCCGGCAGCGGCGGCTGCTGCTGGAGGTCGACCTGGCCAGGGTCGATCCGGACCGGTTCCGCGAGCTGGCCGGGCGCGCCTGGGCGTGGCGCGCCCCGAGGCGGTTCGCCGGGCGGCGCTGAACCCCGGTGTGAAAGGGTGACCCGGTGTTCGCCGGGATCGTGCTCGCCGGAGGCGAAGCCCGGCGACTGGGGGGCGTGGACAAGCCCATGCTCGAAGTCGGGGGCAGGCCGCTGCTCGCCGGGGTGCTCGACGCGCTGGGCGGGGCCGCGGAGGCGGTGGTGGTCGGACCGCCGCGGCCGGGCCTGGCCGTGCTGCCCGTGGTGCGGTGGACCAGGGAGCGTCCGCCGGGTGGTGGCCCCGTCGCCGCCCTCGCGGCGGGGCTGGCGCTGCTGCCCGAAGCCACCGAGATCGCCCTGCTGGCGGCGGACCTGACCGGCCTCACCGCGTCCACAGTGGACCGGCTGCGGGCCGCCCGCGGCGGCGCGGACGGGGCCCTGCTGGTCGAGGGCGGCCACCGCCAGTGGCTGGCCGGGGTGTGGCGCGCCGGGGCGCTCCGGGCCGCGGTCCCGGCCGAACCCGCGGGGGCCGCGCTGCGCCGGGTGCTGGGCGGTTTGTCCATTGTGGAGGTGGTAGCCGCGGCGGGGGAGGCGGCCGACGTCGACACCCCGGAGGACCTGCGCCGCCTGCGGTGATCTCATCTTCACAGCGGTCACACCGGAACCCCGGTTGACTACCGTGGCACCACCGTCTTGCGAACCATCTCCTCGAGGAGGCACCCGTGACCGATCCCGGCTACGCCGAGGGCGTGCCCGGTCAGCAGCCAGGCACCCCCGCGCGGGACGCCCAGCTGCTGGAGCGCACCGTGTTCGAGGTGAAGCGGATCATCGTCGGGCAGGACCGGCTGGTCGAGCGCATGCTGGTGGGGCTGCTGGCGAAGGGGCACCTGCTGCTCGAGGGCGTGCCGGGCGTGGCCAAGACGCTGGCCGTGGAGACCTTCGCGCGGGTGGTGGGCGGATCGTTCTCCCGGGTGCAGTTCACCCCCGACCTGGTGCCCGCAGACATCCTCGGCACCCGCATCTACCGCCAGGGCGCCGAGCGCTTCGACGTCGAACTCGGCCCGGTGGTGGCGAACTTCGTGCTCGCCGACGAGATCAACCGCGCACCGGCCAAGGTGCAGTCGGCGATGCTCGAGGTGATGGCCGAGCGGCACGTGTCCATCGGCGGCAAGACCTTCCCGATGCCCGACCCGTTCCTGGTGCTGGCCACCCAGAACCCGATCGAGAACGAGGGCGTCTACCCGCTGCCCGAGGCCCAGCGCGACCGGTTCCTGTTCAAGATCGTGGTGGAGTACCCCTCGGCGGAGGAGGAGCGCGAGATCGTCTACCGGATGGGCGTGACCCCGCCGGAGCCGCACGAGGTGCTCAGCCCGGCCGAGCTGGTCCGCCTGCAGGGCGTGGCCTCGCAGGTGTTCGTGCACCACGCGCTGGTCGACTACGTGGTGCGGCTGGTGCTGACCACCCGCACCCCGGCCGAGCACGGCCTGACCGACGTGGCCGGCTGGGTGTCCTACGGCGCCTCCCCGCGGGCCAGCCTCGGCATCATCGCCGCCTCGCGCGCGCTGGCGCTGGTCCGCGGCCGCGACTACGTGCTGCCGCAGGACGTGGTGGACGTGGTGCCGGACGTGCTGCGCCACCGGCTGGTGCTGTCCTACGACGCGCTGGCCGACGGGGTGCCGCTCGACCACATCATCACCAGGGTGCTGCAGACCGTGCCGCTGCCGCAGGTCTCGGCCCGGCCGCAGGGCGGCCCGCCGCAGCAGCCGGTGCCGGCGGGCGCGCCGGTCAGGTAAGCGGCGAGGTCGATGTTCTCGGCGAAGGACACCAAGGACGAGCGCCCGCGCTGGGCGCCGCCGATCCTGCGGGGCGACCGGCTCGAAGCCGGGCTGCGCACCCTCGAACTGGACGTGCGGCGGCGGCTCGACGGGCTGATGCAGGGCAACCACCTCGGCCTGGTCCCCGGTCCCGGCTCGGAGCCGGGGGAGGCGCGGCCGTACCAGCCGGGGGACGACGTGCGCCGGATGGACTGGGCGGTCACCGCCCGCACCACCGTGCCGCACATCCGCGAGACCGTGGCCGACCGGGAGCTGGAGACCTGGGTGGTCGCCGACCTCTCGGCCAGCCTGGACTTCGGCACCGCGCTGTGCGAGAAGCGGGATCTGGTGGTCTGCGCGATGGCCGCGCTGGCGCACCTGACCGGCGGCGGGGGCAACCGGATCGGCGCCATCGTCTCCACCGGTTCGGAAACCGTGCGCATCCCGGCCCGCGGCGGCCTGGCGCACGCCCGCGGCCTGGTGCGCCGGGTGGCGGAGACACCGCGGGCGGGTGAGGGCACCCGGGGTGACCTGCCCGCCGCGATCGAGCAGCTGCGGCGCCCGCCCCGCCGGCGCGGGCTGGTCGTGGTGATCTCGGACTTCCTCGGCGGCACCGGGTGGCAGCGCCCGCTGCGCGGGCTGTCCGCGCGGCACGAGCTGATCGCGGTCGAGGTGCTCGACCCGCGGGACCTCGACCTGCCGGAGGTGGGCACCGTGGTGCTGGCCGACCCGGAGTCGGGGCGGCAGCGCGAGGTGCACGCCACCCCGTTGCTGCGCAAGGAGTTCGGTGCCGCCGCCAGGGCGCACCGGGCCCAGGTGGCGGCCGGTGTCCGGCGGGCCGGGGCCGGGCACCTGGTGCTGCGCACCGATTCGGACTGGATCGCGGACATGGTCCGCTTCGTCGTGGCCCGCAAGCGCGGGTGGTCGGGGGGTGTGGCATGAGCTTGACCGGATTCGCCGCGCCGTGGTGGTTCCTGCTGCTGATCGCGGTGGCCGCGGTGGTGGCCGGGTACGTGGTGGCCCAGCGGCTGCGGCGCCGCCGCACGCTGCGGTTCGCCAACCTGGAACTGCTGGAGCGGGTGGCGCCGAAGAGCGAGCGCCGGGTCCGGCACCTGCCCGCCGCGCTGATCACGGTGGCGCTGATCCTGTTCACCGTGGCGCTGGCCGGGCCGACCGCCGAGGCCAAGGTGCCGCGCAACCGCGCCACGGTGATGCTGGTGATCGACGTGTCGCTGTCGATGGAGGCCACCGACGTCGCCCCCAGCCGGATCAAGGCGGCGCAGGAAGCGGCGCGCTCGTTCGCCCAGGGGCTGACGCCCGGGGTGAACCTGGGGCTGATCTCGTTCGCCGGTACGGCCACCGTGCTGGTGGCGCCGACCACCGAGCGGGTCAACGTGGTCAAGGCGATCGACAACCTCAAGCTCGCGCAGTCCACCGCCACCGGTGAGGGCGTTTTCGCGGCGTTGCAGTCGATCGAGGGTTTCTCGTCGGTGATCGCCGGGGCCGAGGGGCCGCCGCCGGCGCGCATCGTGCTGATGACCGACGGCAAGCAGACCGTGCCGACCGACGACCCGTACGGGCCGCGGGGCGGGTTCACCGCCGCGCAGGCCGCGCGGCAGGCGCAGGTGCCGATCTCCAGCATCTCGTTCGGCACCTCGCAGGGCACCGTCGAGATCGAAGGCGAGCAGGTCCCGGTCGAGGTGGACGACGAGTCCATGCGGGAGATCGCCAAGCTCTCCGGCGGCGAGTTCTACAAGGCGGCGACCGCCGAGGAACTCAAGCAGGTCTACGCCAACCTCGGCGAGCAGATCGGCTACGAGACCAAGGACGCCGACGCCAGCAGGCCGTGGGTGGTGCTGGGCACCCTGGTCCTGTTCGCCGGCGTCGGCAGCTCCCTGCTGATCGGCCAGCGCCTGCCGTAGGCGGCTCGGTCTAGGAGGCGCCGGCGAAGTCGTGCTGGCGCCAGGCTTCGTAGACCGAGATGGCGGCGCTGTTGGCCAGGTTCAGCGAGCGGTTGGCCGGGCGCATGGGCAGGCGGACGCGGTCGGTGATCTCCGGGGCGTCCCGGACCTCCGGGGGCAGTCCGGCCGATTCCGGGCCGAACATGAGCACGTCGCCGGGGGAGTAGGCGACCTCGGTGTGGCGCCTGCTGCCCGCGGTGGTGAAGGCGTACACCTTCGCGGGCAGCAGCGCGGCCCAGGCCGCCTGGAGGTCGGCGTGCACCCGGACCACCGCCAGGTCGTGGTAGTCGAGCCCGGCGCGGCGCAGGTGGCTGCCCTCGAAGTTGAAGCCGAGCGGCTCCACCAGGTGCAGTTCGCACCCGGTGTTCGCGGCGAGCCGGATGGCGTTGCCGGTGTTGGGCGGGATCTCCGGCCGGTAGAACAGGATGCGGAACACCCGCCCACCCTAATCAGGAGTTGTACGGCAGGTTCGGCCACCACAGCACACCGGCGCGGTAACCCAGTTTGACCGTCCAGTAGAACACGAAGAACGTGCCGACCAGGATGAACGCGGCGGCCGACACCCTGGCCGCGCGGCCGGGGGAGCGGGTCAGCCAGCGCTGGAAGCGGCCGCGGGTGGCCAGCACCACGAGCAGGAACAACACGGCCACCCCGGCGATGTTGCCCGCCGACTGCAGGGCGAAGGTGAGGAAACCGAGCAGCGGGTTGTCGGTGGAGGCCGCGTACTCGTAGAGCTTGCGGAACGGCGGGTACGGCCTGCCGATCAGGAACGCGCCCATCAGCCCGCCGAGGAAGACCAGCTCGGAACCGGGCCGGCGGGCGAACAGCCCGGCCAGCGGGTTGCGCACCAGACCGGCGTAGCTCAGCCCGCGCCACAGCATGATCAGCCCGATGACGCCGAAGACGATCCCCGCCTGCAGGATGCGCACCGGCAGGCCGGTCTGCGGATCGCCGAGCCTGGCCGAGGACAGCTGCGGCATGCCGTCGCTGAACAGCACGCCGATCGCGCCGTAGAGCCCGGAGACGACCACCGCGCCGAGCAGCAGCAGCCCGATCGGCCGCAGCAGGGCCCGCACGCGGCTGCCGCCGCCCGGCTGCGCCGCCAGCGGGGCCAGTGCGCTGAACACGGCCACGTTGCACGCGGTGAACATGCCCGCCACCCCGGTGACGAAGGCGAACGCGATGGCCATGCCGGACCCGGAGATGGTCACCCCGGCCAGGTCGTCGCCGAAGACCGGCCCGGCGATGCCGCCGGCGATCACCTTGTCCACCAGGTGGGGGGACCAGAGCACGGCGAGCGCGACGCCCGCGAGTCCGGACAGCAGCACCAGCCGCCACGGTCTGGACGGGGCGCCGGTGCGTTCGGGGAGCGGGGTGGTCTGGGTCATCGGGGTTACCTCCGTGGCCGGTCTGCAGTTGTGCCACGGAGTGAAGCAGCGCGGTTGTCCGGTGATCAAGGAAAGCAGGGGTGCCGAACCCCTAACCGTGCAATTGGCGGTAGGTGCGCTCCGCCCCGGGGTGCAACGGGACCCCGCCGGTGCCGATCAGCGTGCGCACGTCGAGGAACTGCGCGCCGACCGCCTCGGCGGGCACCAGGTCGGCGGCGTGGTTGACCAGCACGCGCACCACGGCGGCGGCCACGTCGTCCGGCAGGGAAGCCGAGCAGGCGAGCAGGTTCGCGGTGCCGATGGTGGGCACGTCGGCCACGCCCTCGTACGCGCGGGCGGGCACCCGGACCTGCTCGTAGACCGGGCCGTGCACCGCCCGCAGCACCGGCAGGACGGGGTCCAGCGCCAGCAGCCGGATCGGGGTGCCCCGGTCGAGTTCGCTGATCGCGGGCGTCGGCACGCCACCGGACCAGAACAGCGCGTCGACCCGCCGTTCGCGCAACGCGGCGATGGCCTCGCCGAGCAGCAGGGTGCTGGGCCGGACCTCGATACCGGCCACGGTGAGCAGGCGCTGCGCGAGGAAGGCCGCGCCGGAGAACCGCGAGCCGATGGCCACCGGCCGCCCGGCGAGCCCGGCCAGGTCGCGGACCGGGCCGTCGGCGCGCACCACCACCTGCAGGTAGTTCTCGTAGACCCGGCCGAGCGCGCGCAGCGGGACCGGGGCGGGGAACGGGTCCTGGCCGAGCACCGCGGTCTGCGCCACGTCGGCGAGCACCAGGCCGAGGTCGACGGCGCCGTCGCGGAGCTGGGTCACGTTGGCGACGCTGGCCTCGGTCACCACCGCCTCGCCGTGCAGGTCCGGTTCGGCCTTGGTGAGCTCGGCGGCCAGCAGTTCGGCGAAGGCGAGGTAGAAGCCGCCGCGTTCACCCGCCGCGATGGTGACCGTGCGTTCCGGGCCGCGATAACCGCCGGGTGCGCACCCGGCCAGCAGGCCGAGGCCGCCGAGCAGCAGGCTGCGCCGTCTCACGGGGACTCCAGCGGGAACTCGGCGCGCGCGGTCAGGCCGCGCGGCTCGCCGGCGTGCAGGCTCAGCCCGCCGCCGTGGGCGGTGGTGAGCCGTTCGGCGATGGCCAGCCCGAGGCCGGTGCCGCGCGGGGCGCCGTCACCGCCACGGCGCCAGAACCGCTCGGTGGCCCTGGCGCGTTCCTCTTCGGACAGTCCAGGACCGTTGTCGCTGACCAGGATCACCGCTCGCTCGTCGTCCAGGGAAGCGGTCAGGGTGAGTTCCGGGCCGCCGTGGTGGATGGCGTTGTCGAGCAGCACGTCGAGGACCTGTGCCAGATCGGCTTCCGGGCAGCGCAACACGGCCTCGGGGATCTCGCCGACTCGGATGTCCACACCGGACTGCTCGGCGGACGGCCGCCAGGCGTCGACGCGTTCGGCCACGACACCGCGCAGCCCGGCGGTCCCGGAGGAGCCCGCGGCGGCGGCTCTGGTCGCCGTGCTCTCCGCGACGGCCAGTGCCAGCAGCCCGTCCAGCAGTGACTCCAGCCGCTCCACTTCGGTCACCGTCGCCAGATAGGTGCGCTGCCCGTCCTCGCTGACCTCCGCGGCCAGCGAATCCACCCGCAGGCGCAGCGCCGCCATCGGATTGCGCAGCTGGTGGGAGGCGTCGGCGATCAGCCGCCGCTGCTGTTCGGCGGATTCCACCACCGCGTCGGACATCCGGTTGAACCCGGTGGCCAGCGCCCGCAGCTCCGGCGGGCCCGCGCCGGCCGGGACCTGGGCGCGCCTGCCGCCGGTCACCGCGAGCACGCCGTCTTCCAGCTGCCGCACCGGTTCCAGCACCCACCGCGCGAACAGCCAAGCCAGTGCGATGAAGGCGAACGCGGCGGCCACCGCGCCGAGCCCGGTGAGCAGCCAGCGGCGGGCCACGTCGGCCGCCGCGGCGTCCACCGAGGCCCGCAGCAGCACCACCCCGGCCACCCGGGTGCTCGGGCCGACCGGGCGCGCGAACACCACCGGCTCGGTCGACCACGGGCCGATGGTCTCCGGCGCCGGGGCGGCCTGGTTGCGCAGGGTGGCTTCGACCAGTTCCCGCACCGACGGCTGGTCCGCGCTCAGCTCCCGGCTCTCCACCAGCGGCCGCCGGTTCGCGTCGACCACCAGCACCGGTTCTCCGTATAACGACGAATACGCAGCCGCTTCGGCTCGCAGCACGGCTGTGTCGCCGGATTCGACGGCCTGTTGCGCGAGCAGGACGAAGCGGTCGACGTCGGCGTTGCGGCTGATCACCAGCTCCTGCGTGCGCTGCTCCGCGGTGGCCGAGAGCAGCGGCACGGCAAACCCGGCGACCGCGGCCAGCGCGAACACCAGCAGTGCGACGAGCAGGCGGGCACGCATCGCTCAGCCGCCGAGCCGGTAGCCGAAACCGCGGATGGTGGTGAGCAGGCCGGGCCGGTCCAGCTTGGCCCGCAACTGGGTCAGGTGCACGTCCAGCGACCGCGACACGGCGAGGCTGGCGTCACCCCACACCTCGTCCATCAGCTGCTGGCGGCTGACCGCCGTGCCCGCCCGGCCCGCCAGCACCGCGAGCAGGGCGAACTCCTTGGTGGTCAGCGTGACCTCGGTGCCGCCCGCCAGCACCCGCCGGGCGGCCAGGTCGACCTCCACGTCCGCCACCCGGACCACCGCCGTGGCCGCGCCGCCGCGGGCGCGCCGGGCGACCGCGTCCATGCGCGCCAGCAACTCGGCGAGGCGGACGGGCTTGGTGAGGTAGTCGTCGGCGCCCAGCCGCAGGCCGCTGACCACCGAACGCTCGTCGTCACGGGCGGTGAGCACGAGCACCGGCACGCCGGAGGTCCGGCGGATCGACCGCAGCACTTCCAGGCCGTCGGTGTCCGGCAGGCCGAGGTCGAGCAGGAGCAGGTCGGCCTCACCGTGCCGGGCGAGCGCGTCGGCCCCGCGCGCGGCCCTGGTCACCACGTGCCCGCGGGCGTCCAGCGACTCGGTCAGGGCACCGGCCACCCCGTCGTCGTCCTCGACGAGCAGCACGCGCACGGCCGGTTCCTCCACCTCGGGGTTTGGCCGCATTGTGCCGTACCGGGGCTACCAGCCAGTAGAGGTGGCGCGCCTGCGGCGGCCGGGGCGCGGCTGGATAACCTTCGTGCGGCATCAGGGACTCGACGAGGTGAGGAGTGCATACGTGGCACGGTCCGTTCTGGTCACCGGGGGTAATCGCGGCATCGGCCTGGCGATCGCCCGCGATCTCGCGGCGCAGGGGCACCGGGTCGCGGTGACGCACCGCGGTTCCGGCGCTCCCGACGGCCTGTTCGGCGTGCGCGCCGACGTCACCGACAGCGAGCAGATCGACGCGGCCTTCAAGGAGGTCGAGGAGCACCACGGCCCGGTCGAGGTGCTGGTGTCCAACGCCGGCATCACCGACGACACGCTGCTCATGCGCATGGGCGAGGAGCAGTTCACCCGGGTGCTCGACGCGAACCTGACCGGCGCCTACCGGGTCGCCAAGCGGGCCACCCGCGCCATGCTGAAGGCGCGCTGGGGCCGGTTCGTGTTCATCTCCTCGGTGGTCGGCCTGTCCGGCTCGGCCGGTCAGCTGAACTACGCGGCGAGCAAGGCCGGACTGGTCGGGCTGGCCCGGTCGCTGGCCAGGGAGCTGGGTTCGCGCAACATCACCTCGAACGTGATCGCACCGGGCTTCGTCACCACCGAGATGACCGACGAGCTGCCCGAGGCCCGCCGCAAGGAGATCCTCGCCACGATCCCGTCCGGCCGCTACGCCGAGCCTGCTGAAATCGCGGCGGCGGTGCGCTTCCTCTCGTCCGACGAAGCCGGCTACGTCAACGGCGCGGTGCTGCCCGTCGACGGCGGCCTCGGCATGGGCCACTGACCCCTTCCCACCCCGAACCTGGAGGTATGTAGTGAGCGGACTGCTCGAAGGCAAGCGACTGCTGATCACCGGGGTGATCACCGACGGCTCGATCGCCTTCCACGCCGCGAAGGTGGCGCAGGAACAGGGCGCGAAGGTGGTGCTCACCGGTTTCGGGCGGCTGTCGCTGGTCGAGCGGATCGCCAAGCGCCTGCCCGAGCCCGCGCCGGTGATCGAGCTGGACGTGCAGGACGACGAGCACCTGGCCACGCTGGCCGACCGGGTCCGCGAGCACGTCGACGGCCTGGACGGGGTGCTGCACTCGATCGGGTTCGCCCCGCAGAGCTGCCTCGGCGCGCCGTTCCTGGACGCCCCGCGGGCGGACGTCTCGACCGCGGTCGAGGTCTCGGCGTACTCGTTCAAGTCGCTGACCACCGCGGTGCTGCCGCTGCTCGGCGCGGGCGCATCGGTGGTCGGCATGGACTTCGACGCCAGGGTGGCCTGGCCCGCCTACAACTGGATGGGCGTGGCGAAGGCGGCGCTGGAGTCGGTCAACCGCTACCTGGCGCGGGACCTGGGGCCGAAGGGCATCCGGGTGAACCTGATCTCGGCGGGCCCGGTGAAGACCATGGCCGCCAAGTCCATTCCCGGCTTCGGCGAGCTGGAGGACATGTGGGGCGACAAGGCCCCGCTGGGCTGGGACACCACCGACCCGACGCCGGTGGCGAAGTCCATCTGCGTGGCGCTGTCGGACTGGCTGCCCGCCACCACCGGCTCGATGATCTGGGTCGACGGCGGCGTGCACATGCTCGGACTGTGACCGCGGGGGGAAGGGGCTTCCGCGGTGGAAGCCCCTTCCCGGTCAGGCCCGGTTCGCCTCGGCGACGTGCCAGCTGTCCTCGTGCAGGTGGTAGCGGGTGATCAGCCCGCCGGTCACGGTGAGCTCGATGGCGAACCGGGTTTCGATCCAGCGTCCGGTGGCGCGGACGCGTGAGCGCAGGTGGCCGGTGCGCACCGCTTCCCCACCGTCCACGAAGGTCCGTTCCACCCGGTAGACGTCCCGCTCCAGGTAGCGGTCCAGTTCGTCGAAGAACGCACGCACCTCGGCGCGGGTGGTGCGCTTGCCGATCCACGGCACGGTCGCGGTGTCGCCGGGGATGTCGAAGTCGACGTGCTCGGCGAACAGTTCCGCGAGCCGGGCGGGTTCGCAGCCGGTCATCCGGCGGTCCAGTTCGGCCAGCACTTCTCGGGTGTTCATCGATTTTCCTTTCACGGTGCGGGAACCAGTACGGGCCGTCGCTGCCGGGCGGCGGCGAGGGCGACACCACCGAGGGCCAGCCCGCCGAGCGCGATGCTCACCCAGGTGACGCTGAGGTAACCGAGGCCGGCTTCGATGGTCAGCCCGCCGAGCCACGGCGCCAGCACGATGCCGGCGTTGAACGCGGAGACGTTGCTCGCCCCGGCCAGCGTCGGCGCGGCCGAGGCCAGGGCGAACACCCGCACGTTGAGCGCGGGATTGGTGAGGAAGCCGGTCAGCCCCAGCAGGAACGCCGCCGTCACGGCCACCGGGACCGACGAACCGGCGGCGGCGAGCACCGCGAACACCACCACCGCGGCCCCGATGCCGCCCGCGAGCGTCCGGAGTGGATGGAGGTCGGCGAGCCGCCCGCCGAGGGTGATGCCGACGACCGCGCCGACGCCGTAGAGGCCGAGCACCGCGGGCAGCCAGTCCGGCGGCAGTCCGCTCACCTCGGTCAGCAGCGGGGCCAGGTAGCTGAAGGTGGCCATCGCCATCGCGGTGCTCGCCGAGGTGATGCCGAAAGCCAGCCACAGCTGGGGGTCGCGGTAGGACCGGAGTTCGCCGCGCAGGCTGGGGCGTTCGGCCGCGGGCCGGACCGATGGCACCAGCAGCAGCACCCCGAGCACCGCGACCGCGGTCAGCGCGGCCACCGCCCAGAACGCCGAACGCCAGCCGGCGAAGTGGCCGAGCCAGGTGCCCGCCGGCACGCCGAGCACGTTGGCCACGGTGAGCCCGCCCGCCATCACCGCCAGCGCGCGGCCGCGCCGTTCGGGCGGCACCATGGCCACCGTGGTGACCGCCGCGACCGCCCAGAACCCGGCCGCGGCCGCCGCGCTGACCACCCGGGAGGCGAACAGCAGCGCGTACCCGGGTGCGACGGCGCCGGCCACGTTGCCCGCCAGGAACACCGCGAGCATGCCGAGCAGGGTGAGCTTGCGCGGCAGCCGGAGCGTGGCCGCGGCCAGCAGTGGTGCGGCCACCAGCATGCCCACGGCGAACGCGGAGATCAGCAGCCCGGCGTCCGGAATGCCGACGCCGAGGTCGGCGGCGATCGGCGGCAGCAGCCCGGACAGCATGAACTCCGAGGTGCCGAGCGCGAAGATGCTCAGCGCCAGCACGTAGACGGCGATCGGCATCCGTCCCCCTTCGTTTTGGATCGATTGGTTCAAAATTTGGGCAGTCGTGGGTCCCGGCGGGGCGGGAGTGGTTCAGAGCGTGCTGAGGGCCAGCTCCGCGATGCGCTCGAGGGTGGGCCGGTCGGTGCCGCTGCGGGCGCTCAGCCGCAGCGCGCCGATCTGGCTGTGCAGGAACCGGGCGAGGGTGAGCGGGTCGTGGTCGCGGTTGATCTCGCCGTCGCGCTGTCCTTCGCGCACGACGGCGTGCACGGCGGCGACGTAGCGCTCGGTGTCCTTCGCCAGCTGGGCGCTG
Organism: Amycolatopsis sp. NPDC045836; assembly: GCF_056431745.1. Lineage (NCBI taxonomy): Bacteria > Bacillati > Actinomycetota > Actinomycetes > Pseudonocardiales > Pseudonocardiaceae > Amycolatopsis > Amycolatopsis sp. NPDC045836. Next base: position 23,467 of record NZ_JBWKKF010000014.1, on the reverse strand, counting down.
ATCTGCGGGTCCTTGCCGCCGAGTTCGGCGAGCGTGTTCACCGCGAGGCAGCCGTGGTGGTCGCTGGTGAACTCGTCCGCCACGGTGCCCAGCAGCAGGGTGCGCAGCTTCTCGCGGGGTGAGCCCGGGCCTTCGAGGAAGTCGATCTGGTGCTGGGTGGCGGTGTCGCAGTAGTGCTGGAGCGCCCGGGCGAACAGCTCGTGCTTGCTGCTGAAGGTGTTGTAGATGCTGCTGCGCCCGAGGCCGGTGGCCTCGCACAGCTGCTGGGTGGAGGTGCCTTCGTAGCCGCCTCGCCAGAACGCGTGCATCGCGCGGTCGATGGCGGCGCGCTCGTCGAATCCGCGGGGTCGGGCCATGGGAGGCACCGTACCTGTTTTGGACTGGTTGATGCAAAACCCCCGGGCGGGCGTGGCCGGGATCACCGGGGGAAGATGGACACCGTGGGTTACGACGCGTTGCTGTGGTTGTCGTTCGGCGGGCCCGAGGGTCCGGACGAGGTCATGCCGTTCCTGGAGAACGTGACCCGCGGCCGGGGTGTGCCGCGGGAACGCCTCGAGGAGGTCGCCGAGCACTACCAGCACTTCGGCGGGGTATCGCCGATCAACCGGCTCAACCGCGACGCGATCGCGGCGGTGGAGAAGGAGCTGGCGGCGCAGGGCGTCGGCCTGCCGGTCTACTTCGGCAACCGCAACTGGCAGCCGATGGTGGAGGACACCCTGGCGCGGATGCACGCCGACGGGGTGCGCCGGGCACTGGCCTTCCCGACCAGCGCCTACGGCGGTTACTCGGCCTGCCGCCAGTACGACGAGGACATCGAGCGCGCGCGGGCGGCCGTCGGCGCGGACGCCCCCGAGCTGACCAAGCTGCGCCAGTTCTTCGACCACCCGCTGTTCATCGGCGCCTTCGCCGACGCCCTGCGCACCGCCCGCGCCGAACTGGCCGAACCGGCGGACGCGCGGATCGTGTTCGTGGCCCACTCGGTGCCGGTCAGCGCGGACAAGGCGGCCGGGCCCCCCGAAGAGGGCGGGCACCGGTATTCGCGCCAGATCGCCGAAGCGGCGCGGTTGGTGGCTGCCGAGGTGGGGGCCGGGACCTACGACGTGGTGTGGCAGTCGCGCTCCGGCCCGCCGCAGGTGCCGTGGCTGGAGCCGGACATCGTCGACCACCTCGACGCGCTGCACGGGCGGGGGGTGCGCTCGGTGGTCGTCTGCCCGGTCGGTTTTGTCTCCGACCACCTCGAGGTCATCTGGGACCTGGACAACGAGGCCGCCGAACGCGCCGCGGAACTCGGCATGGGCTTCGCCCGCGCGGCCACCCCCGGCACCGACCCGCGGTTCGCCGAACTGGTGGTGGAACTGGTGCGCGAGCAGGTTGCCGGGGCGCCGGCGCGGAAGCTGTCGGAGTTCCCGGTGGCGGGCTGCACGGTCAACGGCGCCCCGTGCGCGATCGCCTGCTGCGAACCGGCGAAGCGCCCGGCAACCCGCGGCTGAGGGTGCAGGTCGCGGTTTCCCGGGACCGAGCCGAAGCCGTCAGCGGGCTGACGCCGGGATGACGCGGTAGTGCGTGGTCAGCCGCCCGTCGTCGGCGAGGACGTGGAAGGCGACGGCGGGTGGTGCGTCCAGGTCGGCGAGGCCGCCGGGTTCCCACGGCAGCCGGACCGTCGACACGACCCCCGGCGCGACCAGCAGCGGCACGCCGGCGAACGTGCTCGCCGCGGCGGTGTGCGCGTGCCCGCACAGCACGGCGACCACGTTGGGGTGGCGGCGGAGCACGGCGGCCAGCCGCTGCCCGCCCGACTGCCGGAGGTCGTCGATGGCCGGGATGTGCAGCTGGACCGGCGGGTGGTGGACGCAGACGAACACCGGATCGCCGGCGGCCCCCGCGAGCACCGAGTCGAGCCAGGTGAGGGTCGCGTCGCTGAGGTAGCCCTCGTCACGGCCGGGAATGGTGGAGTCGCACAGGGCGAACACGGCCCCGCCCACGCGGCGCACCTGGTTGATCGGCTCGTCGCTCGCGGGCTCGCCGAGCAGGACCTCCCGGTACGGCCCGCGTGCGTCGTGGTTGCCGGGGCAGTGCAGCGGGGTTCGCGGGCCGTCGAACAGCTTGGCGACCTGTTCGTACTCCTCGGCCAGGCCGTGGTCGGCCAGGTCGCCGGTCACCAGCACCGCGTCGACCGGCAGCGCGTCCAGGTGGCCGAACACCCGCGCCGCCCGGTCGAGACTGCGTGCCCCGCCGTCGACGTGCAGATCGCTGACGTGCGCCAGCACGATCACGGCAACCGGTCCGGCTGGTCGGCGAACACCCGGATCGTCTCGTTGACCGCGGCGAACCGGGCGGTGCGCACGGCGTCGTGCAGCGGGCGCAGCGCGTCGGCGCGGCGGAGGGCGGCCGACGCCGAAAGCGCCCCGCCGGGGTCGTCGGCGTGCGCCAGCGCCAGGATCGCGCCGATCTCCTCGGCCCGCTGCAGCACCCGCAGCGCGCGGCCGGGGGTGCCCGGCGGCCAGCTCACGTGGGCCGTCCGGCGCAGCCGCTCGGACAGCTCGGCCCGCACGCCCGGCCGTTCCCTGGCGACGTCGAGCTCCTGCAACGCACCCGCGCTGCTCCTGGTCGCCGTGGTCAGGCCGTGCTCGGCCTCCCCGAGCGCGAGGTACTCCATCGGGGCCGCGCTGGTGATCCGGTGCACCGTCCAGCGGTACAGGCCCTCGGCGATGAGCTCGGGCACCACGCCGTAGCCGACCTCGGCGAACACCACCGCCTCACCCGCGCGCAGCGCGGCTTCGGTCAGCGGGCCACCGCCCCCGAGGCCGCGCACGTCGCCGGGCACCGGCAGCACGAACCGCGCCGGTCCGGCACCGAGCCGCCGCAACGCGGTGAGGAAGCTCGCCAGCCCGGCCGGGCGCTCACCGGTGATCGGGATGTCGAAGGCGTCGGCGACGAGCGGGTCGGCCGCCACCACCTCGTGGTCCTCGCCCCACACCCGCAATGCGTCGAGGGCGTCGTCGGAGGCCGCGGCACCGTGGAGCCACGCCGAGGACCAGACCGCGAGGGACGCACTGGGACTGCACACGGGTGTCAAGCGTACCGGGCCCTGGAGCTGGTCCACGTCGACGGACCGGCCCGGGGTCAGTAGCGTCGGAAGGGTGAACTCCGCACCAGCACACCTCCCCCGTACCGCGGGGGAGCTCCGCGCCGCCGGGTACACCCCGCGCAGCGTGAAAACCGAGATCCACGACAACCTGCTCACCGCCCTGCGCGCCGGGAAGGACCCGTGGCCGGGCATCGTCGGCTTCGGCCGCACCGTGCTGCCGCAGCTGGAGCGCGCGCTGCTGGCCGGGCACGACGTGGTCCTGCTGGGGGAGCGCGGGCAGGGCAAGACCCGGCTGCTGCGCACCCTGGCCGGCCTGCTCGACGAATGGACGCCGGTGCTCGAGGGCGCCGAGCTGCCCGAGCACCCGCTCGACCCGATCACCCCGGCGTCGCGGCGCCGGGCCGCCGAACTCGGCGACGCGCTGCCGGTGGCCTGGCTGCACCGGAGCGAGCGCTACACCGAGAAGCTGGCCACCCCGGACACCTCGGTCGGCGACCTGATCGGCGACGTCGACCCGGTGAAGGTGGCCGAAGGGCGCAGCCTCGGCGACCCCGAGACCATCCACTTCGGACTGGTGCCGCGGGCGCACCGCGGCATCGTGGCCGTCAACGAGCTGCCCGACCTGGCCGAGCGCATCCAGGTCGCGCTGCTCAACGTGATGGAGGAGCGGGACGTCCAGGTCCGCGGCTACACCCTGCGGCTGCCGCTGGACGTGCTGGTGGTGGCCACGGCGAACCCGGAGGACTACACCAACCGCGGCCGGATCATCACCCCGCTGAAGGACCGCTTCGGCGCCGAGATCCGCACGCACTACCCGCTGGAGCTTTCGGCCGAGGTGGGCGTGGTGCGGCAGGAGGCGCAGCTGGTCGCCGAGGTGGGTGACCCGCTGCTGGAGGTGCTCGCCCGCTTCGTGCGCAACCTGCGTGAGGCCAGCGTGATCGACCAGCGGTCCGGGGTGTCCGCGCGGTTCGCCGTGGCGGCGGCGGAAACCGTCGCGGCGGCGGCGTTGCGGCGCTCGGCGCTGACCGGTGAGGAGCCCGCCGTGGCCCGGCCGGTCGACCTGGAGGCCGTGCCCGCCGTGCTGCGCGGCAAGCTCGAGTTCGAGCCCGGGGAGGAGGGCCGCGAGACCGAGCACCTGACGCACCTGCTGCGCCGGGCGGTCGCCGAGACCGCGCGCGAGCGGTTCGCCGGGCTCGACCTGCGCCCGCTCGCCGACGTGGTCGCCGACGGCCACCTGGTCGCCACCGGTGACCGCGTGCCCGGTGCCGACGTGCTCGCCGCGCTGCCGGAACTGCCGCTGCTGCACGAGGTCGCCCACCGCGCCGGGGTGTCCGCCGACGACCCGCCGGGGCGCATCGCCGCCGCGGTGGAGCTGGCGCTGGAATCGCTCTACCTCGCCAGGCGGCTGGCCAAGGACGAGGACGGCACCAGCACGGTGTACGGGCCATGACCTACGCCTACGGCCCGTGGCACGACGGTCCCGACCCGCTGGCCCCGCCCGCCGATCTCCGCGACGCGCTCGACGAGATCGGCCGGGACGTGCTGGGCGGCTCGTCACCCCGTGCGGCGCTGGAGGAACTGCTGCGGCGCGGCACCCGGTCCACCACCGGCCTGGACGAACTGACCCGCCGGCTCTGGCAGCGGCGTTCGGAGATCCAGCGGCGCAACAACCTCGACGGCACGCTCAACGAGGTCCGGCGCCTGCTGGGCGAAGCGCTCGACGCGGAGAAGCGCGCGTTGTTCCCGGATCCGTCCGACGACGCGCGGTTCGACGAAGCCCGCCTCGACGCGCTGCCGCCGGGCACCGCGGCGGCGGTCCGGGAGCTGGCCGAGTATTCGTGGCGGTCCGAGCAGGGCCGGGAGAACTACGAGAAGATCCAGGAACTGCTCGGCAAGGAACTGCTCGATTCGCGGTTCCAGGGCATGAAGGAGGCGCTGCAGAGCACGCGGCCCGAAGACGTCGAACGGGTCCGGCAGATGCTCGCCGACCTCAACGCGTTGCTGGCCGCGCACGCGCAGGGCTTCTCCGACGTCCACGAGCGCTTCACCGAGTTCATGCGGCGGCACGGCGAGTTCTTCCCGGAGAACCCCGGGAACATCGACGAGCTGATCGACGCGCTGGCCGCCAGGGCGGCGGCGGCCCAGCGCATGCTCAACTCGATGACCCCGGAGCAGCGGGCCGAACTGGCCGAGCTGTCGCAGCAGGCGTTCGGCAGCCCGGAACTGGCCCAGCAACTGTCCGATTTGGATGCTCAGCTGCGGGCGCTGCGGCCGGGGGAGGACTGGGACTCGGCCGGGCGGTTCCGCGGGAACAACCCGATGGGCCTCGGCGAAGGCGCGCAGGCGATGGCCGACCTCGCCGAACTCGACGCGCTGGCCGAGCAGCTGGCGCAGTCCCACCCCGGCGCGAGCCTGGACGACATCGACCTGGAGGCGCTGACCCGGCAACTCGGGGAGGACGCGGCGGTCGACGCGCGGCGGTTGTCCGAACTCGAACGGGAACTGCGTGGGCAGGGCCTGTTCGAACGCTCCACGGACGGCTCACTCCGCTTGTCCCCCAAGGCGTTGCGCCGGCTGGGGGAGACCGCGCTGTCGGACGTGGTGCGCACGTTGCGCGGGCGCACCGGCGAGCGCGAGACGGCGTCGGCGGGTGCGGCGGGGGAGCCGACCGGCTCGACCCGGCCGTGGCGCTTCGGCGACACCCAGCCGTGGGACGCCTCCCGCACCGTGCGCAACGCGGTGCTGCGCACCGCCTCCGCCGGTGCGGCGGCGGTGCGGCTGGACGTGGCCGACGTGGAGATCACCGAGACCGAGCACCGCTCCCGTGCCGCGGTGGCGTTGTGCGTGGACACCTCGTGGTCGATGGTGCAGGAGGGCAGGTGGCTGCCGATGAAGCGCACCGCGCTGGCCCTGCACCAGCTGATCTCCACCCGGTTCCGCAACGACGCGCTGCAGCTGATCACCTTCGGGCGGTACGCGGCACCGGTGGAACTGGGTGATCTGGTCGGCCTGGAGGGCGCGTGGGAGCAGGGCACGAACGCCCACCACGCGCTGCTGCTGGCCGGGCGCCACCTGCGGCGGCACCCGGACGCGCGGCCGGTGGTGCTGCTGGTGACCGACGGGGAGCCGACCGCTCACCTGGCGGCCGACGGGGAGGCGGAGTTCTCCTACCCGCCGCTGCCGCAGACCATCCGCCGGACCATCGGCGAGGTGGACCGGCTGGCGAAGCTGGGCGCGGCCGTCACCGTGTTCCGCCTCGGTGACGACCCGCGCCTGACCTCGTTCGTGAACCTGATCGCCCGCCGCTCCGGCGGCCGCGTGGTGGCCCCGGACCTGGACGGCCTCGGCGCCGCCGTGGTCGACGACTACCTGCGCAACCGCAGCTGACCCGGCCGCGGCGCTAGAGCCCGGCCTCCAAGCCAGATGAGCAAGGTGGCCAGGCCGAGCATGCCTCGGTAGGAGGTGGCGGTCTTGTCGAACCCGGTCGCGATGGCACGGAACTGCTTGAACCGGTTGAAGCAGCGTTCGACCACGTCGCGGCGTGTGCGGGCGGTGCGGTCGAAGGCCGGCGGTCGTCCGCCGGTCCGGCCTTGGCGTGTGCGGTTGGCCTGCTGGTCACGGCGTTGCGGGATCGTGGCCGGGATTCCTCGTTCGCGCAGGTGAGAGCGGATCACCTTGGACGAGTAGCCTGGTCGGCGATGACGCGGGTGAACTGGTGCAGTCGTTGACGTCGGCGCCGGTCAGGACCATGGACAGCGGCCGACCGTGGCCGTCGCAGGCCAGGTGGATCTTGGTCGTGGGTCCGCCGCGGGACCGGCCGATGGCATGATCACCTGGCACCGGCGGCGTGCTGGTGGGCCCGCACGATGCTGGAGTCCACCGAGACCTCGCGGTCGAGTGCGTCGATCGCCTCGGCGATGACGCGGACCCTGGTCACCAGTGCGATGGGGGTGCCGCTGCGTGACCAGCGCCAGAACCGGTTGCAGACCGTCTTCCACGGCCCGTGACGTTCCGGCAGGTCACGCCAGCCGACCCCGGTCTCGGCCTGGAACCGCATCCCGTTGATCACCCGACGGTCGTCCACCCCCGGACGCCCCTTCACACCCGAAGCGGGCAACAACGGCTCGATCGCCCGCCACTGCTCCTCGGTCAACTCGTGCCCGCGGAGCACGACCCAAGATCAGAGCAGACCGACCACACCCGCTTCGAGGACAGGCGCTAGCGGGTACCGGCGTCGCGCTGCAGCTCCACGTTCCGGACTCCCGGCACGTCCTGCAGCGCGGCGACGTCACCCGAACCGATCGACCCGGTGACCGTGCCGATCGGTTCGAGCACCGCGTCCACGGTGAGCCCGGCCTTCTCCAGCTCGCTCACCACGGCGGGGATCGAGGACAACTGCTCCTCGGCGATGGACACGATCACTTTGCGACTCTCGGTCATCGCCGCTCCTCCGCTCAGGGGGCCTGAACCAGTCCAACACCCGAGTCCTGGGAAGACAACCCGGTGCGCAGCGAGCACTGCGACAGCCTGCCCCACAGCTCCCAGCCGCGGGCGCCGTACTTCTGCGCCACGAGCGCGGCGAGCCCCGACACGTGCGGGGTGGCCATGCTGGTGCCGCTGATGCTGCGGTAGCGCGTGGGCATCGGCCAGGCCGAGTGCACGTTCACGCCCGGCCCGCTGATGTCCACGCCGTGCCCGGGGTCCACCGAACCGGAGGAGAAGTCGGCGATCGCGCCTGCCGAGTCGACCGCGCCGACGGCCAGGATCGACGGGCAGTTCGCCGGGTGCCCGATCGGCGCGATGCGGCCGTCGGCCCGTTCGCTGGCGTTGCCCGCCGCGGCGATGATCAGCGTGCCCCGGCTGAGCGCGCGCTGGGCGACCTGTTCGTAGACCGGCGAGAACGGGTCACCCGGATTGGTGTCCGCCCCCAGTGACATGGAGATGATCGCGCAGCCGTTGCTGATCGCCCAGGAGATGCCGGCCAGGATGCCGCCGTCGGAGCCGGAACCGGAGTTGCCGAGCACCTTGCCCGCGTAGATCTCGGCCTCGTAGGCGATGCCGTACCCCGGCCCGCCGTCGACCTTGCGCGGCCCGCACGAGGTGCCGATGCAGTGCGTGCCGTGGCCGTTGCCGTCCTGCACGTCCTCACCGGTGACGAACGAGCTGGTGACCAGCGTGCGCCCGGCGAAGTCGGGGTGCTTGACGTCCACCCCGGTGTCGAGCACCGCCACCCGGATGCCCTTGCCGCTGAACTCGCTTTCGTGCGCCCGGGTGGCCTGCAGCCCCCAGGTGAACAACTTCTCGTCGATCGCGGCCGGCTCCGCCGTCGGCGTGGCCGGCGAGATCGCGAACACCGTGCGCTCGGCTTCCACCCGGGAGATCGGGCCCGGCTGGTCCGCCGCCGCGGAGAGCGCGGCGACCTGGTCCTCGGCCGCGGTGACCACCGCGACGCCGAGTTCGTGCAGCAGCAGTCCGTCGGCGTCGCCGAGCGAACTGGCCGTGGAGGTGTCGTAGAGGTCCGCCGTGCTCGCCGTCCGCAACCCGGCGACGTCGACCATGCTCCGGGCCCCCGCCACGGCTGAGTCTTCTTCCAGCAGGACCAGGTACCGTCCCGTGGTCCCGCTCGTGCCGTCCGTCATGTCGATTCCCCTCGCTCGAAAAAAAATGTGCTTCTGGGTTGAATCGGCGGACGGAGGCGGAACGCAACAGCGTTCACGTCACCATTTGGTGGCGATCATTTCCGTTCAGTGACAAGGATTTTCGCTCCGCGGGCGGGCACCATGGTGATGTGCCGCGGTTTCGGGCGTTCGGAATTCCGCCGATCGGGGGACAGGTGATAGCGCCGCAGCACTTCACCCAGCACGACACCGGCTTCCATCAGGGAGAAACCGGCGCCGAGGCACCGGCGGATGCCACCGCCGAACGGGAACCAGGTGCCGGCGGGCGGGTTGCCGTCGAGGAAGCGCTCCGGCCGGAACCGGTCCGGCTCGGGGTGGTGCGCCGGATCGGCTTGCACCAGTGCGATCGACGGCTGCACGGTGAACCCGGCGGGCACCAGGTAACCGCCGATCTCCACGTCTTCGGTGAGCCGCCGGGCGACCTCGTGGATCACCGGGTGCAGCCGCATCGCCTCCTTGGTCACCGCTTCGAGGTATTTTTCGTCGCCCGAATCGGCGGCTTCGGTGGCCGTGCGCAGGCGGACGGGATCGCGGGCGAGTTCGTGGAACGCCCAGCCGAGCGTGGTCGCCGTGGTTTCGTGCCCGGCCAGCAGCAAGGTGATCAGCTGGTCGCGCAGTTCGGCATCGGTGAGCGGATCGTCGCCGGGCACGGTGAGCAGCCGTGAGAGCACGTCGCCGCGGTCCGCCAAGTCGTCCGCGCGGCGGCGGTCGGCGATCTCGGCGTAGATCAGCTCGTCGATTTCGGCCTGCCGCTGCGCGTTGCGCCGCCACGGCCCGATCTTCTGCAGGTTCCGGTTGTGCCAGCCGAAGATGTCGAGCGGGCCGATGTCGAGCAGGCGGCGCAGCAGCACCCGCAGCCGGTCCAGCCGCGGCCCGTCGGCCACGCCGAACACCACCCGCAGGATCACCTCCAGGGTGAGCACCTGCATCCGCTCGTGGGACCGGAAAACCCGCCCGCGCGGCCAACGCTCGACCTCGGCGACGGTCAGTTCGGTGACCAGGTCGCGGTAACCGCGCAGCGCCGCGCCGTTGAACGCGGGCATCAGCAGCTTGCGCGCCCGCAGGTGCTCGTCCTCGTCGGTGAGCAGCACCGAGTGCGCACCCATCAGCGGCTTGAGGATGGCGTTGCCCTCGCCGGCGTGGAAGGTGGTGGCCGGGCCGGTGAACACCGCCTTGATGTGGTCGGGGTTCGACAGCGAGACCACGTCGCGCTCGGGGTAGATGCGCAGCCGGACCACGTCGCCGTAGCGGCGGCGGGCCACCGGCAGGAGGAACTGGCGGAAGCTGCCGAAGAGCACGGTCTGCACGGCGACCGGCAGGCGCGGCCCCGGTGGCAGCGCCACGGTGGTGGCGGCGGGACGGGTCGGTGCGGTGCTGGTCATGGCGGTCCTCCCGAGGCGTCTGCTCCCGATTTATACGCGCGTATAGATCCGCTGTCCAGACGGGCGCCGACTACGCTGTGCTGGTGGGTCACCGCGAAGAACTGCTGGCCGCCGCCCGGCGGCTGCTGGAGGACAAGGGCTACGCGCACATCACCGCGCGTGACCTGGTCGCCGCCTCCGGCACCAACCTGGCCTCCATCGGTTACCACTTCGGGTCCAAGGCCGGGTTGCTGAACGAGGCCATCGGCGAGGTGTTCGAGGAGTGGACCAACCAGCTGGCCGACATCGCGATGGCCGAGCCGGGCGTGCCGCCGATCGAGCGGGGGCGGCTGACCTGGACCACGGTGCTGGCGAACCTGGACAGCCGCCGCGCGCTGCTGCTGTCCTATGTGGAGGCACTGGCGCAGGCCGAGCGGGTGCCGTCGCTGCGCGAGCAGTTCGCCGAGCAGTACCGCCGCTGCCGCACCAGGGTGGCCGGACTGGTGGCGCGGTCCGTCGGTGAGGGCTGGTCGGCCGAGGACCCGCGCTGCACCGCGGTGGCCAGTTTTGTCATCGCCGTCTGCGACGGGCTTTCCGTGCAGTGGCTGCTGGACCCGGAGGGCGCGCCGAGCGGCGAGGACCTGAGTGCGGGGCTTGCCGGATTGTGGGCGTCGGGAGGGATTGACCCTCACGTGACGTGAGGCGACAGAGTCGTCTTCGTCAGGGCCGGGACACCGGCCGGAAAAAGGGAGAGGGGAAAGTCGTGAGCCATCCGGTCGGCCGGGTGGCCGAACTCGCCGGGGTCACCGTGCGCACGCTGCACCACTACGACGAGATCGGCCTGCTCACGCCCAGCGGCCGCAGTGCCGCCGGGTACCGCCGGTACAGCGACGCCGACCTGGACCGGTTGCAGCGCATCCTGCTGTACCGGGAGCTCGGCTTCCCCCTCGAGACGATCGCGGCCATTGTGGACGAACCGTCGACCGATCCGATCGGGCACCTGAAGCGGCAGCGGGAGCTGCTGCACGAGCGGATCGAGCGGTTGCGGCGCATGGTCGCCTCCGTCGAGCACGTGCTGGAGGCGAAGATGATGGGTGAGTCGCTCACACCGGAGGAGAAGCTGGAGGTGTTCGGCGGCTTCCGCGAGCCGGAGGGGTACGCCGAGCAGGCCGCCGCCCGCTGGGGCGGCACGCCGGAGTGGCAGTGGGCCCAGCGGAACCGGGAGCCGATGGGCAAGCAGGACTGGGCCGAGGCCGAGCGGGTCCGCCGGGACTGGGTGGCGCGGCTGCTGGCGTTGCTGGACGCCGGCGCGGCGCCCGACAGCGAGGCCGCGATGGACCTGGCCGAGGAGCACCGGGGCATGCTGGGCGCGTTCATGGGGGAGTGCGGTTATGAGATGCATCGCAACGTCACCGCGCTCTACGTGAGCGAGCCGGTGCAGCTCGGCTTCCTGGTGCGCGAGCCGGACCAGCGCCCCGGCCTGGCCGAGTTCATCCGGGACGCCGCGGTGGCGAACGCCGCCCGCGCGGGGTAGCAGAAGCCCGCCTTCCCGCCCACTGCTCCCACCGGGCGGGAAGGCGGCCCCGGCGGCGGCTTACGCTGGTCTCATGCAGACTTGGTCTTCGATCGACGTGCCCCGGGTCCCCGGGAAGCCCCGTCCCCTGCGGCTCCACGACACCTCGACCGGGCAGCTCCGGCCGACGGCACCGGGGTCGACGGCCAGGCTGTACGTCTGCGGCATCACCCCGTACGACGCCACCCACCTCGGGCACGCGGCCACCTACCTGGCGTTCGACCTGGTGAACCGGCTGTGGCGGGACGCCGGTCACGACGTCCACTATGTACAGAACGTCACCGACATCGACGATCCGCTGCTGGAGCGGGCCGAGCGCGACCAGGACGACTGGGTGGTGCTCGGCATGCGGGAGACCGCGTTGTTCCGGGAGGACATGGAGGCGCTGCGGGTCATCCCGCCCCGCGACTTCGTCGGGGCGGTGGAGACCATTCCGGAGATCGTCGAGGTGATCGGCAAGCTGCTCTCCAGCGGCCTGGCCTACCGGGTGGACGACCCGGAGTTCCCCGACATCTACTTCGCCAAGGACGGCAGCGGCCGGTTCGGCTACGAGTCCGGGTACGACGCCGAGACCATGGCGAAGTTCTTCGCCGAGCGCGGCGGGGACCCGGACCGGAAGGGCAAGCGGGATCCGCTGGACGCGCTGCTGTGGCGCGTGGCGCGGCCCGGTGAGCCGTCGTGGGAGTCCGAACTGGGCGCCGGGCGCCCCGGCTGGCACATCGAGTGCAGCGCGATCGCGGTGAACCGCCTCGGCATGGGCTTCGACGTCCAGGGTGGCGGGTCCGACCTCGCCTTCCCGCACCACGAGTACAGCGCCGCGCACGCCGAGGCGCTTTCCGGCGAGTTCCCGTTCGCGCGGCACTACGTGCACGCGGGCATGATCGGGCTCGACGGTGAGAAGATGTCGAAGTCCAAGGGCAACCTGGTGTTCGTTTCCCGGCTGCGGGCGGACAAGGTGGACCCCGGCGCGATCCGGCTGGCCCTGTTCGCCGGGCACTACCGCAGCGACCGGTCGTGGACGAACGAACTGCTCGAAGCGGCGGAGGCGCGGTTGTCGCGGTGGCGGGAAGCGATCTCGCTGCCCGCCGGCCCGGCCGCCGAGCCCACCGTGGACCGCCTGCGCGACCACCTCGCCGACGACCTCGACACGCCCAAGGCGCTGGCGGCCGTCGACGCCTGGGTGGACGAGGCGCTGACCCGCCGGGGCACCGACGGCGCCGCACCCGGGCTGGTGCGCGACGCCGTCAACGCCCTGCTGGGCATCGCGCTCTGAATCCAGCCGGGGTTCCGGCCGCCGCGCCTCCGCCGTGCGCTCCACGTCCTCTTCGGACACGTCCCGTTCGGCTCGGCGGCCGGGATCAACCCACGCGGTCCTCCTTCCCGTGGTGCAGCCTCAGTTCCCGGCCGGTCCAGCCACGGCGGAGCCAGCGGTCGTGCGAGGCGATGACCACCGCGCCGGGTGCGCTGCCCAGTGCGGCGAACAGTTCCTCGGCCAGGGTGAGGGAGATGTGGTTGGTCGGTTCGTCGAGCAGCAGCACGTGTGGCGGCTCGGCGAGCAGCAGCGCCAGCGCGACCCGGCGCCGCTGACCCACGGAGAGCTGCCCGACCGGCCGGTCCAGGTCGCGCCGGGGGAGCAAGCCCAGTTCGGCCAGCACGCCGCCGCCGACCAGTGACCGCGGGGTCCGGTCCGGCTCGGGGAAGACGACGTCCTGCTCCAGCAGCCCGATCTGCACCCCGGCGCCCCGGTCGACCGTGCCGCGTGCCGGTTCCAGCCGCCCGGCCAGCACGCTGAGCAGCGTCGACTTCCCGGCCCCGTTGCCGCCGGTGACCAGCAGCCGGTCGTCGGTGGTCAGGTCCAGCCGGTCGAGCCGGAGCCTGCCGGGCACCTCGACCCCGCGCACGGACAACGCGAGTTCGCCTTCGGTGGCGGCCGCGGTCAGGTCCGCCGAGAACCGCAGCGGGGCCGGTGGTTTGCGGACCTGGTCGCGCCGGAGTTCCTCGTAGCGCAACTGGGCGTTGCGCACCCGCCGGGAGATCTGCTTCTGCACCCGGCCGCCCTTGAAGTCGTAGAGCATCTTCGCGTTGTCGCGCTGCGGCCGGTTGTGCGCCACGTTGCGCGCGGTCACCGCCACGGCTTCCTTCAACTGCTTGAGTTCGTCCTGTTCGGTCGCGTAGCGCTGCTCCCAGCGCGCCCGTTCGGCCCGTTTCTGGACCAGGTAGTCCGAATAGGTGCCGCCGTACCGGGTCGGCCCGCCCAGCGCCGGGTCGAGGTCGACGATGGCGGTGCACACCGCGTCGAGGAACACGCGGTCGTGCGAGGACAGCACCACCACGCCGGGCAGCGCGGCGAGGTGGCGTTCGAGGAACTCCATGCCCGCGTCGTCGAGGTGGTTCGTCGGCTCGTCGAGCAGCAGGGTCTCCGGCTGCCGGATGAGCAGCGCGGCCAGGCCCAGCCGGGACCGCTGGCCGCCGGAAAGCGTGCCGAGCGGCCGGTCCGGCTCGATCCCGGCCAGGCCGAGCCCGGCGCAGACCAGCTCGGCGCGGCGATCGGCGTCCCACAGGTCGTGGGCCTGCGCCCAGTCCAGGACCCGGCCGTACTCCTCCAGCACGGCGGTGTCCTCCGGATTCGCGGCCAGCTGCCCGGTCAGCCGGTCGAGCCGGGCGGCGGCCTCGCGGATCTCGCGCAGCGCGTCGTCGACGACCTCGGAGAACCGGGCGTCGCCGGGAAAGGGCAGCTCCTGCACCAGGAAGCCGAGATCACCACCGCGGCGCACGGTGCCCGCGTGCGGCTCTTCGAGCCCGGCGAGCAGCCGCAGCAGGGTGGACTTGCCGACGCCGTTCTCGCCGACCAGCCCGAGCCGCTGCCCGGCACCGGCGACGAGGTCGAGCCCGTCGAAGACGACGCGGTCGCCGTAGCTGAAGGTGAGGTCGCTGGCTTGCAGGGACAACGAAGAAGACACAGAAGACACAGAAGAAGACATGGAGCATCACCGGCCCGGGATGTGGAGGGGGCACCCGCCGGGCATCGGCCGCGGACGCGGGTGAGGGGCTGGGTGTCAGTGGTCCATGATGCGAGAACTCTAACGCAACTCACGTTGGATTAGCAACCCCTTGTTTTCTCCGGGCGAATGGGTAACCCTGAAAGAGAACTTTCGAAAGAACTCTTTCAGATCGGAGTGGACATGGCCGAGCTGCCGCCGCGGACCCGGGTCCGCGAGGTGGAACTGCTCAAGGCGCTGGCGCACCCGCTGCGGTCGGAGCTGCTGAACTACCTGATGTCGGTCGGCCAGCGCACGGCCAGCGAATGCGCGGTGGCGGTCGGCTCCTCGGCGTCGAACTGCAGCTGGCACCTGCGTCAGCTCGCCGAGTTCGGCTTGGTGGAGCGGGTCGACGGCGGGGACGGGCGCGAACGGCCGTGGCGGTCGAAGCACGTCGGGCTCGACTTCGGTGACCTCGCCGACGAGCCCTCCGCCCGGTCGGCCCAGCTCGCCGCGTTCGGCACGCGCCTGCGTGAGGAGGAGGTGCTGACGCAGCGGTACCTCGACACCGCCGAGCAGGGCGACGCCGAATGGCTCGACGCCTCGTCGCTCAACTTCTACGGCCTGCGCCTCACCGCGGCCGAACTGGCGGAGCTGGTCGCCTCGGTGGACGCGCTCGTCCGCCCGTACGTCGCCACCGTCCGCCGGGACGCCCCGGCCGACGCCAAGCCGGTGCACTTCAGCCTGCGGGCGTTCCGGCGCATCGAGGCCGACGGGCAGCCGAGCGCGTGAAGCTGCTGCGGGAACCCAAGTTCGCCAGGTTGTCGGCCGCCTCCCTGTGTTCCGAGGTGGCCGAGTGGATCCTGCAGGTCTCGCTGCCGCTGTCGATGTACCAGCTGACCGGCTCGGCGGCCTCCACCGCGGTGATGATGATCGTCGGGCTGGTGCCCGCGGTGGTGCTCAGCCCGGTCGCCGGTCCGCTGGCCGACCGCGGCAACCGGCACCGGGTCCTGTGCGTGGTCTCGCTGGCCCAGGCCGCGGTGGCGGTGCCGCTGCTGGTGGCCGGGCACGTGGCGGTGCTGTTCCTGGTGATGGCGGCGCAGGCCGGGCTCGCGGCGATCTCGGAACCCGCCCGCAACGCGCTCGTCCCGCAGGTGGTCGGCCCCGAGCGGGTGACCGCGGCGAACGGGCTGATGAGCGTCAACGCCAACGTGGCCAGGCTGGCAGGCGGGTGGGCCGGGGGCTGGCTGCTCGGCCTCGGCGGCCTCGGCCTCACGGTGGGGGTCTACGCCGGGGTGCTGCTGCTCGCCGCCGTGTTGTTCGCGCCGCGGTTCGCCGTCGACCGGCCGCACCCGGGGGAGCGGCCGCACGTGCTGCGGCAGTGGGTCGAGGGGCTGGCCGAGATCCGGCGGAACCCGGCGCTGCGCGTCACTTCGGTGGCGGTGGTGCTGCAGTCGGCCGCGCAGGGCATGTTCCTGGTGCTTTTCCTGGTTTTTGTGGTCCGGACGCTGCGGGGGACGGAGGCCGATGTGGGCCTGTTGCGTGGTGTTCAGGCGCTGGGCGGGCTGGCGGCGGGGGTGCTGGTCGCCACCGCGGCGCGGCACGTCGCCCCGGCGAAACTGCTCGGCTGGGGCGCGCTGGCGATGGGCCTGCACTCGGCGCTGATCTGGAACACCGCGCACGTCACCACGTCGATGGCGGTGTTCGCCGGTTTGTTCGCGGTAGCCGGTGGACCTGGGGTTTTCCTGGGTACCGGGGTCCTTTCGGTGATCCAGACGGTGACCCCGCCCGAACTGGCCGGGCGGGTGCTCAGCACCGCCTTCGCCGGCATCGCCGTGGCGCAGGCGGCCGGCATGCAGGTGGCCGGGGCGCTGGCCGACCGGATCGGCCTGGAGGTCTTGCTCGACGTTCAAGCGTTCCTGTTCCTGCCCGCCGGGCTGGTGGTGCTGCTGCGCTTGGCCCGGCGGCGCGACCCGGCGCTAACGTAGGGGACGTGCCCACCCTCTTCGCCACCAGTGACCTGCACGTGACCCACGAAGGCAATGCCGAGGTCGTCGACACCATCCGCCCGGACGGGCCGGAGGACTGGCTGCTGGTGGCCGGGGACGTGGGGGAGCAGGTCCCGGCGATCACGAAGACGCTGAAGATGCTGCGCGACCGGTTCGCCAAGGTGATCTGGGTGCCGGGCAACCACGAGCTGTGGACCACCGACCGCGACCCGGTGCAGCTGCGCGGGCAGGCCAGGTACGACGAGCTGGTGCGCCGGTGCCGGGAGCTCGACGTGCTCACCCCCGAGGACGAGTTCGCGGTGTGGGAGCACGGGCCGGAGCCGCTGACCATCGCGCCGATGTTCCTGCTCTACGACTACAGCTGGCGCACCCCCGCCGCGCAGGGACGGCCGCTGTCGGTGGCGATGGACCAGGCGCGGGAAGCCGGCGTCGTCTGCACCGACGAGTACTTCCTGCACCCGGACCCGTACCCGACGCGGCAGGAGTGGTGCGCGCAGCGCCTGAAGCTCACCGAGCAGCGGCTGATGGAGATCCCGGCGGACCGCAAGACCATCCTCATGTCGCACTGGCCCCTGCACCGGCACCCCACCGAACCGCTGTACTGGCCGGAGTTCGCCATGTGGTGCGGGACCACCGAAACCGAGGACTGGCACCTGCGCTTCCGCGCGGAGATCGCCGTCTACGGCCACCTGCACATCCCGCGCTCCACCAAGGCCGACGGCGTCCGCTTCGAAGAGGTCTCACTGGGCTACCCGCGGGAGTGGCGGAAACGCGCCAGGGGTGCCGTCCCGTTGCACCGCCTCCTCTGATCCCCCGGGCCACGGGTTCGCCAGACCGGTGGTTTCGCCGGTGCCCGCGGCCAGTGCAGGCACCAGCACCCCGGTGGTCTTCGTGCACGGGTACACCGGGAGCGCGTCGAACTGGCTCACCGCGCGGTCGGTGTTCCAGGCCGCGGGGTGGCCGGGCAACCGGTTGCTCTGGTCAGCCAGTACCACCTGAAGGTGCTCAACGGCAACGCCAACGTCACCCACCTCGCGTCGATCGCCGGGGCGAACCACGGGACCACCTTCGCCGGGGCCTGCCTGATCCAGGTGACCTGCCAGCAGAGGTACCCGGGTTCCGCGTTCATCGGCCAGCTCACCGCCGGGGACGAAACGCCGGGCAGCACCGAGTACGCGACCTGGTGCTCCGCGTGCGACGGGATCATCCTGCCCTGCACCAGCACCCGCCTTTCCGGGGCGTCGAACAGCAACGTCCTCTGCCAGACGCACATCGGGTTCCTCGCCGACGTCTCCGTGCTGAACGAGATCGCGAGCTTCATGAAGTCCTGATCGGACCGGGCCCGGTGCCGTCGACCGGCGGTGCCGTGGCCCGTTTCGCGAGCAATGCGGCGAGTTCCACCCGCGACCGGACGCCGAGCTTGGTGTAGATGTTGCGCAGGTGGTGGTCGACCGTGCGGTGGCTGATCACCAGCCGCCGCGCGATCTCCCGGTTCGTCTTGCCGCCGGCGACCAGCAGCGAGATCTGGGTCTGCTGCGGGGTCAGCGAAGGCAGGTCGCCGTCCGCCGGGGCGGCCGGGTCGCCGCCGGCCGCGCGGAGTTCGGCGCGGGCCCGCACCGCCCAGAAGTCCGCGCCGTGCCGGTCGAACAGCCGGGCGGCGTCGCCGAGCAGTTGCCGCGCGTCCAGGAAACGCCGGTCCCGCCGCAACCGCATCGCCTGGCACAGCAGGGTTTTCGCCAGTTCCAGCGGGGTGCGCGCCAGCCGGTGCAGGTCCACCGCGGCGGTGAAGTGCCGGTCGGCGTCGTCCGGATCGCGGGCCAGCAGGCCGTGGCACCGCTGGGCCAGCGCCCGCCACTGGGCGCTGCCGGTGGCCTCGGCCCAGCCGTCGAGCACCCGCAGCCCGCGCACCGCGTGCTCCGGTTCCCCGCACCGCACCGCGGCTTCCACCAGCAGCGGCGTGGCCAGCACGGCGATCGCCGGTTGCGCGTGCCCGGTGTCGGCGGACAGCGTGCGGAACCGGGCCAGCGCGTCGGCAGGCCGGTCGGTGGCCAGGTCCAGGCAGACCTCGGCCCAGGCGGCGATCGCCCGCGGCCTGCCGAGCGAGCGCCGGTCGAGGTCGGGTTCGGCTTCGCCGAGCCACTTCCGCGCGGTCTTGGTGTCCCCGAGTTGCGCGGCGGACAACGCCAGCACGGTCAGGTTCTCCGCCGCGCACGTGCGCTGACCGGCGCTTTCGGCCAGTCCCTCGGTCGCCGCGGCGACGGCGGCGCGGTGCCGGTCGAGCAGGGCCGCCGACATGCCGAGGTGGATCAGCGCCCACGGCAGCGTGGTCACCGCGTCGATCCGCGCGCGGGCGACCGCGGCCGCCGCGTACTCGTGCGCCTGGGCGGTCCGGCCGAGGGCGAGCGACGCCTCCGCCGCCCAGACCTGGCTCCGCACGTCGTCGGGGGCGATCCGCAGGGCCTCTTCCAATGCCGGGATCGCCTCGTCGTGCCGCCCGGCGAAGGTCGCGGCCAGCCCGCGCGTGTGCGCGGCGGCGAGCCGCACCCCCGGGGTGTCGGAGGTGCGCCGCAGTTGCGCGGTGCGCGCCGCGATCGCGGCGAACCCGCGCAGGTCACCGCTGATCCGCCGGGCCTCCCCGGCCAGCATCAGCGCGACCGAGGTCTCCGCGGGCGGCAGCGTCTCGGCCGCGGAGAGCAGTTCGTGCGCGGCGACCGCCGGTTCACCGTCGCGCAGTTCGATCTCCCCCTGCAGCAACCGGTCCCCGGCGCGGCGCAGCAGCTGCCGCGCCCAGCCGGTGTGGCCGAGTTCCCACGCCCCGCGGGCGGCCGGGACCAGCCATTGCGGACCGTCCGCACCCAGTTCCGCCGCGCGTTCGAAGGCGTGCACGGCCTCCTCCGTCACCCCGGCGCGCAGGGCCGCCTCACCGAGCACGGTCGCCATGGCGGGCGCGGCCTCGTCCCGGAGCGTCGCGCGGACGACCGGGCTGGCGAGCAACCCCGACGCCATCGCCTCGTCACGGGCGTCGGCCCCGCAGCGGATGAACTCGGCTTCGCGCAGCGGCGACTCCGACGCCGCCAGCAACACGAACCGCCGGGCCGCGGGGGAGAGCCCGTCGAACACCCGCCGGTAGGCCGTGCGCTGACGGCCGTGCACGGGCAGCGTGCCCCCGCCGGATCCGGCCAGCTCCAGCAGGTCCAGCGGGTTGCCACCGGCGAGCGCGAGCAGCTCCGCAGGCGCGCCGGGTGGCAGCAGCCGTGCCGCGGCGGTGTCGTCCAGGGGCGCCAGCCGGACGGTGGGCAGGCCGTCCAGCGGATCGGGTCGCCGCGGACCGGGCCCGGTGGCGCACACCAGCACCACCGGCACGCCGGTCAGCCGCCGCGCCACGAACGCCAGCGCCGCCAGCGACGGCTCGTCCCACCACTGCGTGTCGTCGGCCCAGCAGAGCAGCGGGCCGAGTCCGGTGAGCAACCGGTGCAGGGCGCTGAACAGGACGAACTGCTCCGGTTCCGGACCACCCCGCCCGGCGGCGAAGCGCACCCCGGCGGGCGGGTCCGCGACCGGCTGCAGGAAGCGGTGCAGGGCACCGAACCGCAGGCCGCGTTCGGCCGGGCAGCCGGTCGCCCCCAGCTGCCGCAGCCCGCTCGCCCTGGCGTGCTCGAGCAACCGCGTCTTGCCGATGCCGGGCGGCCCGGTGAACCGCACCACCCCGCCCCCGGTGGCCAGCAGGTCGTCGAGCACCGCCACCTCCCGGTCCCGCCCGAACAGCGGCGGGCCGGTCATGTCAGCTGTTCGCGCAGGGTCCGCTTGAGGATCTTCCCGGCCGCGGACACCGGCAGTTCGGGCACGAACCGGACCTCCCGCACCCGCTTGTACGCCGGCACCTTGGCGTTGACCGCGTCGAGCAGGTCGGCGCCGGACACCACCGGCTCGGCGGGCACCACGAAGGCCACCGGCAGCTCGCCGACCGCCGGGTCCGGACGGCCGACCACCGCGGCGGCGGCCACCCCCGGCAACGCGACCAGCAGCTCCTCCAGCTCCCGCGGGTAGACGTTGTACCCCTTGTACAGCAGCATGTCCTTCTTGCGGTCCACAATGGACAGATAACCGTCCGCGTCCAGCACGCCGATGTCGCCGGTGTGCAGCCAGCCGTCCCGCAGCACTTCGGCGGTGGCGTCGGGCCGGTTGTGGTACCCGCGCATCACCTGCGGTCCCCGGATGCAGACCTCACCGCGGTCCCCGGTGGCCACCTCGGTGCCGTCGCCGTCGAGG
Source organism: Amycolatopsis sp. NPDC045836 (assembly GCF_056431745.1). Classification (NCBI taxonomy): domain Bacteria; kingdom Bacillati; phylum Actinomycetota; class Actinomycetes; order Pseudonocardiales; family Pseudonocardiaceae; genus Amycolatopsis; species Amycolatopsis sp. NPDC045836. Next base: position 2,511 of record NZ_JBWKKF010000014.1, on the reverse strand, counting down.
GAGACCAGGCGCACCTCGGTGTCGAAGACCGGCCGCCCGACCGCACCCGCCTTGCGCAGCCCCGACCGGTGCGACGGGGTGCTGGTGGCGCCCATGGTGACCTCGGTCAGCCCGTAGCCCTCCAGGATCGGGGTGTCCGGCAGCAGCCGGGTCAGCTGGTCGATCACCTCCAGCGGCATCGGCGCGGCACCCGAACTGATCGCGCGGACCGTGCCGAGGTCGCGGGTCCGGATGTCCGGGCAGGCCAGCAGCGCGGCGAACAACGCGGGCGCCCCGCCCATCGAGGTGACGCCGAGGCGTTCGACATCGGCGAGGTAGGCGGCCGGGTCCAGCCGGGAGTGCAGTACGACGGTGGTGCCCGTGAGCACCGGCACGTTCAGCCCGCCGATGGTGCCCATGGCGTGGAACCACGGCGTGAGGTTGATCGCGACCCCGGTGCCGAGGCGGGTCGGCCACTCGTCCGCGCTGCCGACCTGGTCGAGCACCAGCCCGCCGAGTTCGTCGAGCGCGGGCACCGCCCCGGTGCCCCAGCAGGCGAACTGCAGCGTGTTCACCACGACGTTGCGGTGCGGCAGCTGCACGCCCTTGGACACCCCGGTGGTGCCGCCGGTGTAGGCGAGGTGCGCCAGGTGCGCGTGCACGTCCAGGTCGAGTTCCGGCGGCGCTTCGCTCTCCCCCCGGCAGAGGAACGGCACGTCGGCGGCGGTGATCGTGCGCACCGCGCCCGCGTCGGCGAGCTGCGCCCGGGCGGCGGCTTCCGGCAGCAGCGGGCTGACCGGGACGAAGGTGCCGCCCGCCAGCAGCGTGCCGTAGTAGGCCACCGGGTAGGCCAGGCAGTTGGGCATGCGCAGGGCGACCCGGTCGCCGGGGGCGAGACCGCCGGCCAGCAGTCCGTTGGCGAAGGCGGCCGCGGCCGCACCGAGTTCGCGGAAGGTGATCCGCTCGTCGCCGTGCACGAAGGCGGCTCGGTCCCCGAAGCGCCGGGCCGACCCGGCGAGGACGGCGGGCACGCCGACCTCCGGGTAGTCCAGCGAGGGGCCGAAGCCGGGCAGCCAGGTCTCTGGCATGGGGACGCTCCTTAGTGGACAACGCCGTCCGGGAAGCACACGAGCCTGACCGCATGAAACACCAAGGCGAAATGTTTCACAACCACCGTTGGGGGCTAGCGCACCGGCACCGGGGTGCCCTCGACGAGCACTCCCAGCAGCTTGGCCGCCGCTTCCAGGTTCGGCTTCCTGGCCGCGACCACGTCGGAGTAGAGGAAGGATTCGCCCAGACGCACCAACGCGAAGCTGAGCGAATCGAGGTCGACCACCGGGGTGAACCCGCCGTCGGCGACGTCGCGGGCGAGCAGTTCGCGGTAGGCCGCGATCACCCGGGGCTGCACGCGGCCGTGCGGGGCGGTGAGCACCCGGATGGCCGTGGTCGGCTCGTTGTCCAGCAGCACGCGCAGCCCGCTCGCGGCGGCCACGTCGGCGCGGTACCAGCTCATCACGGTCAGGCAGCGAAGCCGCCCTCCGGCATCGCGGACGACGGGGCCCGCGGTGTGCTCCCAGCGGCGGACCGCCCGGTGCAGGGTGCGCTCGGACATCAGCCAGAGCGCGTCGCCGAGCAGGTCCTCGCGGTTGCCGACGCGGCGGAACAGCGTTGCACGGGAAATACCCGCCTCGGCGGCGAGCGTGCCCAGATCCAGCCGCTCTCCGCGTGCGAGCTTGCGGGCGGTCAGGCGGACGAGGTCCTCGGCACGAGAGGTCACGACGGGAGAGCTTATCGGCGGCGTGGTGCCCGGATCCCGGGCTGGCGTGGAATGCCCGGTCGCTGGTGGCCGGTGCGTGGGGCGCTCCCCCAAGGGGTGGCGGTGCGTGGGCACTTGATCGAGGCAGACGGGCGAGGGCCCGCCGGAGGTCTCGTCGAGGGCGACCGGCGGGCCGGTGATTTCACCGATGCCGGGCGGGCGCGGTGGGTGCGACAGTCGACACCATCGGTCACCTTGTTGGCCATTCACCCCCCGACCGTCACCCCGACAGTCTGCCCCGAAGGAGCACAACGAAGTGCGCAAACGACTCACCGGTGCCGCGCTCGCCCTCGCGCTCGGCGCCGCCGCGTTCGCCTCGCCGGCCGCCGTGGCCCAGGAGAACCCCTACGAGCGCGGGCCCGACCCGACGAACTCCAGCATCGAAGCCACCACCGGCCCGTTCGCCACGTCCCAGACCACGGTTTCCGGGCTGGTTTCCGGCTTCGGCGGTGGCACCATCTACTACCCGACCAGCACCAGCGAGGGCACCTACGGCGCGCTCGCCATCTCGCCGGGGTTCACCGCCACGCAGTCCAGCATCTCCTGGATGGGCCGCAGGCTGGCCTCGCAGGGGTTCGTGGTCATCACCATCGACACGAACACCATCTACGACCAGCCCGACAGCCGCGGTGACCAGTTGCTGGCCGCGCTGGACTACCTGACCGAGCAGAGCCCGAGCACCGTCCGCAGCAAGATCGACCCGTCCCGGCTGGCCG
>NZ_JBWKKF010000013.1:117254-289024 GCF_056431745.1 Amycolatopsis sp. NPDC045836 | reverse complement strand
GGATGGATCGTGAGCTGATCTCCGAGCACCACGAGGGGATCATCGCCACGACGGGGTGCCCGTCGGGTGAGGTGCAGACGCGGTTGCGGCTGGGGCAGAAGGCCGAGGCGATCCAGGCGGCTTCGGATTACCGGGACATCTTCGGGCCGGAGAACTTCTTCCTGGAGTTGATGGATCACGGGTTGCCGATCGAGCGGTCGGTGCGTGAGGGGTTGCTGGAGATCGGCAGGCAGCTGGGGATCCGGCCGCTGGCGACGAATGATTCGCATTATGTGACGCGGGATCAGGCGGATACGCACAGTGCGTTGTTGTGTGTGCAGGCGGGTAAGACGCTCAATGACCCGAACCGGTTCAAGTTCGATGGTGATGGTTACTACCTGAAGTCCGCGGTGGAGATGCGGGAGTACTGGGACACCGAGGTTCCGGGGGCGGCGGACTCCACGCTGCTGATCGCCGAACGCGTCCAGTCCTACGAGGACGTTTACGCCCACCGCGATCGGATGCCGCGCATCGAGGTGCCGGAGGGGCACGACGAGGCGAGCTGGCTGCACCAGCAGGTGATGGACGGGTTGAAGTGGCGGCTTCCCGGCGGGGTTCCGGCGCCCTACGCCGAACGCGCCGAGTTCGAGATCGGCGTGATCACGCAGAAGGGCTTCCCGGCGTACTTCCTGATCACCGCGGACCTGATGAACCACGCCCGCGAGGTGGGCATCCGCGTCGGGCCGGGTCGTGGTTCCGCGGCCGGGTCGCTGGTGGCCTACGCGCTGGGCATCACGAACCTGGACCCGATCGAGCTGGGGTTGCTGTTCGAGCGGTTCCTCAACCCCGAGCGGGTGTCGATGCCCGACATCGACATGGACTTCGACGACCGCCGCCGCGGGGAGATGATCCGCTACGCCACCGAGAAGTACGGTGCCGACCGGGTGGCCCAGGTGATCACCTTCGGCACCATCAAAACGAAGGCGGCGATCAAGGACGCCGCCCGGGTCCACTTCGGACAAGCCGGTTACGGGATCGCCGACCGGATCTCGAAGGCGCTGCCGCCGCCGGTGGCCGCCAAGGACATCCCGCTCGGCGGCATCGTCGATCCGAAGCACGAGCGCTACGCCGAGGCCGCCGAGGTGCGCGCGCTGGTCGAGACCGACTCCGAGGTCTCCACCATCTTCGAGACCGCCCGCGGCCTCGAAGGGCTGATCCGCAACGCCGGGGTGCACGCCTGCGCGGTGATCATGTCGGCGGAACCGCTGGTCGACACCATTCCGCTCTGGCGGCGCGACGACGGCTCGATCATCACCGGCTGGGACTACCCGTCCTGCGAGGCCATCGGCCTGCTCAAGATGGACTTCCTCGGCCTGCGCAACCTGACCGTCATCGGCGACGCCATCGACAACATCAAGGCCAACCGCGGCGAGGAGATCGATCTCGACACGCTCGCGGTCGACGACCCCGCCACCTACGAACTGCTCGCCCGCGGTGACAGCCTCGGGGTGTTCCAGCTCGACGGCGGTGCCATGCGGGACCTGCTGCGCCGCATGCTGCCCACCGGGTTCGACGACATCATCGCGGTGAACGCGTTGTACCGCCCCGGTCCGATGGCGATGAACACGCACAACAACTACGCCGACCGCAAGAACGCGCGCCAGCGGATCGAGCCGATCCACCCGGAACTGGCCGAACCGCTGCGGGACATCCTCGCCGAAACCCACGGCCTGGTGGTGTACCAGGAGCAGATCATGCAGATCGCCCAGCGGGTGGCCGGGTTCTCCATGGGCCGCGCCGACGTGCTGCGGCGGGCGATGGGCAAGAAGAAAAAAGAGGTGCTGGAGAAGGAGTTCGAGGGTTTCCAGGCCGGAATGCGGGCCAACGGGTTCTCGGATGAAGCGGTTCAGGCGTTGTGGGACACCATTCTGCCGTTCGCCGGATACGCGTTCAACAAGTCACACGCCGCCGGATACGCACTGGTGGGGTATTGGACGGCGTACCTCAAGGCGAACTACCCCGCGGAGTACATGGCCGCGCTGCTCACCTCGGTCGGGGACAACAAGGACAAGTCGGCGGTCTACCTGTCCGAGTGCCGCCGGCTCGGGATCAAGGTGCTGCCGCCGGACGTCAACGAGTCGGCCCAGCGGTTCGCGGCCGTCGGGGACGACATCCGCTTCGGCATGGGCGCGGTCCGCAACGTGGGCGCGAACGTGGTCGAGTCGATCATCAAAACCCGCGAGGAGAAGGGCAAGTACTCCTCCTTCGTCGATTTCCTCGACCGTGCCGAACTGGTGGTGTGCAACAAGCGCGTGCTCGAATCGCTGATCAAGGCGGGTGCGTTCGACTCGCTCGGCTCGACGCGGTTGTCCCTGGTGCAGGTGCACGAGGAGGCCGTGGAAGCGGTGGTGCCGCTCAAACGGCGGGAGGCGATGGGGCAGTTCGACCTGTTCGGCGCGGAAGCCGGGCCGTCGTCGTCACCCTTGGCCCATCTGCGGTTCGGCGAGGAGGAATACCCGCGCAAGCAACTGCTCGCGTACGAACGGGAGATGCTGGGGTTGTACGTTTCGGCCCATCCGCTGGACGGCGCGGAGGGATTGCTGCGCAAGCACGCGAAGAAGCCGATTGGCGCGGTCCTGGCCGACCCGCCGCGTGAAGGCGAGTTGGTCGTGGCCGGGCTGATCACCTCGTTGGAACGGCGGGTCAACAAGAAGGGTGAGCCGTGGGCGATCTGCACGATCGAGGACATCGACGGATCATTGGAAGTGTTGTTCTTCCCCAAGGCGTATGCGTTGTTCTCCGGGGAATTGACCGAGGACGACCCGGTGGTGGTGAGCGGCCGGGTCAACTGGCGGGAGGGGAAGATGTCCGTGTTCGGTTCGGGGGTGCGGTCGCTGGACATTTCGAACCTGGCCGAGGGCACGTCGCTCGTGTTGCGGGCGAGCGCCGAGAAGCTCGACCGCGAGGTGATCGGCGAGTTGAAATCGGCTCTGCTCGCGCACGCGGGTGACACCCCGGTGCGGGTGGAACTGGTGTCCGGGCCACGGGTGCGGCGGTACGCGCTGGACGACTACCCGGTCCGGGTCAGTTCGATGCTGCTCGGGGAACTGAAGGGGATTCCGGGGATTTCCGTCGCGTGAACACCGTGGCGACCACGGCCAGCGCGACGCACAGCCAGCCGAACCAGTCGCCGAATCGCGTGTAGACGGTCGCACCCGGGCCGAGCGGCACGTCGGCGACCACGGTGGTGAAGCCGCCGGGGGCGCCGGTCGGCGCGCTGGCGAGCACGCGGCCGTAACCGTCGTTGAGCAGCTGGGTGGTCTGCCGCCCGCCCCAGGCGATGGCCTGGCCGTTCTCCACGCCGCGCAGCAGTGCGGTCCGGCTGTGCTGCCAGCCGTTCTCGTCCTCGTCGGAAGCGGGAACGGCGAGCAGGCGGGTGCCCGCCTCGGCGTAGTCCTGTGCGGGGTCGCGGAAGTTGACGTCGAGGCAGATCAGCACGCCCGCGCCGGTCGGGGTGGTGACGAGGTCCTGGCCGGCCGGGCTCACGGCGTCGTAGTGCTTGAGGTAGGACCGCGGTTCACCGCCGGACGCCGGGAAGACCAGCGCGTAGTTGTACTTGGTGGTGCCGGACCAGTGTGCGTAGCCGACGACGATCTCGGAACCGCGCCTGGCCGCGAGCGCACGCATGGGCTCGAAGAGACTGGCGGGGCGTGCTTCATCGGAACCGAAGGCGGCCTCCGGGAGGACGATCGTCTTCACGCCGTCCGGCAGGGCTTCGAGCTGGCTGAGGTAGTCGGTGAGCAGGGTCCGGTCCTCGCGCAGGTCGGCGGCCCAGCCCTTCTGGTTGCTCGCCACGAGTGCGATGCGTTGCGTGCTGTGCTCGGGCGCGGCGGCGAGGCGCAGCGCACCGCCGCCGATGGTCACCGCGAGCACCACGGCCGCGAACACGCCCACGCGCACCCTGCCCGCGCCGGTCACCACGGCGGCGAGCGCCGCGGGAACGAGCACCATCACGAATTCGACACCCCAGGCCCCGGTGACCGAGGCGAGTTGCAGCACCACCGGGAAGTCGGCCTGCGTGGTGGCGAGCGTGCCGGTGATGCCCTTGGGATTGCTGATCGACACCACGTGCAGCGCACCCGCCCAGAACGCGGCCGCGCCGGCGACGGCGAGCAGGGGCCGGTGGTGCAGGGCGCGGTAGAGCGCGGTCGACGCCGCGAAGACCAGCCCCAAGCCGAAGGTGACCACCAAACCCCACGGGAGCAGCGGCAGGTCGTGCGAGCCGGCGGACCAGGGCCAGATCGTGGTCCAGCCGAGGAAGCAGGCGGTGAACCCGGCGGCGGCCGCGCCCCAGCCGGAGAGCGCGGGGGCGATCAGGAAGACCGGCAGCGGGGCCAGCCAGGCCAGGAAGGGGACGGGGTCGAGGCCGGTGCCGAAGAAGAAGAGGAGGGCGGAGGCCGCGACGGCGGCGGCCCCGGTCACCCGGCCTCTAGTCGCGGAGTCCATCGAGCACCCTTCTGGTGGTCCGGGCGCACAGCGCGCGGAAGCCGGTTTCGGAGAGGTTCATCCGGCCGCCCAGGTAGAGCTGGACCAGGCCGACGGCGGGCATGGTGAGCGCGAGGGTCACTTCGAGCGGGTCGTCCTGGTCGAGTTCGCCCTCGCTGATGCCCTGCTCGACGGCGGTGAGCACGGCACCGAAGGCGGGCGAAAGGCCGTCGCGGAAGTCCTCCGGGAAGCGCCGGACCGGTTCGCGGCGGTCGGTGATCAGGAACTTGTACAGGTTCGGCTGGCCGAGCGCGAAGTCGAGGAAGTCGTTGAGCAGCAGGTCGATGCGCTGCTCGAAGTCGACGGTCTCGGCGTGCGGGCGCCAGTGCTTGCCCAGGTCCTCGAAGGCCGCGTCGGCCACCGCGCGCAACAGCGCCTCGCGGTTCGGGAAGTGGCGGTAGGTGGCCATCGGGGTCACACCCGCGTCGGCGGCCACCCGGCGCATGGACACCGCCTCGGCTCCCTCGGCCAGGAGGATCGCCAGTGCGGCGGCGGCGATGCGGTCGGCTGCGTTGGGCATGTCTACACCGTACACGGGTCATGTCTACGGTGTATACCTCCGATTCCTTTCCGGCTGTGGTTGGGTCGGAGGGGTATGAACGATGCTGGGTTCGCCCGGGACACCGAGGGGTACCGGCGAGAGCTGCTGGCGCACTGCTACCGCATGCTGGGCTCGGTCGCCGACGCCGAGGACCTGGTGCAGGAGACGTACCTGCGGGCGTGGCGGGCGTACGGCGGGTTCGAGGGCCGCTCGTCGGTGCGGTCGTGGTTGTACCGGATCGCCACCAACGCCTGCCTGTCCGCGCTCGAGCACCGGAGCCGCCGGGTGCTGCCGTCCGGGCTCGGCGCGCCCGCCGGGGACCCGTCGCTGCCGGAGGAGTTCGCACCGGAGGTGACGTGGCTGCAGCCGCTGCCCGACCCGGCCGACGTGGTGTCCTCGCGCGAGGACACCCGGCTGGCGTTGGTGGCCGGGCTGCAGTACCTGCCGCCGCGGCAACGGGCGGTGCTGTTGCTGCGGGACGTGCTGGCGTTCTCGGCGGCGGAAGTGGCCGAATTGCTCGATACGACGGTCGCCGCGGTGAAGAGCGCGTTGCAGCGTGCGCGGGCGACGATGGGCGAGGTGGTGCCGGAGGACGTGGTCGAACCCGCGGAGCCGGCGGTCCGTGCGCTGCTGGAGCGGTACATCCACGCCTTCGAGAACTCGGACGCGGCGGCGTTGGAGGAAATCCTGCGCGCCGACGCGATGCTGGAGGCGACGCCTTCCCGGACCTGGTACTCCGGCAAGGTGAACTGCCTGCCGGTGTTGGTGGGGCGGGTGTTCGGGGAGTGGCGGATGTTCCCGGTGCGGGCGAACGGCCAACCGGCGGCGGTGTCGTACCTGCGGGTGGACGGGGAGTGGCGCCCCTGGGGCGTGGTGGTGCTGGGGGTGGCGGAGGACGGGGTGCACCGGATCAGCGCGTTCGGGGACGCTTCGCTGGTGACGCGGTTCCACGCCGAAGCTCCGGACTGACCGCCGGGCGGTCCCCGGCCGCCCGGGTTACCTTGGCGGTCGGCGAACGGAGGCGGAGATGGTGGACTCCCGCACACCGGCTGACGTGGAACCGATGCTGGCTCAGCCCGGGGAGTTGCCCGACGACTCCCGGTACACCTACGAGTTCAAGTGGGACGGGTACCGCGCCTGCCTCCGGGTGGGGGCCTCGGGGGAGGTCCGGATCGGCAGTCGCAACGGGATCGACGTGACGGCCGAGTACCCCGAACTGGCCGCGGCCATCGGCGACATGCTCGGCGGGCGGGCCGCGGTGCTCGACGGGGAGGTGGTGGCGCTGGACGCCGGGGGCGCGCCCGACTTCACCCTGCTGCAGCACCGGCGGACGCGGCGGCAGCCGATCAGCTTCTTCGTCTTCGACCTGCTGCGGCTGGGTGCCGACGAGCTGCTCGAACGCCCGTACCGCGAACGCCGTGACCTGCTGGAGCAGCTCGAGCCGGGAAATCCCAACGTGATCGCCGTGCCGCCCGCCTACAGCCACGCCGACCTCTCCGCCACCGGGCTCGGTCCACAGGGGTTGCTCGAAGTCGCCCGTCGGTCCCGGTTGGAGGGACTGGTCGCCAAGGTGAGCGAGAGCCGGTACCACCCCGGGCGGCGCAGTCCGGAGTGGATCAAGCACGCGTTGGTCAACACCCAGGAAGTGGTGCTCTGCGGCTGGCGGCCGGGGGCGGGCCGTCGTGCGGGGACGGTGGGGGCGCTGCTGCTCGGGGCGTACGACGACCGGGGTGAGCTCCGGTACCTCGGTGACGTGGGGACCGGGTTCACCCGGCAGGCCCTCGACGAACTCCTCGCCGAACTGCGCGAGCACGAACGCCGCACGAGCCCGTTCGCCGAGCAGGTGCCGCGGGACCGGGCGAAGGGGGCCCGCTGGGTGGAGCCCCGGCTGGTGGGCGAGGTGGTCTACCGGCGCTTCACCGTGGACGGGCGGTTGCGCCACACCGCCTGGCGGGGCCTCCGCCCCGACCGGGAACCGGCCGAGGCGAAGGTACCGGGATCCTCATGACCGGGCGCTGAGCGCGTCGGCGATGGCGGACTGCACCGGGTCCACCGCGGTTTTGCCGTCTTCGACGTCCCACAGCGCGTTCTGCAAGATCCGCGCCATCGACCAGGCGCAGGCTCGCCGCCGGTCCAGGGCCAACGCCTCGGTCAGCTGGTCGAACCGCCGCAGCACCGCACCCGGCACGTCGCCGGTGGCGACCACGTCCTGCCACCGGTTGTCCAGTGCGGGCAGCAGGTCGAAACCGGGGTCGCCGGCCAGCGGTTCCGGGTCGATGGCGAGCCACTCCGCCCGGTCACCGGCGAGCACGTTGTCGTAGTGCAGGTCCCAGTGCAGGAGCTGGTTGCCCGGCTCGCCGAGCACTTCGGCGGTCACGGCGGCGCAGCGCCGGATGAGCTGCTGGTCGGCGGGGTCGTGCAGGGCGGGAAGGGCGGCGGGGGTGTCGTCGAGCATGGCGGCGGCGACGTCGGCCAGCTGCCGCATACCGGGTGGGGCGGGGACGGCGACCAGTTCGGCGAGCAGGCCCGCGAGGATTTCGATGGCGGCGGTGTCGTCGGCGACGGTGGACAGCGGCCGGGTTTCGTCCAAGCGTTCCAGCAGTTGGGTGCTGGTGGCCGGGTCGTACTCCAGCAGGTGCACGATGCCGTGGCCGTTCCACGTCCGCAACGCGAGCGCGGTGCCGGCGTTCTCCTCGGTGGGCGGCTGCAGCTTGAGCGCGGCGCGCGTGCCGTCCGCGCGCACCACCGGCAGCACCAGCGAACCGCAGCCGTGCCAGGTGGGGCCGTCGTGGCGCAGCGACCAGCGGTCCAGGAACTGCGTGACCAGCCGGGGCAGCGCGGCCAGCCAGGCCGGGTGCTCGGTGCCGTGCGACCGGACGAGCTGGGTGGGTACGTCGATCAAGGGGGACTCCTTCGTCGGATCTTCGGGTGCGGTGACGAAGGAGGTGCTGGGGGTGCCCGGCAGCCGGGCGAGCGTCAAAGCATGCTGCCACGCTACCGGAAAACGATCAACTGCCGGGCTCGACCCGGCTGATCAGGCGAACCGCTCGTCGTAGGTGGTTCCGCCGAGGCGCGGGTTCCCGCCCGGCCGGAGCGAGTTGTCGTCGATCACCGCGCCGGAGTAGGGCACGGTTGTCGTCGGCGACCACCTCACGCGGATCTCCCCTGCGCGCCAGGTGTTCCCGTACGAGGTCGGCCATGCCGCGGGATTCGGCCCCACCCAGTTCGACGATCTCGCCGACCGGATCGGCGAGCGCGACGTCGGCCAGCGTGGCCGCCACGTCGTCGGCGGCGACCGGCTGGAACAGCGCCGGGGTCAGCCGGACCTTCGCCCGCAGGTAACCGCTGTCCGGCAGGCGTTCCGCGCCGACCACCGAAAGCGCCACGTGGTGCCGCACGCCCGCGGCGAGCGGGTTGTTGTTGCTCCTGGTGAAGAACTCCAGCACCGCGTGGTCCTCGAACGACGGCGAGTTCGTCACGTCGACGACCACGATCCGCGGAGTCGAACGGGCGCTGCACTGCTGCGTGGTGCTGACCGCCGTCGACCGCCCGGTGCCCGCCGCGCAACCGGCCGAACTGCACGACGTGTCCGCCAGCTACCTGGCCGAACAGTTGCAGGGGCTCTCGCGGGCGGGGCTGCACCGGAAGCCTGCACCAGGCCGTGCGCGAGCAACCGCGCGATGTCCGCCGCCGACCGCGCCTGGCGGGCGGCGCTGCGGGAAGTGACCATCGCCGACCTGGCCGAGCAGGTCGGCGAAGACTACGAATTCGACGCCCTCGGCGGCATCCGCGAGTGGTTGTCCGCGGGTTGGAGCAGGCTGTCCAGTTCGGCGAGCAGCCGCGCCTTCGGCTTCGCGCCGACCATCGACCGCACCGGGACGCCGTCGCGGAACAGGATCAGCGTGGGCAGCGACATCACCTGGTAGTTCCGCATGGCCAGCGGGTTCTCGTCGGTGTTGAGCTTGCGGACGGTGAGCGAACCGGCGCGTTCGGCGGCGATCTCGGCGAGCACCGGCGCGATCATGTGGCACGGCGGGCACCACTGCGCCCAGAAGTCCACCAGCACCGGCCCGTCGTGCTTGAGCACGGCTTCTTCGAAGGTGCCGTCGGTGATCGTCTCGATCATGGTCTTGCCTCCACTCGGCAGGGATCGGGCTGCCGGGCCACCGCCGCGGTCAGCTTGGCCAGCAGGTCCGCCCGCACCGCGTTGAGGCGGTCGAGGCAGGCGTCCACTTCGGCCAGTTTTCGTTCGTAGACCTCGATGGAATCGGCGCACGAGTCGCCGGCCGCGTGCCCGGAACGCAGGCAGTCGACGAACGGCCGGGTGTCGTCCAGGGTGAGCCCGGCCGCCTGCAGCGTCCGGATCTCGCTGACCAGCCGGACGTGTTCCTCGCCGTACTCGCGGTAGCCGTTGGCCGTGCGCGGCGCGTCCAGCAGGCCCTGCGCTTCGTAGAACCGCAGTGCGCGCGTCGTCGTTCCGGCTCGTTTGGCCAGTTCGCCGATTCTCATGCTCCGACGGTAAACGTTGACGCGCACGTCAAGGCAAGATGAGCCGTTCGGTCAGCGTCGCGCCGATGCCGGCGAATTCGGCGACCAGTTCGTCCTCGGTCAGCTCGACCGCGCCGGTCAGCCACCCGTGCAGCACCTCGTGGATGCCGCCGATGAGCAGCAGCGCGGTCGCCTCCACCCGGGCGCGGGCGGGGTTGCCGCTGAGCGCGAGCACCTGGTCGGTGATCACCGCGGCGAAGGTCCGCACCACCTTGGCGCGGTGCTCGCGGAGCAGGTCGGAGGCGAAGCACTCGACGTAGGCGCGGGCCTGCCGGGGGTCGGCGACCATCGCGCCGATCATCGGGCGCAACGCGGTGGCGTACCGGGTGGTCAGGTCGGCGTCTTCGGGCGGCTGGGCCTGGAGCACCTGCTCGCCCACCTGCCCGGCGAGCTGGTCGAACAACGCGATGAGCAGTTCGTCGCGGTTGGCGAAGCTCTCGTAGAAGTACCGCTCGGTCAGCTTGGCGCGGCGGCAGACCGCGGTCATGGTGAACCCGTCGCGCCCGTGCTCGCCGAGCACGTCGAGCGCGGCTTCGAGCAGCTGGCCGCGACGGGTGGCACGCCGGTCCTCGGCGCTGACCCCGCGGAACGGGCGGACGACAGGAGCCATGCCGTCCATCTTGACAGAGCTGCCGGTCAGGTGTGAGCCTCTGTTGACAGGATGCCCTGTCAGCTATGCGGTCGGGAGTGACGATGACGCACCACGAGGTGATGGTCGTCGGCGCCGGGTTCTCCGGCATCGGCGCGGCCATCAAGCTCCGCGAGGCGGGGTTCGAGGACTTCCTGATCGTCGAGGACGGGAACGGGGTCGGCGGGGCCTGGCACTGGAACACCTATCCCGGCGTGGCCGTCGACATCCCGTCGTTCAGCTACCAGTTCTCCTTCTACAAGCGCGACGACTGGTCCCGCGTGTACGCGCCGGGCGACGAGCTGAAGAACTACGCCGAGGCGTGCGTCGACCGCTACGGCCTGCGTGACCGGCTCCGGCTGAACACCCGGATCACCTCCGCCGCCTTCGACGAGGCCGGCGACCGGTGGGAACTCGGCACCTCCGGCGGCGACCGGTTCACCGCGCGGCACGTGGTGGTGGCGACCGGTGTGCTGACCCAGCCGAAATCACCGGACATCGACGGGCTCGGCGACTTCGGCGGCACGCTCGTGCACACCGCGCGCTGGGACCACGACGTGGACCTGCGTGGCAAACGGGTGGCGATCATCGGCACCGGGGCGTCGGCGGTGCAGGTGATCCCGTCGATCGCGGAATCGGTGGCGCACCTGACCGTCTTCCAGCGCACACCGATCTGGTGCCTGCCCAAACCGGACGCCCGGCTGGCCCGCCCGCTGCGGGAAGCGCTGCGCCGGGTGCCCGGCGCGAAACGGCTCACCCGGGTGCTGAGCCAGGCGTACGTGGAGGCCAACTTCCCGGTGGCGGCGCACTTCACCGGGGCGGTCCCGGTGGCGAGCCTCGGCGAGAAGCTGGCGCGGTGGTTCCTGCGCAAGGAGGTCCGCGACCCGGCCGTCCGCGACAAGCTCACCCCGCGGTACGCGCTCGGCTGCAAGCGCCCCAGTTTCTCCAACGAGTACCTGCGCACCTTCAACCGCGACAACGTGCTGCTGGAGACCTCGGGCATCGAACGCGTGACGCCCAAGGGGATCCGCACGGCCGACGGGGTGGAGCACGAGGTCGACGTGCTCATCCTCGCCACCGGGTTCAAGGTGTTCGAATCGGGCAACATGCCGCCGTTCACCACCACCGGGGTCGGCGGCACCGATCTGGAGGAGTGGTGGGACGCCAACCGGTTCCAGGCGTACCAGGGCGTCAGCGTGCCGGGATTCCCGAACCTGTTCATGGTCCTCGGGCCGTACGGCTACAACGGCGCCTCGTACTTCAACCTGATCGAGACGCAGAGCAGGCACATCGTGCGCTGCCTGACCGAGGCGCGGCGGACCGGGGCGACCAGGGTCGAGGTCACGCCGGAGGCGAACCGGGCCTACTTCGAGCGCATGCTCAGCCGGCGCCCGCAGCAGGTGTTCTTCCAGGGCGGGTGCGGGGACGCCAACAGCTACTACTTCGACAAGCACGGCGACGTCCCGTTCCGGCCGTCGCTCACCCTGGAAACCATGTGGACCAGCGCGCGGTTCGACCTCGGGCACTACCGGTTCGCCGGAAAACCGGTGGACGCCACCGCCCGGCGGTCCTAACCTCGCGGCGACCGCTTCCGCCGCGAGGACGAGGAACCCCGTTTTGCCGGAGTTGCCGAGGCAGTTCACCATCCGCGAGAGCCGTCACCGCATCCACAACCCGTTCACCGAGGAGAAGCTGGCCACGCTGGGCCGGGCGCTGCACCTGGCGCCGGGCACGGAGGTGCTCGACCTCGGGTGCGGTTCGGGGGAAATGCTCTGCACGTGGGCGCGTGACCACGGCATCACCGGCACCGGGGTCGACATCAGCTCGGTGTTCATCGCCTCCGCGCGGGCCAGGGCGGTCGAGTTGGCCGTCGCGGACCGGGTGGAGTTCGTGCACGCCGATGCCACCGGGCACGTCGCCCCGGCACCCGTGGACGCCGCGGCCTGCCTCGGTGCCACGTGGATCGGCGGTGACCTGGCCGGCACCGTGGACCTGCTCCGGCGCAGCCTGCGACCGGGTGGTCTGCTCCTGGTCGGTGAGCCGTACTGGCGGCGGGAGCCACCGGACCAATCCACTGTGGAGGCTTGTCACGCACGACGGCGGGAGGATTTCCTGGCGTTGCCGGAACTGCTCGAACGGCTCGGGTCGTTCGGTTGTGACGTGGTGGAAATGGTGCTCGCCGACCAGGACGGCTGGGATCGGTACGTCGCCGCGCAATGGCTGAACACACGGCTCTGGCTGGACGAGAACCCGGATGACGAACTGGCGCCGGAAATGCGTGCGGAACTGATGGACGCACCCGCCGAGCACGTGCGGTACCAACGCGAATTCCTCGGCTGGGGGGTTTTCGCGTTGATGGACCGGTCAACGGCCGCCGAGTGAATTCGCCAGTGCCCTGGCGTCGTCCTGGGTGAAATCGCCGGAGATCTGGATTTCCCCGCCGTGGATCGGGGACTGGATCACCGGTGCCGACAGCACGCCGCCGTTGGCCACCATCGCCACCTGCTGACCGAGCTGCTCCTCGGACAGCTTCCCGAACTCCCCGGCCAGGTCCGGCGGCAGGGACAGGCTGACCACCCAGCCGCCCGCGTTGGTCTCGAACACCGGTTCCACCTTGGTGAACCGGTCGAGCACCAGCACCACCGGGCCCAGTTCGTAGGCCGTGCCCGCCTTGTCGCTCAGCGTGGTGCCGCCGCCGGCGGTGACCACGCGCAGTTCCACCGGGGTGCCCGCGGTGAACACCGGCTCCGGGGCGGCGTCCCCGGAAACCTCGGTGGCGCAGGCGGACAGCACGAGGGCGAGCAGCAGCAGCGGCAGCAGGCGCATGGCTCCGACCCTAGCGGGGCGGTTGCCACCGCGGCGGGCGTTGTTCTAAAGTCGTGCTCGTGACTGCCGGGTCGGCCTTGGGCCACTCACCGATTGGGTTCCCGGCCGAGGCGTGAGCCCTCGGCGGGCGAGAGCCCCGCCTTCTGCGTTCCTCTCTCATTTGTGCTCCGCCCTCCCCGGGCGGCGCTTCGTCCTGCCCGAAAACCCGAGAGGAACTGCATGCCCAACGATTTCAACCTGCCCGTCATCGAGGAGTTCCGCGCCAACGGCGGCCGCGTCGGCGGTTACTTCGAAGGTGCCAGGTTGATCCTGCTGACCACCACCGGTGCGCGGTCCGGCCGCCCGCACACCGTGCCGCTGGCCTACCTGCCCGACGGGGGCAGGCTGCTGGTCATCGGCAGCGCCGGTGGCTCCGACCGGCACCCGGCCTGGTACCACAACCTGCTCGCCGACCCACTGGCCACAGTGGAGGATGGCGTGTTCACCTACCAGGCCGAAGCCACCGTGCTGCAAGGGGAAGAGCGCGACCGGATCTTCGCCCGCGCCGTCGAGGCCGACGAAGGGTGGCGCAACTACCAGTCCATGACCAGCCGCGAGCTGCCCGTGGTCGCGCTGGCGCAAGTGGCCGGCGGACCGCCCAACGCGTCCTCACCGGCCGAGGCGCTGAAACTGGTGCACGACGCGTTCCGGCGCGAGCTTTCGTTGATCCGCAAGGAATTCGCCGATTCCGGAGCTTCGCTGGGGGTGCAGCTCCGGATGAACTGCCTGACCCTGTGCCAGGGGCTGCACAACCACCACACCGGTGAGGACACCGTGTTGTTCCCGCACCTGGCCGGCCGCTACCCGGAACTGGGGCCCACGATCGAGCGGCTGACCGCCGAGCACGAGAAGATCGCGGACCTGGTGGCCCAGCTGCAGGCGGTCATCTCGACCGACGGGGCCGACGCGGTGACCGTGCTGCCGGAAGTCGAACGCCTCACCGGCGAACTGGAACAACACCTGGACTACGAAGAAGCGCAGCTGATCCCCTTGCTCGAGTAGGCGGCTGAGTGAGCACCGTCGATGGGAGCAGGGCGCCGTGGCAGTTGAGACTTGGTTTCCCCGGTTTTGCTCGTCCGGTGTGATGGGTGCTCTCCCACTTCGCCGTTCTTCCGGTGGGATTCCCTGCTCGACTAGGGCGTGTCCGAGGCGCGCCCGGTCGACCCGCGCACCACCAGTTCCGTTTCCAGCACCACCGGCTGCTTCACCGGGCGTCCGGCCAGCAGGTCCAAGGCCATGCGCCCGGCCGCCCGGCCCTTGCCGACCAGGTCCTGGCGCACGGTGGTCAGCGCGGGTGTGGTCCAGCCCGCCTCGGCGGTGTCGTCGAAGCCGACCACCGACAGGTCCTCCGGCACCCGCAGGCCCAGCTCGGCCGCCGCGGTGAGGGTGGCGATGGCCAGTTCGTCGGACATGCAGAGCACGGCCGTCGGGCCGGTTTCGAGCACGGCTCGCGCGCTGACCTGGGCTTCGGCCCGCGAGAGGCCGGAGGTTTCCCAGATCGGCACCGAGCCGGGCTCGATGCCCGCCGCTTCGAGCGTGTCCAGGTAGCCGATCATCCGCTCGCGGTTGTCCCGGAACCGGCTGGTCCGCGCGTCCGCCAGGGACAGCGGCCCGCCCCGCGGCGTGGACAGGCACTGCGCGGACAGGATGCCGAAGCGCCGGTGCCCCAGGTCGAGCAGGTGCCGGGCGGCGGCCGCGGCCCCACCGCGGTCGTCGATGCCCGCCACCGCCGCGCCCGGCACCAGCGGCTGGTCGATCACCACCAGCGGCAGCCGCCGCTGCTTGACCGCCCGCAACGCCGGCGCGCCGTCGGCCAGCGAGTACGCCACCGCGAGATCGGCCTGCGCGCCGAGCACCCGGTCGGCTCGCGGGCCGCCGTCGTCCCCGCCGGGCAGGAGCAGCAGCGCGTAGCCCTCGGTGTCCACTTCGGTGGACAACGCGTCCAGCGTGATCGACAGCGCCGGATCGGAGAAGGCCGCGCGCAACGGGGTGTCCAGCATGAACGCGATCGCCCCGGTCCGGCTGGTGGCCAGGCTGCGGGCCACCGGGTTCGGTCCCGGGTAACCGAGGCGCCGGGCCGTCCGCAACACCTCTTCACGCAGCTCGGCGGAGAGCTGGTCGGGCCGGTTGAACGCGTTGGACACCGTGGCCCTGGACACCCCGACGGCTTCGGCCACGCTGTCGAGCGTCGGTTTCCGGTTCCGGTGGGCAGGCACTCCGGTAGCTTACGGTGACGGCACGGGCGCCGGGTCGCGGTCGAGTTCCGTGTTGATGATGGCCTCCACCAGCACCTCGCCGTCCGGGGTCAGCTCGACGCGCCCGGCCTGCTCGTCCATCCGCAGCAGTCCGCGCTCGGCCAGCGAGGTGAACCGGGCTCGCCACGGCTCGGTGAACAGCGAACTCCCGGGGAAGCGGCGCCGGTGCAGCTCGTCGTCCAGCGGTTGCAAAGTGGACAGTGCCATCTTGATCGCCCGTGCCTCCTGCGCGGCGGGCGAGAAGCCGGTCGCCGAGCCGAGCGGGATGCGGCCCGCCTCCACCGCCTCGGAGTACCGCTTCCAGTGCACGTCGGTGATCGCCTCGGAGGCCCGGCAGCTGGAACTGCCACCCAGCCCGATCGCCACCTCGGCCTCCTGCCGGTCCTGGTCGACCATGATCGACTTCCACTTCTCCGGCCCGAGCCCGTCCCTGGCGAAGTACATCGTCGGGTGCTCGGTGTACCCACCGGCCCGCAGTCCTTCGGTGAGCACCTCGCGCATCTGGTACTGCTCCCCGAGCGGCGGCCACCGGTGCCCGTCGCGGACCAGCCGGTCCCGGAAGTCCGGCAGCTGCCAGGCCGCCGGCTGCACCCCGGCGACCCCGGTGCGGGTGTCGGTGTAGGACTTCAGGTGCAGTTTGGTGCACACCACCGCGGTCGGCTGCTCGGCGAGCACGATGTCGAGGTCCCGCCGCACGCTGTCCACCGTCTGGTCCAGCAGGCCGTACATCAGGTCGATGCTGACCCAGTCGAACCCGGCGCGCTGGGCGTTGCGGATGAACTCCACGCACATCTCGGCGCTGTGCTCGCGGCCGGACTGCCGCAGCACCGGGTCGTCGAACGACTGCACCCCGCTGGAGAGCTTGGTGCACCCCAGTTCGGCGAGCAGTTCGAGCTTGTTCGGGGTGAACGTGCTCGGGTCGCCCTCGAACCGGATGGTGGTGTCCGGGCCGAAGCCGAAGTTCTCCCGGTAGAAGTCGAGCAGCCGCCGGATCGCGTGCTTCGGCAGCAGCGACGGGGTGCCGCCGAAGACGTTGAACTCGCCGACCGGGGCCGTGGCCAGCGACGGCACCTGGTCGAGCCAGAGTTCCGCCTCGCGGATGTTCCAGTCGACCCACTGGCTCGCCTTGGCGTCGGTCACCTCGGGACTGCCCTTGACCAGCACCACCGGGTACTGGCAGAACCGGCAGCGGTAGGCGCAGGTCGGGAGGTAGGACCACAGGTGGATGGGTGCCGAACCCGCGGCCAGCTGCGCCTCCAGGTCGACCAGGAAGGCTTCGGGGGAGTAGTCCGGTTCGTTGCCGGGGAAGACGTGCGCGCCGAACGGGTCCTCGACGACGTACTCCAGCAGGTGCCGGTTCTCCGGGGCGGACAGCGCGCCGAGCACCGACGGGACCGGGGCCGTGGGATCGGTTTCCTCCAGGGACGCCAATGCCTGCTCGTAGTCCATTCAGAACACCCCTCCGTTGCCGAAGTAGTTGTGCGCCTCACCCGATTCGCGGTCCTCGCAGTAGTACTTGACGAACTCGGCGAACCTCGCCGGTGGCACGTCGTCGAAGCACGGCGGCAGTGGTGGCGGGTGACCGATGTCCTCGCCGACGGTGGCGCGCAGGCGGGCGAAGAGCTCGTCGGCGAACTCGAAGTACAGGCGGTAGCACGGGGTCTTGTAGGAGTGGATGGGGGTGAAGTCGGTCACCCGCATCTCCTCCTTGATCTCGGCGATCCGCCTGCCCAGCCGTTCGGCCAGGCCGGGGCCGAAGAACTCGATCACCGCGTCGTCGTCGAGCAGGGACGGGGTGAGCAGCACCGGCAGGATGGTGTTCTTCGGGGTGAAGTCCTTGATGGAGAACTCCCACGCCTGTTGAGCTTCCGCCTCGGTCAGATCGGTTTCCCCGGTCGGCCGCGGGTCCTCGACGCGGATGTCACGCATCACGATGATGCCGTCCGACCCGTAGGCGCGGCCGGTGATCACCTCGTCGATGGCGTGGTCGACCCGGCGCGGGTTGATCTCCACCCGCGACTTCGGCGCGTAGGTGATTTCGTCGCCGGAGCCGCGGACCCTGATGCC
This sequence comes from Amycolatopsis sp. NPDC045836, assembly GCF_056431745.1. Taxonomy (NCBI): domain Bacteria; kingdom Bacillati; phylum Actinomycetota; class Actinomycetes; order Pseudonocardiales; family Pseudonocardiaceae; genus Amycolatopsis; species Amycolatopsis sp. NPDC045836. The sequence continues at coordinate 271,596 of NZ_JBWKKF010000013.1, read as the reverse complement.
GAAGTCCCAGTCGTCGGAGAGGTGGTTGACGAACCGGCCGTGTTGCAGCTGGTAGAAGATCTCGATGCCGCCGACGCGGTCGTAGGCGTCGCGGTCCACGGCGAAGCCCTTGCCGTCCGGGAAGCCGCCGAACAACGCGAAGGTGACCGCGCGGCAGCGCAGCGTCCGGGCGATCGCGTCCCACAGCCGCGGCCGCCCGGCGAAGTGCTCGGGTGCGTAGTAGTAGTCGCAGACGCCGATGGCGGCCTTGCTCTCGTCCATCGCGGCGGCCAGTTCCGCCAGCCAGTCCGGGTCGACGCGGCAGTCGGCGTCCGCGGAGACCAGCAGGAACCGTTCGTCCGAGCCACGGGCTTTGCTGCGCGCGCTGGCGAAGTCCATCCCGGTGCGGCGGGCGCACGACACGCCCTGCTCCGGCTCGGGCACCACGTGCACGGCCAGGTCCGGGTGGGCTTCGGCGAACCGCTGCGCCACGGCCACCGTGTCGTCGGTGGAGTTGTTGTCCACCAGCACGACCTCGTAGGCCGCCCGGTCGATGCCGCGCTGGTGGTAGAGCGAATCCAGCACGGCGGGCAGGTTCGCCGCCTCGTTGAACACCGGTAGCACCACGCTGATCCGGGTGCGCTCGTCCATCGGCGCCAGGAACAGCCGGTCCAGCAGGCGTTCGGCCTGCCCTTCCCCGAAGTGCCGCTGCCCCAGCGCGTAGTTGTGCTCCGCCATCGCCGCCCGTTTCGTCTCGTCGGTGAGCAGTTCCGCCACCTCGTCCACAAAGGACGGGGTGGGCAGGTCGTGCCGGCGCACGTCCAGCACCGGTGCGCGGAAGCCCTTGTCGCCGTACACCGTGTCGTACAGTTCGTACCGGCTGGTCAGGTACGGCACCCCGGAGGCGATGGCCTCGCCGATCGGGTTGCCGTAGCTCTCGTAGTCGTAGGAGGTCAGGAACGAGACCAGCTGGGCGTGGGCCAGCAGGTCGCGCACGGAGTAACCGGGGCGGCCGACTTCGGCGTCGTGCGGGGCGAGCCCGCCGCCGAACACGACGCGGTCGCGCACACCCAGTGCCGTGGCCAGTTCGGTGAGCCTGGTGAATTCCCCGGGGTCTTCGCCCGGCTCACCCGCGACGAACAGGTAGGTGCCCGGCAGCGCGGCGATCAGGTGCAGGTCGCGGTCGATCCGCTTCTGCGGCACGATCCTGGTGAACCGGGCGATCAGCGGCGCCCGCTCGGGAATCCCGTGGTCGGCGCGGAAACCGGCGTTGTGCGGCTCGACCACGGCCCGCCGGTGGGTGAAGGTGTTCGGCAGCACGCTGAGCTGGCGCAGGTGCGGGGCCCAGGCCAGGGTCCGGCGGCGGGCCTGCTCGTGCAGCGCCGCGTAGTGGATGAACGGGCTGTTCACCGGGACCGGCGTGTGCGGATAGGGGAATCGGCCGTACTTGCCGCTGCTCGGCTCACTCTGCCACATCAGATCGTGGTCGCGCCAGAGCACGAAACAACCCAGCCGATGGCGGTTGCCGTATTCCTCGATCGCCTGGTAGAGCGCGCGCGTGTAGATAACGTTCTCCGGCAGCGTGCCATTCTCCACGAGCACGAAAGAAATGCCGAGTTCGGTCCACTTGGCGAGAATTCGGTCACGCAGGGTGGCGGTCACCGAATTCATCACCGACCGTAGCCGCGAGTCGTCGCCGCGGCCGATCACCTCGGTCAGCACCGCGCTGACCAGCTCCGGGGTGTAACCGTCGATCCCTTGCACGGCTTCGATCCGGTCCAGCTGGATCCACTCGGGAAGGAGGTCCGCCTCGTCGGTGTAGGGCCGGAAGAAGGCGTTCTTGTCCGCTTTGATGTCGTAGCCGAGGTCGAGGTGCACCCGAATGCCGCGTTCGTGGAACAATCGCGCGGTCTTGACGAACTCGACGATCAGTCCGGAGATCGGTGCGCCGTCGAACGAAATTCCCCAGAGGGTCGACATGGGATCGCACTCACTCCCTCTGCCAGTGTCGGATTGCGTTAATGTTACGGGCGGATCCGCCGTTCCGCACTAGTGGGAGAGCCCGACTTTGACTTCACCGCGCACCGCGGTCGCCGTGGCCTTCGTGGTCAATGGAGCGCTCTACGGGTCGTGGGCGGCCCGGGTGCCCGCGCTCGCCGACCGGGCCGGGGTGGGCACCGGCGGCCTCGGGCTCGCCCTGCTCGGCCCCAGCGTGGCGATGATCCTGACCGCCTCACCGGCGGCGAAGGCGTGTGCCCGCTGGGGTGCGCGGCCGGTGCTCGCGATCTGCCTGCCGCTGGCCTGCCTGCTGCTGCCGGTGCTCGGCCTCGCCGGTTCGGTGTGGACACTCGGGCTGGCGCTGGCCCTGCTCGGCGGGCTGATGGGCGCGGTGGACGTGGCGATGAACATCGGCGCGGTGGCCGTGATGCGCCGGCTCGACCGGCCGCTGATGCCGGTGTTCCACGCGGGGTTCAGCTTCGGCGGGCTGGCCGGTTCGCTCGGCGCGGCGGGGGCGGCGGCGCTGGCGGTGGTGCCCGGGGTGCAGTTCGGCGTGGTCGGTGCCGTGGGGCTGGTGGCGGTTCTGCTGACTGTGCGTGCGGTCCCCGACGATCGTCCGGCGGCGGGGGAACGGCCGTCCGGTGGTTACCGTCAGGTGATGGCGCGCCCGCGGTTGTGGTTGCTGGCCGGGGTGGCGGTGTGCGCGGCGGTCGCGGAGGGTGCCTGCGCGGAGTGGTCGGCGTTGCTCCTGGTGGACGACCGCGGTTTCGGCGAGGCGGGCGCGGCGGCGGCCTACTCGGTGTTCGCGGTGGCGATCGCGGTGACCCGGCTGACCGGCGAACGGGTGCAGCGGCGCTTCGGCGCGTACCGGCTGCTGGCGGGCAGCGGCTCGCTGGCCGCCGCCGGGGTGTTCCTGGCCGCGGTGGTACCCGCCGACGCGGCTGCCTACCTCGGGTTCGCGCTGGCCGGGGTCGGGCTGGCGTTCTGCTTCCCGCTGGCGATGGACCTGGCGGGCGCGGCGGGGCGGGAGCCGGGGGGTACGGGTGGTGAGCGGGAGCTGGGCTTCGTCACCACGGTCGCCTACGCCGGCCTGCTCGGCGGGCCACCGGTGATCGGCGGGGTGGCGGCGCTGACGCAGCTGACCGCGGCGATGGCGGTGGCGGGGGTGGTCGCGTTGTTGATCGTGCCGACGGCCTGGTGGGCACGTCGTTTGAGCAGTTGACCGGTTTGTGGTGGCCCCCCCGGTTTCGGTCCGGCGGCTTGGGGGCTCGTCGGCGGAGTCCGCGTGAGTGGCCACCCCGGCTTTTCAGTGTGACTACGGCGAGGATGGCTTTGTCAAGGCGGGAAAGATGCCTTGACGAAGCCATCCTCGCCGTGTTTTTGGCTGTGGACCGGGGATGGGGTGGGGCTGGGTGGCTGGGTTCGGGTCCCGGCTTCCTGTTCCGTGCCGATGGGTGGGGGTAGTCGGCTCTGTTCTGTGCTCGTGGGTGGTTGGGTGGCGCGGCTCTGCCTCGTGCTGGCGGTGGGTGGCTGGTTTGTGCTGTGCCCGTGGCTGGTTGGTCGCCGCTCCTGCCCCATGTTGGCGGGTGGGTGCGGCTTCCTGTTCCGCACCGGTGGGTGGTGGTCAGGTGGCCCGGCTCAGGTGGCCCGGCTGCTGTCCCGTGCGGTGGTCAGGAAGGAGTGGCCAGGTGGTCGGCCAGTTGGGTCAGGCCGGTTCCCGACGCACTGCCGCTACGCCGGTTCCTCACTGGTGTTCCAGGGCTCCTCGATCATCGCCGGTGCCCCGGCACCGCTGATCGCCGTCGCGCTGGTCGACGGCCCGGGTGCCGGGGCGGTGGTCGCCTACCTGGTGCTGACCACGCTGATCACCGGGATCGCGGTGCTCAGCAGCCGGGAGACCAAGGGCGTGGAGCTCTAGTTCGTCACCCGCACGTAGTCGACGACGAGTTGTTGCGGGAACTGCGTGTTGCCGTCCGGGGCCCCCGGCCAGTCACCGCCGACGGCGAGGTTCAGGATCATGAAGAACGGGTGGTCGAACACCCAGCGGTTGCCGTTCAGATCGGCGGGCGTGCGGGTCTGGTACACGTTGCCGTCGACGGACCAGGTGATCTTGTCCGGCGCCCAGTCCACGGTGAAGGTGTGGAAGTCGTCGGAGAAGTTGGGGCCGGTGTACACCGCGCCGATGCCGCCCGAGCCCGAGTAACCGGGGCCGTGCAGGGTGCCGTGCACGCTGTTCGGTTCGAAACCGACGTTCTCCATGAAGTCGATCTCCCCGCAGTTCGGCCAGCCGCTGGAACCGATGTCCTCGCCCAGCGCCCAGAACGCCGGCCACATGCCCTGCCCGCGCGGCAGCTTCATGCGGGCTTCGTAACGGCCGTAGGTCTGGGTGAACTTGCCCGCGGTGTTCAACCGCGCGGAGGTGTACTCGCACCGGCCGTACCAGCAGTCGTAGTCGGCCGGGTTCTCCTTCTTGGCGGTGATCACCAGGTTCCCGTTGCCGTCGAGCGCGGCGTTGCCCGTACCGCTGGTGTAGTACTGCAGCTCGTGGTTGTTCCCGCCGTTGTCGCCGGTTTCCAGCTGCCACTTCCCGCCGTCGACGGCGCTTCCGGCCGCCCCGTCGAAATCGTCTTCGAACGTCACGGCGGGCGCGGCGTGGCTCACCGGTACGGCGAGCACGCTCGCGGTGGCCAGCGCGGCGAGTGGGACCAGGAGCCGTCGGACGGCTTTCGACATCTTCGTTGACATCAGCTCTCACCTCGGGTGGGGACGCGGGTGGGGGCCCCGTTTGTTGCTAGCCACAACAAATTAGCTCGCGAGGTCGGTGGAGACAAGGCTTGCGGGTGGAAAATTTCTGTCCTGATTTCGGACAACGTCCTCAGGGCGCGCTCGACCGCATTTCTGCTGGAAACGGCCACGGCTCGGGCCCGCTGCTGTGGATCAGGGTGCCCGGTGACTCCGACCGCGGGATCGGGGGCGGATCAGCTCGGCCGGATTCGACCGACGGCGTCTAACGCAAGTCCGCGGCATCCCAGCCGCGGTCGGTGAGGTCGAGTTCCGCGGTGGCGAGCGCCCGGAAGTAGGCGCTGGGGCCGGGTGCGAGGACCCGGCGCTCGTCCTCGTCCGGTCCCATGATGATGAGCTGGCCGGGGGTGCCGCCGCTGGGCGGCGCGGTGTCCACGGCGATCGCGTTGCCGCCGCCGTCGGCGCCGATCGGCAGCCAGGTCGGGATCCAGTACTCCCCGGCCACCTTCGCCGGTTCCGGCACGGTGACCGCCTCGGCGTGGTCGGCCATGCCGTCCGGGCCTTCCTGCTCGGCCAGTTCGTGCCAGATCCGCCACTGTTCGACGGCCAGTTCGAGCGGGAGGAAGCGGTACCGCGGCAGGACGTAGGCGTGGGTGGAATGCAGCCGTTCGTCCACCTGGCCGTCGGACAACCGGTAGAGCGCCGCCACTTCGTCGGGCAGGACGATCCCGGTTTCCCCGGTCAGCGCGGCGAAGTCCGCTTCGGACGCGCCGGGGCGGAGGGTGGCCCGCACCGCGAACCCGTGTGCCTCCAGCACGTCCAGCCAGCGATGCCAGTCCTCGGTCAGGCTCATCGATTCCCCCGTTTGCGCGTCGGTTCACCCGCACGATACCGTCTTGCTCAGTTGAGCAAGAACTAGCTTAAGTGAGCAAACGATGGCATCCGTGACGGAACGGGCGCGGCGCAGGCAGATCGTCGACGCCGCCGTGGTGGTGATCGCGACCGAGGGCTACGCCAAGGCTTCCTTCGGCCGCATCGCCAAGCAGGCCGGGTTGAGCAGCACCGGCCTGATCTCCTACCACTTCGCGAGCAAACGCGAGTTGATGGACGAAGTGGTGGGCACGGTGCTGGCCGACTTCACCGAGTTCGTGGTGGAACGGATGGCGGACGCCGGCGGGCCCGCCGCCCAGTTGCGCGCGTTCATCGCGGCGAACGCGGAGTTCGCCGGCGAGCGGCGCACGCACCTGGCGGCCATGCTCGAAGTCGCCCGCGCCGAACCGGGTGAGGGCCCGGATCCCGTGCTGGCAGCCGATCTCCGCGCCCTCGCCGACCTGTTGCGCACCGGCCAGCGCCTCGGCGAGTTCCGCGACTTCGACCCGGAGGTGATGGCCATGGCCATCCGTTCGGCCCGCGACGGCCTGCTCCTCAAGCTGCGCACCGACCCCGGCCTGGACCTGGCGGGCTACACCGAGGAGCTGGTCACGTTGTTCGAGCTGGCGACGAGGAAAACGCCATGAGGGCGGCCATCGCGCTCGTCGCGCTGCTCCTGCTGGGCACCGCGTGCGCACCCGAGCCTGCGGACGTCGCGCGCCCGCAGGCGGGTCCGGTGCGCGGGGTGGTCACCGAGCACCAGCGCCAGTTCCTCGGCATCCCCTACGCGGCGAAACCGGTGCGCTGGCAGGCACCGCAGCCCGCCGCGCCGTGGACCGGGACGCGGGACGCCACCGAACCCGGCAGCCTCTGCCCGCAGGAAGGCACCGAATACGCCAGGACCTCCAGCACCGACGAGGACTGCCTGTTCCTCAACGTCACCGCGCCGAGAACCGGGGACGGGAAACCGGTGCTGGTGTGGCTCCACGGAGACGGCGTGGTCGGCGGCGGCAGCCTGTTCGACCCGGCCGCCCTCGTGCGCACCGGCGACGTCGTGGTGGTCACGGTCAACTACCGGCTCGGGGTGTTCGGTGCGTTCGGTTACCCGGGGCTGGCCGGTTCCGGCACCTTCGGCCTGCAGGACCAGCAGGCGGCGTTGCGCTGGGTGCGGGACAACATCGCGGCGTTCGGCGGTGATCCCGGCAACGTCACGCTGTTCGGCGAGTCCTACGGTGCCCAGTCGGTGAGCGCGCACCTGCTGGCGCCCGCGTCGGCCGGGTTGTTCCACAAAGCCGTGTTGCAGAGCCCGATGACGTTGCTGGACATGCCCGCCGGGGCGCTGATGCCCGGCCTGCCCGCCAGTCCGTGGCTGGCCTGGCGCAGCACGGAGGAGGTGACCGGGCTCGGCACCGCGATGGCCGCGCAGCTCGGCTGCCCCGATCCGGCCACCGCCCTGGACTGCCTGCGGGCGTTGCCGGTCGAGCGGTTGTTCCCGTTGATGCGGGTGTTCCAGGCCGTCGCGTACGGCAACGAGGTGCTGCCCGACGCCCCGGACACCGGGTACGAACGGGGAAGGTTCCACCGGGTACCGGTGTTGCTCGGCACCACGCGCGACGAGCACCGCGGCTTCGTCGGCCTGTTCTACGACCTCGCCGGGCAACCGGTGACGGCGGAGCAGTACCCGCGGCTGCTCCGGGAAGCGTTCGGGGACGACGCCGAGCGGATCGCCGCCGAATACCCGTTGAGCGCCCACCCGTCGCCGAGCGTGGCGTGGGCCGACGTGCTCACCGACCGGATGTGGGCCCGCGGCACCAGCCGCCTCGCCGACCTGGTCGCCGCCAGGAATCCGCTGTACACCTATGAATTCGCCGATCGCGGGGCACCGTCGTACCTGCCGTTCCCGGACACCTTCCCGACCGGGGCCTACCACGCGGCCGAAGTGCCGTACCTGTTCCGCGACGCCGGTTTCGACCGGGACGCGAACCCCGCGCAGCGGAACCTGTCCGAGGCGATGATCCGCTATTGGACCGGGTTCGCGAGGACCGGCGCACCCACCGCGGACGGCCTGCCGCCGTGGCCCCGGCGCGAAGTGCTGTCGCTGGCGCCGGACGCCATCCGCCCGGTCGACTTCGCCGCCGAGCACCGGCTGGACTTCTGGGCTTCGCTCGGCTGACTCCCTCACCCGGGCGGGTCCTGCACGCACCGGGCGGCTCCAGCGGTTAGTAATGGACCGTGCAGAATCTTCCCGCGCGACTCCGAGCCCGCCACCGGTGGATCGACCACCTCTTCCGGGCCGTCGACCGGTACATCGGTTACCACGGGTACCACTACGTGGCCTCGATCACCTACTTCAGCGTGCTGTCGGTGGTGCCCATGCTGATGGTGGCGTTCTCGGTGGCCGGGTACGTGCTGGCCGGGCAGCCGCAACTGCTGCAGGAACTGTCCGACGGCATCCTGCGCGCGGTGCCCGGCCCGCTCGGGCAGGGCGTCGGCGACCTGCTCGGCAAGCTGATCGAGCAGCGCACCTCGGTCGGCGTGTTCGGCCTGCTGATCGGGTTGTACTCCGGCTGGAACTGGATCAACTCGCTGCGGGACGCGCTGACCGCGATGTGGGACCAGGACCGCACCGACCCGCCGCTGCTCCAGATGATCGTCAAGGACTTCCTGGCGTTGCTGAGCCTGGTCGCGGCGTTGGTCGTCTCGTTCGCGCTGACCGTCTCCGGTGGGGCGTTCGGCGACTGGCTGCTGCGGCTGACCGGGCTGGACCACACCGGCTGGGCCGCGCCCCTGCTCGGCATCGGCTCGGTGGTGCTGGCGCTGGTCGCCGACGCGCTGGTGTTCCTCTGGGTGCTGGTGCGGTTGCCGCGGCAGCCGGTCGGCACGCGCAGCGCCGTCCGGGGCGCGGTGGCCGCGGCCGTCGGATTCGAGGTGCTCAAGCAGGCCGGTGGCATCTACCTGCGCCTGGTCAGCAGCTCGCCGACCGGTGCCGCGTTCGGCTCGGTCATCGGCGTGCTGGTGTTCATCTCGCTGGTGTCGCGGCTGCTGGTGTTCATCACCGCGTGGACGGCCACCGCCCGGGACGCCCCGGTCACCGTGCGGCCGCCGGAGCCGGTGGTCGTCCGGCCGGTGCTGCCGCCGCGCCGCTCCGCTTCGGCGCTGCCCGCGGCGGCGGGCGTGCTCACCGGGGTGATCGCCACCCTGGGGGTGCAGCGGCACCGGCAGCGCCGTCGTCACCGGCGGCACCTCGGTTAGTATCGCGTCGGTTCCGTTGAGACGCAGCGGCCGAATTTCGGATGGGGTTCCGGGGTTCGCACGTGTCGGCGGGCTCCTGGTGATGGCTGGGAACGGTTGACATGGAAACAGTGGAGCAGTCCTTGAGACACCTCGACGAGGTCACCGGGGCGCTGGAGGACTTGGCCGCCGCGCTGGGCAGCGCGGACGAGATGGGGCCGGTGCTCCAGGCCGTGTGCGAGCAGGTGATCCGGGTGGTGCCGGGGGCGGATGTGGCCAGCATTACCTTGCGCACGCGCAACGGTGGTTACGAAACCGCCGCCGCCACCGATCAGCGGGCCAACGACATCGACGGCAAGCAGTACGAGCAGAACGACGGCCCGTGCCTGCGGGCGATCAGGACCGGCAAGGTGGTCCGCATCGAGGTCGAGACGGCCGTCGAGCTGTGGCCGGAGTTCGCCGAGGTGGCGGAGCAGCTGGGGGTGCACAGCTATCTGGCCTCGCCGCTCACCGTGGACGAGGACTTCGTCGGCGCGATCAACCTCTTCGGCTTCGGCGGGCACGGCTTCCGCGAACTCGACGAGAAGTACCTGGAGCTGTACGCCGTGATGGCGGAGACCACGGTGCGCGGCACCCTCCGCTACCTGCGGGCCCGCGACCACATCACGCAGCTGCGCCGGGCGATGGAGTCGCGGGCGGTGATCGAGCAGGCCAAGGGCATCCTGATGGCGGCCAGGGGGATGACCGCCGAGCAGGCGTTCCAGGAGCTGGTGGACCGCTCCCAGCAGGAGAACGTCAAACTGCACGCCGTGGCGTCGAGGTTCGTCGCCGAGATGTCCTCCGGCTGATCAGGCCGGCGGCAGGTCCTTCGCCAGCCGCACGGTGGTGCCGGTGGGACCGCCCTCGATGCTGACCTTGTCCATCAGCTGCTCCATGATCAGGCGGCCGTGCCCGCGGCTGCCGCGGTCCGGCGGCGGGGGCCGCCAGGTGCCGTGGTCGGAGACCACGATCTCCAGGCGGCTGCCGTCGAGCACGGCCCGCAGGTGCACCCGGCCGTCGCCGGCGTCCCGGTAACCGTGCTCGATGGCGTTGGCGCACGCCTCACCGGCGGCGATCAGCGCGTCCTGCACGAGTTCCTCGGGCAGGCCGCCGCCGGTGAGCCAGGCCCGCAGGGCGTGCCTGGCCGGGGCCAGTGCCGCCGGGTCGGCGGGGAGGGCGTCGGTGTACGCCCGTTCTTCGTCCCGCACAACACCACCTCGGCAGGAAACAAACCACGCTTTTCGCGGTCTGGTAAGGAAATCACTCGAGCGGCCGGTTTCCTGCGAGGCTACGCGCCGGGTCTGTGACCCGCAATCCGAGCTCTTACGGGGTGGCGTTGAGCAGGTCGAGCACGCTGTGCTGGCGGGCGGCGTCGGCCACGTCGAACGGGCCCGCCCAGCGCAGGCCGTAGGTGTTCAGCGCGGTCCGGTTGTGCGCGTACGCCGAGTCGGCCTGCCGCCGCAGGTAGGTCGTGTATGGACGGTCGGGCAGGGCGTTGTTCAGCTTGCCCAGCCCGCGGGTGTAGGCGCCCTTGAAGCTCGGCCCGTCCGCGGCGCAGTTCGCCGGTTCACACGGGTCGCGCAGGATGCCGCCGGGGTTGAGCGTGCCGTCGGTGGTGGAGGCGTTGGCCAGTTGCCGGGCCCTGGCCAGCAGTCCGGGGTCCCCGGTGGCGCGGTTCAGCTCGGTCAACCCGGCCACCAGCACCCCCTGGTTGTAGGACCAGACCGGGTTGCCGTCGTTCACGCACGAGCTGGTCAGCCCGTCGTTGACCAGGTTCGCCGAGTTGATCATGCCGCTGGCGCTGAACCACGCCCAGCCGGCGCTCGCCCGCTGCCGGAACACCGTGTCGCCGGGGATCCGGTTGTGCAGGGCGGCGTTGAGCTGGATGTAGAGCGAGTTGGTGATGGCGTTCTTGACCGGCCGGTCGGTGCGCCACCACACCCCGCCACCGCACACGCCGTCCCAGTAGGCGGCCATGTGCTCGGCGTCGATCCGGGCGGTGTGCAGGTAACGGCTGTCGCCGGTCAGGTCGTAGGCGGCCACCCAGGCCAGGCCCCACCAGCCGGTGTCGTCGAGGTACTCGTTGCGGAACTCACCGTGGTGCGCGGAGCGGTTGCGGTCGTAGGTGTTGGCGATGGCGTACTGGTAGCTGTTCATACCGGAGACGCGGATGCCGTCGATGATGCCGTTCAGCGCGTTCGCCGCGTTCCACCAGCCGGTGGTGCGGAAGAGGCCGGTGCCCTGGTCGTAGAACTGCATCAGCCCGGTGGCCGCGGCGGTGCGGCGGTCCCAGGCGTTCCAGGTGGTGCGGGCCCAGGCGGTGCAGGCGATGGCGCTCTGCCCGGCCGGGCGGCCGCAGGCCCGCAACGCGCCGACGCCCCGGTTGGCCCAGTCGTCGACGTTGTACATCATCGTGCGCCAGCCGCCCGCACCGGCGGGCACGGTGGTGGCGCCGAGCTTGCTGCCCGGCGCCCAGGTGTGCCCGCCGTCGAAGGACCGGTCGAGCCAGACCTCGTCGCCGGTGCTCGCGCCCGAGACCGCGGCCCAGCCCATCGCCGCGCCGTCGTCGAAGAGCAGGGCGTACCGGCGGCCCGCGAGGTCCGCGGTGACCGCCTGCCGCGGTTGCGGGGCGAGTGCCGGGTCGCGTGGCTCGCAGTGCTTGTTGCAGATGGCCGCCGACGGCGCTGACGGTGCTGTCGGCGCGGCCTGCGCGGGGACGGGGATAAGGGTCAGCAGGGCGGCCGCGGACACGACGGCACCCAGCAGTGATCTCGTCATTGAGACCTCCGGGAGGGGGAAAGGGGAGCGATTCGGACGGTAAGTAGGCCGTTACGCCTGGTCAATGGGAATGTCCGGTACTGACCGGCGTTGGAATCGTGGTGACCGTTCCGGACCGTTTTTCGGTGCTCGACCGCTCGCCGCTGCCCCGTGGCTCGACGCACGCCGCGGCGCTGCGGGACACCGTGCGGTTCGCCGTCGAGCTGGAGCGGCTGGGGTACCACCGGTTCTGGGTGTCCGAGCACCACTCGGTGCCGGGGATCGCCGGCTCGGCGCCGACCGTGCTGGCCGCGGCGGTGGCGGCGGCCACCTCCCGCATCCGCGTCGGCACCGGCGGGGTGATGCTGCCGAACCACCAGCCGCTGGTGGTCGCCGAGCAGTTCGGCGTGCTGGAGGCGCTGCACCCCGGCCGGATCGACATGGGGCTCGGCCGTTCGGTGGGCTTCACCGGCGGCATCCGCCGCGCGCTCGGCCACGACAAGGCCGACGCCGACCGGTTCCCCGAGCAACTCGCCGAACTGCTCGGTTACTTCACCGGTGACCAGGAGGCGCACCCGTCGGTGCACGCGCGGCCCGCCGAGGGGTTGCGGGTGTCACCGTTCGTGCTCGCCACCGGCGCCGGCGCCGACCACGCCGCCGACTTCGGCCTGCCGCTGGTCGTCGCCGCGGTCGGCGGGGACGACCGGATGGTGGAGACGATCGCGCGCTACCGTTCGCGCTTCCGCCCGGGCGCCTGGGGATCGGCGCCGTACGTGGTGGTGAGCCGGGCGGTCGCGGTGGCCGAGACCACCGCGCGGGCCCGGGAGCTGCTCGTTTCGGAAGCGTGGTCCAGCGCCTACTCGCGCACGCGTGGTGAGTTCCCGCCGCTGCTGCCGCCCGCGGAGGTGCTCGGTCTCGAAATGACCGGCAGGCAACGCGAATACTTCGAGGAGTCACTGCGCGGCCAGATCTACGGCACCGCCGGCGAGGTGGCGCAGGCACTGGAGAAGCTCGCCCATGCCACCGCGGCGGACGAATTCCTGATCACCACCAGCGGTTTCGACCGCGAGCAGCTGCTGGCCTCCTACCGCGCGCTCGCCTCGCTCTGAGCTCGCCTCCAGCCCCAGCGCGGCAGTTGCGCGGTAGCGGCTGTGCTCGGCCGTCACGCCGTGGCTCGAGCAGCTTGGCCCCGGCCCGGCGAGTACGTACCTTGTGGGGCGTGGGCGTCCGGCGTACCCGGCAACGGCCGCGCCGGCGCCGGGGCAGCCGAATTTGTCCACAATGGACCTTGTGGAGGCGGTAGATGTTGCTCGCCGACGAGCGCGCGCAGGTGTGCGACCACGCGCGGCGGATGACCGCGGACGGACTGGTGGTCGGGACCTCGGGGAACATTTCGGTGCGGGTGGGTGAGCACGCCGCCGTGACCCCGACCGGGGTGGACTACGCCGTGCTGCGGCCGGAGGACGTGCCGGTGGTGGCGCTCGACGGTTCCCCCGTCGACGGCGAGCTGCGGCCGACCAGCGAACTGCCGATGCACCTGGCCGTCTACCGGCGGGCCGAAGACCCGGACGGGGCCCCGATCACCGCGGTCGTGCACACCCACTCGGTGTACGCGACGGCGGTGTCGACGCTGGTCGCCGAGGTGCCGCCGATCCACTACATGCTGGCCGCGATCGGCCCGACCGCGCGGGTGGCCGACTACGCCACCTACGGCACCGAAGCCCTCGCCGAAGCCGTGCTCACCGCCCTGGACGGCCGCCGCGGCTGCCTCCTCGCCAACCACGGCACCCTCACCTACGGTGACGGCCTCCCCGCGGCCTACCACCGGGCCCAGCAACTGGAGTGGTGCTGCCAGGTCTGGCTGCTCGCCCGCGCCGCCGGTTCCCCCTCGATCCTCCCCAAGATCGAAGTGGACCGCGTCCACGACAAGCTCCGGACCTACGGCCAGCGCTGATCAGACCACGCTGAGGCCGCCGTCAGCGGTGATGGTGGAGCCGGTGAGGTAGCTCGAGCGGGACGAAGCCAGGAACAGGACGACCTCGGCGATCTCCCGCGGATCGGCGGTCCGGCGCAGTGGGGCGGCGGCACCGAGGTCCGCGACGGCCTCCCCGTTCTGGGCGAGGACGGCGTCGGTGTGGGTGGGGCCGGGGGAGACGTTGTTCACCCGCACGCCCGAGCCCGAGAACTCGGCCGCCCACGTCCGGGTCAGCGACTCCAGCGCCGCCTTGCTGGCGCTGTACACCGAAGAATTCGGTAGGCCCAGGGTGCCGCCGATGCTGGTGACGTTGACGATGCTGCCGGAACCCTTCGCCAGCATCTTCGGTACCAGTGCGGCGGTGAGGAAGTACGGGGCGCGCACGTTGACGTCGAAGATCGCCTCGAAGTCCGGGAGCCCCTGCTCGACCGTCGGCGCGAAGGGGAAGATGCCGGCGTTGTTGACGAGGACGTCCACCTCGCCGATCTCGGCGGCCAAGCGCCGTACCGAGTCGAAGTCGGTCATGTCGGTGGCGACGAAGGCCGCCCGGCCGCCGTCGGATTCGATTTCGGCGACGGTTCGGGCACCCCGCTCGGGGTTCCGGCCGGTGACGATCACGGTGGCGCCTTCACGGGCGAGCAGCCGGGCGGCCGCCCGGCCGATTCCCGACGTGGCGCCGGTGACAAGAGCCCGCTGGTCCAGGAGTTCCATCTCAACATCCTTCGTTCGATGTTCGTCAACTATCGAATAAGTTAGCAGAACATTCGCCGATCATCGAACGAGTAGGCTGGAGGCATGCGGCACCAGCGTCATCCCGAGGTCGGCGAGCTGAAGCTCACCGAGGTGATGGCCGCGCTCGGTGACCCGCTGCGCGTCGGCCTGGTGCGGCTGCTGTCGGACGGTGCGGAACGCAACTTCGGCGAACTGCGGGCGCCGGTCGCCAAGTCGACGCTCAGCCACCACCTGAAGGTGCTCCGGGCGGCGGGCATCACCTGCAGCCGCGACGAGGGCACCCGCTGCTACGTCCGGCTCCGGCGGGACGACCTCGAAGCCCGGTTCCCGCACCTGCTCGACGCGGTGCTGGCCGCCGCCGCGGACGAGGGCGTCGGCGAGCACGTCGGCCTGAACAGCGCACCCGAGGCGGGCGGCTGCTCCTGAGTCAGGCCGGGAAGCGCCGCCGGTAGGCCGTCGGCGTCAGGCCGGTCCGGCGCCGGAGCTGGGTGCGCAGGTTCGACGCCGTGCCGAGGCCGCTCGCCCGCGCCACCAGTGCCAGCCGCTGTTCCCCGCGTTCGATCAGGCGGCAGGCCAGCGACACCCGTTCCGCGGTCAGCCACGCCAGCGGTGTGGTGCCGAGTTCGGCGCGGAACCACCGGTGCAGCGTCGCCGGGCTGACCGCGGCGAAGGCCGCCAGGTCGCCGATGGTCAGCGGCTGGTCCAGGTGTTCCTGCGCCCAGGCGAGCACCGGCGCCAGCGACGCGCCGGGCACCTCCGGCACCGGGCGTTCGATGAACTGCTGCTGCCCGCCGTCCCGGTGCGCGGCGAACACCAGCCGCCGGCTGACCGCGTTCGCCACCTCGGCGCCGTGGTCCTGCCGGATCACGTACAGGCCCAGGTCCAGCGCGGCGGCGCTCCCGGCCGCGGTGAGCACGTTGCCGTCGTGCACGAAGAGCACGTCCGGCGCGAGGTCGACGGCGGGGAAGCGCGCGGTGAACTCGGCTGCCCAGCGCCAGTGCGTCACCGCACGCCGTCCGTCGAGCACCCCGGCCGCGGCGAGGGTGAACGCGCCGGTGCAGAAGCTCACCAGCCGCGCGCCCCGGTCGTGGGCCCGCCGGATCGCGTCGAGCACGCGCGGGTCGGGCGCGGACTCCGGATCCGGGCGGTTCGGCACGATCACCGTGCCTGCCTCGTCCACGGCGTCGAGCCCGCGGACGCCGGACAGCGTGAAGAACCCCTCGTGCATGCGGATCGACGGCTCGGCCGCGCACAGGGCGAACTCGTACCACGGCCGGTCCAGCTCGGGGCGGCGCAGCCCGAACAGCTCCGTGGCCACCCCCAGCTCGAACGGGTTGGACCCGTGGTCGACGACGGCGACCACCCGATGCGAGGATTCACGCGACATGTGCGATTCCTAGCACTCACACCCGGCCCGCGCCAGCGCCCATGCTGAACGCATGAGCAAGCAAACGATCTCCCTCGACGACGTGCTCGCCGGTTTCGACCAGGCGTGGAGCCCGCGGATCATCGCCTTCGTCAACGACTACGACGTGCGCGTGGCCAAGTTCGCCGGTGAACACGTGTGGCACGTCCACGAGGACACCGACGAGTTCTTCCTGGTGCTCGACGGCGAAATCCGCATCGCCCTCCGGGACGGGGAGGAACGCGAAGTCGTGCTGCCGAAGGGGGCCGCCTTCGTGGTGCCGCGGGGGACCTTCCACAAACCGTCCTCAGTAGACGGTGCTTCGGTGCTGCTGTTCGAGCCGACCGGCACCCTGTCCGTCGGCGACCAGCACGACGCGATCCCCGAGCACGTCGACGAAACCACCGGTCACGTGGTGGCCACCTGAGCGGCGGAACAGGCGCACCGTCCGCGGTGCCACCGTCAGCCAGGCGGTCACCAGTGCCAGGTAACCGGCGACCGCGACCACGGCGAACAAGCCGGAGTGCACCCGGGCGTACAGGGCGCTGGCGCCGGTGACCACGGTGCCGACCGGGAAGGTGAAGCTCCACCAGGTCAACGCGAACGGCAGGCCGCGGCGGGCGGCGCGCAGGGTGACCGCCGCGGCGATGGCCGACCACAGCAGGGCGAAACCGAGCGCCGGCACACCGTAGAGCAGGGCGAAGGCGGTGGCGGCCTGGCCGTACGGGGCGGGCAGCACCGTCGAAGCGGGGTCGGCGAGCAGGTTCGCGGCGGTGATCGACTGGCCCAGCGGGCCCAGCACGATCCACACCGTCGGCACGTTGTCCGACCGCCCCAGCACCAGTTGCTGCCAGATCTGCGGCAGCAGGCACAGGGTGGCGAACAGGCTCACGCCGAACATGGCGTAGCACGCCAGCACCATGGCGAGCCGCAAACCCGGTGGCAGGTGCGGCACCAGCAGCGCGCCACCGGAGGCGGAGACCATCGGCGGCACCACCGGCATCAGCCAGCCGGCGAAGGTCTGCGACGGCCGCACCTGCTGCGTGGTCATCATCTTCACCGGCACCCAGATCGCCGTGCCGAGGCCGAACACCGTGCCGGCCGTCCACAGTGTCCAGTCGACGGCGAGGGCGGCGTCCAGGCCGAGCCAGTCCCTGCCCAGCAGCAGCGCGCCCGAGCCGACGGTGCACAGCGCCATCGGCGGCGCACCCCAGAACTGCGCCATCACCGGGTCGTCGGCGTGGGACCGGCGCAGCCGCACCGCCGCCGTCGCGCTGACCACCACCAGCAGGACCGCGGCCACCGCCCAGACCAGGGTGGCGGCGGTGCGGAAGCCGGGGAACTGCAGGGGCAGGGTGGCCGCGGCGGTGGCCACGATGCCGGTGCCCATGATCGAGGCGAACAGGTTGGGAGCGATTTCGGGAGTGCGGGTCACCGCCCCACCCTCCGGGGTGAACGGGGGTCGGCAGTAGACCCCAAAGCGCTATGGATGCATAAACTCCGCCTATGCCCCTGCCGCCGCGTGTGCGTGATCTGACCAGCTTCGACCTGCTGCTCAGCGTGGCCGAGCTGGGCAGCATCGGCCGGGCCGCGCGGGCGCACGGCATGTCGCAGCCCGCGGCCAGCGTGCGGCTGCGGCAGCTGGAGGCGCACGCCGGTGCGCCGTTGCTGGACCGCGGTGCCCGGGGTGCCCGGTTGACCACCGAGGGGCAGCTGGTCGCCGGCTGGGCCCAGCCGGTGCTCGACGCGGCAGCCGATCTGGCGGCCGGGATCGCCGCGTTGCGCGCCGATCGCGACAGCCACGTCCGGATCGCCGCCAGCCTCACCGTCGCCGAGTACCTGTTGCCGCGCTGGCTGATCGCGCTCAAGGTGGTCGATCCGGGCACCGTGGTCGCGCTGACCTCCGGCAACTCCGCCGACGTCGCCGCGCAGGTGCTCGCGGGCACCGTCGAACTGGGCTTCGTGGAGGGCCCGGGCCTCCCGGAAGGCTTGCAGCACAAGGAAGTCGCGCGTGACGAACTGGTGCTCGTGGTGGCCCCGGGGCATCCGTGGGCGGCCCGGCGCCGCCGCCCGCGGGCGGCCGAGCTGGCGGCGACCCCGCTGGTCAGCCGCGAGCCGGGGTCCGGGACTCGCCAGGCGCTGGAACGGGCTCTGCGGGCACACGCCGTCGGTGCGCTCGCCGAGCCCGTGCTGGAGGTGTCGTCGACCACGGCGATCAAGGCCGCCGCGGTCGGCGGCATCGGGCCCGCCGTGCTCAGCGCGCACGCCGTCGCGCCGGAGCTGGCGGCGGGCACGCTGGTCCGGGTCGCCGTGCCCGGCCTGGACCTCGGCCGGCGCCTGCGGGCTATCTGGCCGACCGGCCGGACCCCGCGAGGCCCGGCTCGCGAGCTGCTCGCGATCGCCCTGCAACCGAGCGGATGACCAGCCAGGCCAGCGCGCCGACCGGGGCGAGCAGGATGGTCAGCACCAGCAGCGGCGCCATCAGCAGCGGGTGCACGCCGACCTCGCGGTTCTCCAGGTACACCCACCGCCCGACGAACAGGTCGAAGGCGATGATGTGCGCCCACACCAGCGTCGCCGCACCCGGCTCGGCCACCAGCTCCTGCAAGCCGGCCAGCGACGGCTGGGCCACCGCGGGCAGCACCTCGGCCAGCCGCGGCACCGCGACCAGCAGGTAGAGCAGGGCCGGTGGGGCGAACACCAGCGGTGAGGCGAGGAGCTTCCGCGTCCAGGTCCAGCCGGGGGCCAGGATCATCAGCGCCCAGAACGGCGCGACCAGGACGAAGGTCAGGTCGAACAAGGTGGGCATCATCGCTGGTGCTCCAGAACTCGCTGGGGGACAAGGGCTTTGCCAGTGGCGAGCGCGGTGGCGAGCACCAGTGCGGCGAACGCGCCGAGGGTGAGCGCGTCCGGTTCGACCAGCGGCTGGCCACGCAGGGCCTGCCAGGTGACCAGGGCGAGCAGGCCGGCGTAGGCACCGGAAGCCACCCAGACCAGCCGCCTGCGGACGTCGGGATCACGCAGCACCGGCACCCGGTTGGCCGCGGCGGTCAGCGCGATCAGCAGCAGCGGCAGCACCTGCAGCGCGTGCATGCCGACGAAGTGCGGGATGCGCAGGTCGCCGCCGGTGGTGCTCCACCCGGTGACCGCCATGCCCGGCCCGCCGTCGGGCACCCCGACCGCGTGCGCGCCGATGGTGTCGGTGATGCCACCGGCCAGCTGGTCCGCCGTCGGCAGCACCATCAGCACACCCAGCGCCAGGCCGATGCCCGAAAGCAGCATGCCGAGCCGGATCGCGGTGGCCGACGCGCGATCGGCGTACTTGCCGGCCAGCAGCACCGCGCCGAGCACGAAGTGCGCCACCAGCAGCACCGAGATGGTGCCGCCCATCAGCTTGAACACCAGCGCGTCGAACTCGGTGGACTGGTTGAAGTGGCTGCGCGTGCCGCGGACGACCTGCCCGACGATCGCCACCATTTCGACCGAGCCCGCCACCACGATCACCGTGCCGGTCCACCAGCCCAGCCGCGGCCAGCGGGTCTGGAAGGTCAGCATCCAGGCCCAGGTCAGCGCGTAGGCGCCGAGCGACACGGCGAACTTGAACGGCTTCAGCCAGATCGGCGCGCCCAGCAGGACGCGGTCGTCGAGCACCAGCCCGGCGGCGGCGAGCACCGCGGTGCCCGCCATGGCCGCGGTGAACAGCACCAGCGGCCGGTGCCACGTCCGCATCGAGCCCACGTCCATCGTTCCTCCCAGTATGGATAGTGGCGCTTTCTACTATCGGATACTGACACTATCCACTCAGTCGAGTGAAAGGCAAGCGGAAATGGATAGCGGTGGTGTCCGTAGGCTGAGACCCGGAACCAGGAGGCGTGAGGCATGCGGGTAGCGGAACTGAGCAGGCGGACCGGGGTCGCCGTGCCGACGATCAAGTACTACCTCCGCGAAGGGCTGCTGCCGCCCGGTGAGCTGACCAGCCCGAACCAGGCCCGGTACGGCGAGGAGCACGTGCGGCGGCTGAAGCTGGTGCGGGCGTTGCTCGAGGTCGGCGGGCTGTCCATCGCCGCGGTTCGCGACGTGCTGGAAACCATGGGCAATCCGGACAAGTCGATGTACAAGGTGCTCGGCACGGTGCAGCGCAACCTGGCCGCCCACCTGCCGTCGGCGGGCGGCCCGGCGCAGGAGGCCGCCTGCCGGATCGCGCACGAGCTGATCGAACGGCGCGACTGGCAGGTCAAACCGGACGCGCCGCCGATGCAGGCGCTGTCCGCGGCGCTGGCCACCCTGCTCGAACTGCACGGCGAGGACCTGTTGCAGCTGCTCGACGCCTACGCCGAGGCTTCCGAGCGCATCGCCGAGGTCGACATCGACTACACCCGGCGCGGCGCCGATCGCGGGGAGGCGGTGGAGCGGATGGTGATCGGCACCGTGGTCGGCGACGCCATCCTGAGCGCCCTGCGGCGGCTGGCGCACGAGAACGAAGCCGCCCGGCGCCTCGGCAGCGGTTAACGTTGGGTACTCGAACGAGTGATGGGGGTGAGCGGCATGGGGCGGCGGAGCAGGGCGGGCGCGCCGGTGGCCGGGCGGTACCCGGTGCGGTTCGGCACCGCGGAGCTGATCCGCGACCTCGACCGCGCGAACGGCTGGCAGCTCAGCGTGGACGGCGTCCCGCAGTCCTATGTGGATCTTGATCGGCCGTCGCACCTGGAGTTCGAGTACGTGCGCCGGATCGGCGACGTGGTCGACTGCCTGCCGGGGCTGGCGCTCGACGTGCTGCACGTCGGCGGCGGCGCGTGCACGCTGCCCCGGTACATCGCCGCCACCCGGCCGGGTTCGCGGCAACTGGTGTTCGAAGCGGACGGTCCGCTGATCGAACTGGTGCGTGCGCAGCTGGACCTGCGGGCGGTGCCGGGGTTGCGGGTGCGCGAGTCCGACGGCCGCGAGGGCCTGGCCACCCGCCGCGAGCGGTCGGCCGACCTGGTGGTGCTGGACGCCTTCGAACGCGCGTCGCTGCCCAGCCGCCTGGCCACCCTCGAGTGCACCGGGGACATCGCGCGGGTGCTGCGGCCGACCGGCACCTACCTGGTCAACATCTCCGACGGCCCGGGGCTGGAGTTCGCGCGGCGGGTGCTCGCGACGGTCACCTCGGTGTTCGAGCACGTCCTGCTGCTGGCCGAACCGGCGATCCTGCGGGGCAGGCGGTTCGGCAACCTGGTGCTGGCGGCGTCGGCGGTGGAACTGCCGTCCGCCGAGGTCGCCCGCCGCGCCGCCGCGGCCGCCTTCCCGGCGCGCTGCCTGACCGGCCACGAGCTGAAATCCCTGCGCGGCAAGGCGGAACCGCTCACCGACGCGGCACCGGTGACCGGTCCGGTGCCGCCCGGCGACGCCTTCGGCCTGGCCGGGCGGCGGTGAACCCGCGATGGGCTCCTACGCCGCGGTGTTCCGGGTCCCCTCCTTCACCGCGATGTGGTTGTCCCAGGTGGTCTCGGTGGCCGGCGACCAGCTCGCCAGGGTGGCGCTCGCGGTGCTGGTCTTCGAGCGCACGCAGTCGGCGGCCTGGACCGCGCTGGCCTGGGCGCTGACCTTCCTGGCGGACCTGCTCGGCGGGCTGTTCCTGGCCGGGCTGGCCGACCGCTACCCGGCCCGCGCGGTGCTGATCGCCGCCGACCTGGTCCGGGCCGCGCTGGTCGCGGTGATGCTGGTGCCCGGCCTGTCGATCTGGGCGCTGTGCGCGGCGGTGTTCGCCGTGCAGCTGCTGTCCGCGCCGTTCTCCGCGGCCAGGGCCTCGCTGCTGGTGCGGTGGTTGCGCCCGCTGGGGCTGCACGACCTCGGGGTGAGCGTGGTGAGCACCACCTTCCAGGTGGCGCTGCTGGTGGGGCTGCCACTGGGCGGTGGCCTGGTGGCGCTGCTCGGGGTGCCCGCGGTGCTGCTGGCCGACGTGGTGACCTTCCTGGTGTCCGCGTTGGTCATCGCCGTCGGGGTGCGGGCCGAGGTGCGGATGGGGCCGGTCGCCGGGATGACCCCGTGGCGGCGGGCGCGGGCGGGCGCGCGGCTGATCGCGCGGCGGCCGAAGCTGCGGACGTTGCTGCTGCTGGCCTGTGTGGCGGGGTTCTACACCGCGCCGGAGGGGCTGGCGATCCCGTACGCCGAGCAGATCGGCGCGGGGGCGGCGGGCGCGGGCTGGCTGCTGGTGGCCAATCCGGCGGGGACCGTGCTGGGCAACCTGGTGCTCGCGCGCTGGGTGCCGGAGCGCTGGCGGCTGCGGTTGCTGGGTCCACTCGCGATCGTCAGCTGCGCGGTGCTGCTGCCCTGCTTCACCGCACCGTCGTTGTGGGTGTCGGTGGCACTGTGGACGCTGTGCGGGGTGGCGTCGGCGCACGACATGGTCACGCAGGCGGCCTTCGTCCGGGAAACCCCGGAGGAACTGCTGGGCCAGGCGTTCGGCCTGGCGGGCGCGGCGCTGCGGGTGGCGCAGGGGCTGGGCATCGTCGCGACCGGTGCGCTGGCCGGGCTGGCCGGTCCGGCCGGGGCCATCGGCCTGACCGCGGCCGTGGGCACGCTGGCCGCCGTGGTGGCGGCGGGGGCGTGGCGCCGGGCCTCGGCATCCCCGTCCGCGGCGGCTGGCTGACCGTCGCGGACGGGGGGCGGCCGTTGCTCGATCACCAGTTGTTCTCCTGCTCGCGCATGGGGAATGTCACCTCTTCTCGTACTGAGCCACGGGTAGGACCGGTTGCTGGGCGGGTCACCAGTTGTTCTCGCGCACGGCTGCTCACCTCCCCGTCGGGCGGATCCCGGCGCCACTCGGCTGTCCGGGTGGTTTCAGCATCCGGTATGAGCGGGCCTGTACACAAACCGTGATCGGTTGGTTACGGTGAAGATATGGGTTCGTTCCGCCGTCCCGCCGGGTGGGCCCTCTGGGCGGCACCACGCCAGGTCGTGGTGTGGGTGCTCGCCGTCGAGGTGGTGGCGCTCGCCGCCACGGCGGGCACCGTAGCGCTGGCCCCGGTGGACGCCGGTGGACTGGCCCGCTTCGCGCTGCTCGCCGCCTGCCTGGTCGGGCACGTCGAGCTGTCCAGGACGATCGAGCGCAAGCGGGAGATCGCCGCCGGCACCGGGCCCTACCTGAGCACCACGAGCGTGTGGAACTTCGCCGGGGTGATCGTGCTGCCCCCCGCGCTGGCGAGCGCGATGGTGCTGCTCGGCTACGGCTACATGTGGTTCCGGGTCTGGTACCGGCGCGGCACCATGCCCCCGCACCGCTGGTGGTACTCGGCGTGCACGGTGCTGCTGGCGAACCAGGCCGCGGTGGTGGTGCTGGCGGTCTCGCCGGGGGCGCCCGAGTCGGCGTGGGCGGTGGCCCTGGTGGTGGTCGCGGGTGCCGTGCGGTGGTTCGTCAACTACGCGTTGATCTGCGTGGTCAAACTGCTGTCCGAGCCGCGGACGCGGGTGCGCGACGTGGTCGGCGGCTTCGGTGAGCAGGTGCTGGAGGTCGGCGCCATGGGCCTCGGCCTGCTGGCCGCGTGCGTGGTGACCACCCCGGCGGTGCTGCTGGTCGGGGTGCCGGCCGTGCTGGTGGTGCTGGGGCGGTCGGCGCAGGTGGCGCGGTTCCGCAAGGCCGCCGAGACCGACGGCAAGACCCAACTGCTGAACGCGACGACGTGGACCGAGTTCGCCACGCACGCCCTGGAGCGCACCGGGCGGCGGCTGGGCACGTTCGGGGTGCTGATGATCGACCTGGACCACTTCAAGCGGATCAACGACGAACACGGCCACGGCGCCGGTGATGTGGTGCTGAAGGCGGTCGCGAAGGCGATCTCGGCGGGTGTGCGCTCGGGTGACCTGGTGGGCCGGTTCGGCGGGGAGGAGTTCGTGGTCGCCCTGCCGGACATCTCCGCACGTGAACTGCTGGCGGTCGGGGAACGGCTGCGGCAGGGCGTGGCGGCCCTCCCGATCCCGACGGGCCACGTCTCCATCTCGATCGGCGCGGCCCTGGCCCCGGACAACGGCCGGACGGTGCAGGACCTGCTGGCCACCGCCGATTCCGCCATGTACGCCGCCAAACACCGAGGCCGGAACCGGGTGCAGCCCGCCGCCGGCCTGCTGCCGTAGTCGCGGGCCCGGCTCCGCTCACGCTCGCGCGCCCCTTTGCTGCCCGCTTGGTCGGCGAAACGCAGGATGGGCGGAATCCAGGTGATCGCTCGCTCGGGCAGGGAAACGTAAGGCGGGGCGGAGACCAAGACGGGGGCAGGACCCCAAGCAGCCCCAGACCTCCCGCGCGCACCTCGAAGCACCCCGCTCGGGCAAACGAACGCAAGACGGGAACAAAGCCCCAGCAGCACCCACACCCCCGCCCCACCCCGGTCTTCGCCGTAGTCACAATGAAGAACCGGGGTGGTGGCCCCCCAACGAATTCACACCAGCCGATACCCCATCCCCCGAACCGTCGCGATCCGGTCCTGCCCCACCTTCCGCCGCACCGTTCGAACGTACACATCCACCACATTGGACCCCGGATCGAAGTCGTACCCCCACACGTGTGACAGGATCTGCTCCCGCGAGAGCACCTGCCCCGGGTGCCGCAGGAACAATTCCAGCAGGGCGAACTCCCGCGCCGTCAAGTCCGTTGTGGACTCCCGGGTCTGCGCCCGCCGCGTTCGCAGGTCCAGCGACAAACCGTTGTGCCGCAACACGGTCAATTCCGGCGCCCCGCCCGCCGGCTTCAACCGCAGCCGGATCCGCGCCAGCAGTTCCTCGAAGCGGAACGGTTTTGCCATGTAGTCATCCGCACCGCCTTCGAGGCCGGCGACGGTGTCCCCGAGCGAACCCCGGGCCGTCAGGATGATCACCGGCGTGTGCGCACCGGCCGCCCGCATGGCCCGCAGCACGTCGAAACCGTCCCGTTTCGGCAGGCCCAGGTCGAGCACCACCAGGTCGAAGTCCTCCGAGACCGCGCTGGTCAGGGCGGCGTCGCCGTCGGTCACCACGGTGGTGGTGAAACCGTTGGCCCGCAGGCCCTTCTCCACGAACGAGGCGATGCGCTGCTCGTCCTCGGCGATCAGGATGCGGCTCACCGCGAACCTCCAGGTAGCTCCAGGCCGAAGGTGGCGCCCTCACCCGGTGGCGAATGCACCAGCACCCGGCCGTGGTGGGCGTCGGCGATGGCTTTCACGATGGCGAGCCCCAGCCCGGCTCCGGTCGGGTCCCGGCTACCCGAGGCACCCCGCGAGAAACGCTCGAAGATCTTCGACGCCTCTTCCGGGGGCACCCCGGCACCGCTGTCGGTCACCCAGAAGGCCACCGTGTCACCGGTCAGCGAGGACCCCAGCCGGATCGCGTCACCGGCCGCGGTGTGCTGCACCGCGTTCTGCGCCAGCTGCAGCACGGCCTGCGTGATCCGCTGCCCGTCCAGCCACGCCTCACCCTCGCCGATCGCCTCCAGCGACCACGCCCGCGGGGCGATCGCACGCACCTTGGCGTCCAGGTCGCTGGTCAGCTCCGGCACCGAGGTCCACGCCGGGCGCAGGAAGTCCGGCTGACCGGCTTTTGCCAGCAGAAGCAGGTCGTCGACGATGCGGGCCATGCGGTCCAGCTCGTCGGTGCACAGGCGGACCACCTCGGCGCGTTCCGCCGGGTCGTCGCCGAGCAGCTCCAGGTGACCGCGCACGATGGTGATCGGCGTGCGCAGCTCGTGCCCGGCGTCGTCGAGGAATTCGCGCCGGGTGCGGAACGCCTGGTCGAGGCGGTCGAGCATGGCGTTGAACTGCTCGGCGAGCGCGGCGATGTCGTCGCGGCCGTCGACCGGGATGCGGTGGGTCAGGTCGTGCTCGGTCAGCCGCGCCGCCGCCAGCCGCACGGTCCGGATCGGCGCCAGGATCTGCCCGGCGGCGAACCACGAGATGCCCGCCCCGAGCACCAGCGCGATGGCGCAGACCCCGATCAGCGACCGCACCGTCGACGCCGCCTCCGGCCGTTCGGCGTCGGTGAAGAACCCGCTGATGAACCAGCCCGCCGGCTGGTCGCCCCGCTCCGGCGGCAGCATCTCCACCCGCGACCAGCGCAGTTCCCCGGCCGACGTGTGCACCGCGCCGGTCGAGTGCTCGGCGGTGATGATCTGGCGCACCACGGTCGGGTCGATGCCCTTGCCGCCGGTGCGCCCCTGCCCGATCAGGTTCGGCAGCTCCGGGGAGCCGACCGCGCCGATCAGCACCTCGGCCGGATCGGTGTACTGGGTCTGCAGGTGCAACCGCAGGATCTGCTCGGGATCGCGCAGCGGCCTGCCGTCGGCGGTGACCGCGTTCGCGGCGAAGGTCCGGAACTCCTCGGAGTCCTGGTCCAGGCTGCGGTTCACCCGGTCGTCGATGGCGTCGTACTCGAACTCGGAGACCAGCAGCACCACCGCGGCCAGCCCGGCCGCCATCACCACCACGAACCAGCCCATGATCCGGACCCGCGCGGGAATGCGGCGCGGATCAGTCGTCGTCATCGTCGGTGTCGTCCAGGTCGCTGTTCAGATCGCTGTTCAGGTCGCTGTTCAGGTCATCGTCGTCCACGGGCGGTGGCGGGGGCAGCCAGGTGTCCGAAGGCGCCGTGCTCGACGGCGGTGCGGACGACGGCGGTGGCGGCGTGAACGTGGCCGACTCGCCGATCCGCACGGTCGCCGGTTCGCGTGGCGGCTCGGGATCGGCGAGCAGCAGCAACGCCACCGCCGCTCCCACCGGCAGGGCGAGCGCGGCGATCAGCGCGAGCAGGCGCGACGCCTTCGTCATGCCTCCACCTTCCGCCTGCCGGGACAACGCCCGATGAAGCGATGATGAGGAACTCTTCATGATCGCGCCAGCCGGGCCAACACCGCAGTCGAGAGGAATCCCGGCCCGCCACCGGGGGCAATGATGCAAGGACCACCACCCCCTGGGAGTAGGCGATGAGAACCGCGCACCGGACCTGTTCCATCTGCGACGCCGTCTGCGGCCTCCGGCTCACGCTGGACGACGACAACCGGGTCACCTCGGTGAAGGGCGATCCGGACGACCCGTTCTCGCAGGGGTACGTCTGCCCCAAGGGGGCCAGCTTCGGCCAGCTCGACGAGGACCCGGACCGCCTGCGCCACCCGATGGTCCGGCGCGGTGACACCTGGCACGAGGTCAGCTGGGACGAGGCGTTCGCCGAGGTGGAGCGCGGGCTGACCGCGGTGGTCGAGCAGCACGGGCGTGAGGCGCTGTCGGTCTACTTCGGCAACCCGACCTTCCACACCATGGCCGGGTTCATGTACCGGGTGCCGCTGACCCAGTCGCTGGGCAGCCGCAACGTCTACTCGGCGGGCACCATCGACCAGATGCCCAAGCACGTGGCCAGCGGGTACCTCTTCGGCGACCCGATGGCGATCGCGGTGCCCGACGTGGACCGCACCGACCACCTGCTGGTGATCGGCGCCAACCCGCTGGAGTCCCACGGTTCGCTCTGCGCCGCCCCCGACTTCCCCCGGCGGCTCAAGGCGCTGCGCCGCCGCGGCGGCAAGATCACCGTGGTCGACCCGCGCCGCACGCGCACCGCGAAGTTCGCCGACGAGCACCTGTTCATCCGTCCCAGCACCGACGCCTTCTTCCTGCTCGGCATCGTCCACACCCTGCTCGCCGAGCAACTGGACACGGTCACCCTGGACGTCAACGGCCTCGACGAGCTGCGCGAGCTGACCGCCGAGTTCACCCCGGCCGCCGTTTCCCCGATCTGCGGCATCCCGGCCGGCGACATCGCGCGGACCGCCCGTGAGCTGGCCGCCGCGCCGACCGCCGCCGTCTACACCCGGATCGGTACCTGCACCTCGGAGTTCGGCACGCTCACCCAGTGGCTCGTCGACGTGGTCAACATCCTGACCGGCAACTTCGACCGCCCCGGCGGGGTGATGTTCACCCGCACCGCCGCGCTGGAGGTCTTCCGCACCGGCCAGGCGTTCCGCACCGGCAACTTCCACAGCCGCGTGCGGAACCTGCCCGAAGCGCTCGGTGAACTGCCGGTGGCCACGCTCGCCGACGAGATCGAGACCCCGGGGGAGGGGCAGGTCAAGGCGCTCATCTCGATCGCGGGCAACCTGGTGCTGTCCGCGCCGAACGGCCCGCGCCTGGACGAGGTGCTGCCGCAGCTGGACTTCATGGTCTGCGTGGACCCGTACCTGAACGAGACCACCAGGCACGCCAACGTGATCCTGCCGCCGCCGCGGATGCTGCAGATGCCGCACTACGACTTCCTGCTGCTCACGGTGACCGTCCGGAACTACACCCGGTTCTCCCCGGCGATCCTGCCGCTGGAGGACGACCAGCTCTCCGAAGCCGAGATCCTGGCGAAGCTGACGCTGATCGTGTCCGGGCAGCCCGCGAGCACACCGGCGTCGGTGCTCGACGAGATGATCGTCGGCCAGCTGACCGGCGGGTCGGAGGAGATGCGGGCGGGGCTCACCGGGGACAGCGGGCCCGAGTTGATGCTGGACGCGATGCTGCAACTCGGGCCGTACGACCTGTCGCTGCGGAAGCTGCGGGAGAACCCGCACGGCATCGACCTCGGGCCGCTGGAGCCGCGGGTCAAGGAGCTGATCTGCACGCCGTCCGGCCGGGTGGAGCTGAGCCCGCCGCCGATCACCGGCGACCTGGCCCGCCTGCGGGCGCGGCTGGCCGAGCCCGCGCCGGAGTTCCTGCTGATCGGCCGCCGCCAGCTGCGGTCGAACAACAGCTGGCTGCACAACGTGCCCGGCCTGCGGGGCGGCAGCAACCAGTGCACGCTGCACGTCAACCCGGCCGACGCCGAGCGGCTCGGCCTCGGCGCGCGGGCGGTGGTCCGCTCGTCCGCCGGTGAACTGGTGGTGCCGGTCGAGCCGAACGACGGGATCATGCCGGGGGTGGTCAGCCTGCCGCACGGCTGGGGGCACACCGGCCGCGGCCAGCGCGTCGCGACCACCGATCCCGGCGTGAACGCGAACGCGCTGACCGACGAGCGGGTGGTGGACGTGCTCTCCGGGAACGCCGTGTTCAACGGCGTCCCGGTGAGCGTCGCCCCGGCGGGTCAGTAGCGGTAGTGGTCGGCCTTGTACGGGCCGGCCACGTCCACGCCGATGTACTCGGCCTGCTTCTTGGTCAGCTCGGTCAGCCGCACGCCGAGCGCGTCGAGGTGCAGGCGGGCGACCTTTTCGTCGAGGTGCTTGGGCAGCCGGTAGACGTCGGTCCGGTACTCACCCGGCTTGGTGAACAGCTCGATCTGCGCGATGGCCTGGTTGCTGAACGAGTTCGACATCACGAAGCTCGGGTGCCCGGTGGCGTTGCCGAGGTTCATCAGGCGGCCCTCGGACAGCACGATGATCGCGTGGCCGTCGGGGAAGATCCACTCGTGCACCTGGGGCTTGATCTCCACCTTGCGGATGCCCGGCACCCTGGCCAGCCCGGCCATGTCGATCTCGTTGTCGAAGTGGCCGACGTTGCCGACGATGGCGTTGTGCTTCATCCGCGCCATGTCGGCGGCCATGATGATGTCGAGGTTGCCGGTGGTGGTGATGAACAGGTCGCCCTTTTCGACCACGTCCTCCAGGCGCACCACCTCCAGCCCCTCCATCGACGCCTGCAGCGCGCAGATCGGGTCGACCTCGGTGACCACCACGCGGGCGCCCTGGCCGCGCAGCGATTCGGCGGCGCCCTTGCCGACGTCGCCGTAACCGCAGATCACCGCGAGCTTGCCGCCGAGCATCACGTCGGTGGCGCGGTTGATGCCGTCGGCCAGCGAATGCCGGATGCCGTACTTGTTGTCGAACTTCGACTTGGTCACCGAATCGTTGACGTTGATCGCCGGGAAGAGCAGTTTGCCCTCTTCGGCGAGCTTGTAGAGCCGCTTCACGCCGTTGGTGGTCTCTTCGGTGACGCCCTTGATCCCATCCGCGATCCGGGTGAACCGCTTCGGGTCGGCGGCCAGGCTTTCACGCAGGGTGCGCAGGATGATCCGGTATTCCTCCGGGTCCTCTTCGGTGGCCTCGGGCACCGCGCCCGCCGCTTCGAACTCCACGCCCTTGTGCACCAGCAGCGTGGCGTCGCCGCCGTCGTCGAGCAGCATGTTCGGCGCGTGGCCGCCGGGGAAGGTGAACAGCTGCTCGGTGCACCACCAGTACTCGTCCAGCGTCTCGCCCTTCCAGGCGAACACCGAGGTGCCGGTGGGCCGCTCCGGTGTGCCGTCCCGGCCGACCACCACCGCGGCGGCGGCCTCGTCCTGGGTGGAGAAGATGTTGCAGGACACCCAGCGGACCTCGGCACCGAGCTCGACCAGCGTCTCGATCAGCACGGCGGTCTGCACGGTCATGTGCAGCGACCCGGCGATCCGGGCGCCCTTCAGCGGCTTCGACTCGGCGTATTCGGCGCGGATCGCCATCAGGCCGGGCATTTCGTGCTCGGCGAGGCGGAGCTGGTGGCGGCCGGATTCGGCCAGCGCCAGGTCCGCCACCGCGAAGTCGAGCCCGTTCACCTGCTGCAGTTTCGCGTTCACGAAAAAAGGCACCTCCTGATTTCGGAGGCGCCCTTGTTCGTCGTCGCGTGGAGCCGAGCGTGGCGGATCCGTGTCGCACGGTCCGTCGCAGCGCCTCTCGGCTCCCGCAGACCAGGGTGGCAGTCCGGCCCGCCGGCTGTCAACGGCGCCGGTAGGCTGGGGTGATGCGCAGGCAGATCCCCGTCGTGCTGGTCGCCGGTTTCCTCGGGGCAGGGAAGACCACCCTGCTCAACCACTTGCTGCACAACAGTTCCGGGGCCCGCATCGGCGTGGTGGTGAACGACTTCGGCAGCATCGGCATCGACGCCATGGCCGTGGCCGGGCAGGTCGATTCGATGGTCTCGCTGAACAACGGCTGCCTGTGCTGCGCGGTGGACGCCAGCGGGCTCGACGGCATGCTGGCCCGGCTGAGCGGGGCCGAGCTGGACGTGATCGTGATCGAGGCGAGCGGGCTGGCCGAGCCGCGCGGGCTGATCCGGCTGCTGCTCTCGAGTGAGCACGAACACATCGAGTACGGCGGGCTGGTCGAAGTGGTGGACGGCGCCGAATTCACCGCCGTGCGCGAGCGCCACCCCGAGCTGGCCGAGCACGTCCGGCTGGCGGACCTGGTGGTGCTCAACAAGGTCGACCGCGCCGCCGAGGGCGTGCGCGAGGTGGTCGGAGAACTGGCGCAGGGCGTTCCGGTGCTGCCGGTGGAACACGGCCGGATCGATCCGGCGCTGTTGTTCGAACTGCCCGAGCGGCGCGAGGAACACGCGCGGCAGCTTTCCTTCCTCGACCTGTCCGAAGAGGACCATTCGCAGCACGCGCACGCCGCATACGACAGCGTCGAATTCGAAACCGAGGTGCCGCTGCACCCGCGCCGGTTCATGGATTTCATGGAGAACCGGCCGGTCGGGATCTACCGCATCAAGGGTGACGTGAACCTCGGCGTTCCCGGCCACGACAAGAAGTACACGCTGCACACCGTGGGCGCGTACCTGCGCCTGCGGCGGTCGGGCTGGGCGGGCGAACAGCCGGTCACCCGGCTGGTGCTGATCGGCGCCGGAATCGACGGGGAACTGATCCGGAAGCAGTTGCGCAATTGCGAAGAACCCGATCCGGCGCAGGTGGATTCGCAGGCCATGCTCACCGTGTTGCGTTTCCTGCCGGAGGAATAGCGGCTTCAGCCGGGCTCGACACGAGATCGAGCGGTTCACGCGATCTTTGTGATCGACGTGCCGCTTGTGAGGCTGGAGAACGAAAGCCCATGTGCCGAATCTACGGTTTTTTCAACGCGAAGGCGACGCCGCACGAGTTGCGCACGGTCGCCGCACTGCAACACCACGGTGGCCCGGACGGGCGCGGCAGCGCGCAGGCCGGTGGCTGGGGCATCGGGAACAACCGCCTGGCCATCGTCGACCTCGACGGGGGCGCGCAGCCGTACGAACTGGACGCGATCAAGGTGGTGTTCAACGGCGAGATCTACAACCACGTGCGGCTGCGGGCCGAACTGACCGCGAAGGGCTACCGGTTCGCCGACCACTGCGACGGCAACGTGCTCCCCGCGCTCTACCACGCCTACGGTGAGGCGTTCGTCGACCACCTCGACGGCATGTACGCGATCGCCGTGATCGACCAGCGCGGTGCGGAACCGCGGCTGCTGCTGGCCACCGACCACATCGGCATGAAACCGCTGTACTACCGGTGGAACGCGGCCGCGCGCTCGCTGCACTTCTCCTCGGAGCTGCCCGCGCTGCTGGGCTTCGGCGAGGTCGCGCCGAGCGAGTGGGACGCCGGGCTGGACGCCTACCTGGCCACCAAGACCCCGTTCGGCGAGCAGACCATGTTCGACGGGGTGAAGGTGGTGCCGCCGTCGACCACGATGGTGTGCACCGAGTACTCCGGGCTCCGGGCGTACCACCGGCAAGCGCCGGTCGCCGAGGTGCTGCCGCCGGACGACGCGGCGGTGGCCGGTGACCTGCAGGAGCGCCTGCGGTACGAGGTCGGGCAGCTGCTCGTCGCGGACGTGCCGGTGGCCACCATCACCTCCGGCGGGCTCGACTCCAGCCTGGTCACCGCGCTGGCCGCCGAGACGGAGGCCGAGCTGCACACCTTCAACATCGCCTACACCGGCGACTGGCCCGCCGACGAGCGGCGGTTCGCCCGCCAGGTGTCCGACCGCTCGGGCACCCGCTACCACCAGGTCGAAATCGATCCGGCGACCTTCCCGGACCTGCTGTCCGAAGTGGTCTGGCACCTCGGCCAGCCCAACGCCGACCCGATCACGCTGAGCACCTACGCGTTGTTCAACGCGGTGCGGGACCACGGGTTCAAGGTGGCGCTGACCGGGGACGCGGCCGACGAGGTGTTCGGCGGGTACTCGCGGATGACCGCGGCGACCCGGGCCTCGCTGGACGGGAAGCCCTGGTACGACCGGTACCTCGACGCGCTGGGTGTGCTCCCGGCGACCGCCCGGCACGAGCTGTACACCGACGACTACCGGGCGCTGCTGGCTTCGGCCGGTCCGGCCATTCCCGCCGGCGCCACGGCGAAGCTGGCCACCGGTGGGGGTTCGGTGCTGTCCCGGATCACCGAGTTCGAGCTGGGGCACCGGCTGCCGGCGTACCACCTGCGACGGGTGGACCACCTGAGCATGTCCGGTTCGGTCGAGGTCCGGCTGCCGTTCTGCCAGCGTTCGGTGCTCTCGCTCGGGCGGGCGTTGTCGGACCGGCAGCGCATCGACGACACCGGTGTCAAGCGGACCCTGTACGCCGCGGCCGCCGGACTCCTGCCGGACGAGGTGCTGAACCGGCCGAAGCAGCCGTTCACCCTGCCGATCACCGCGATGCTCTCACCGGGGTGGCCGTTGTGGGAGTGCGCCAGGGACCTGCTGGCGGCCTCGCGGCTGAAGGCGGCGGGCCAGGTCGACGCGAGCGCGGTCGACCGGCTGTTCGCGCGGCAGGCCACCGAGCCGGAGGACACCACGGCGCTGACCATCTGGGCGCTGGCGGTGCACGAAATCTGGCGGGAGCAGTTCTTCGGCGCGAAGCGGGGCCGCTGATGGCGGGGCTGATCGGGCGGCTGCGCCGGGCGGCGGCGGCCGGCGTGGAGGTGCTGGACGTGATCATCGACCGCGACCCGTCGATCCGGTCGCGGAGCGAGGCGCTGCTGCACCCGACGGTGCTCGCGCTGGCCGGGTACCGGGTGGGGAACCGGCTGTACCGCCGCGAACGGTTCAAGTCGGCGCGCGCGGTGTGCATGCTCACGCGCGTGCTGACCGGCGGCATCGAGATCCACCCCGGCGCACGCATCGGGCGGCGGTTCTTCATCGACCACGGTTGCGGCGTGGTGATCGGGGAAACCGCCGTCATCGGCGACGACGTGTCGTTGTTCCACCAGGTGACGCTGGGTTCGTACGGCTGGTGGCAGGACCGCGAACGGGCGGACGGGCGGCGGCACCCGCGGCTGGGGAACGGCGTCACCGTCGGGGCCAACGCGAGCCTGCTGGGGCCGATCACGGTGGGGGACAACGCGTTGATCGGGGCGCAGTCGCTGGTGCTGCACGACGTCCCCGCCGACGCCCACGTGCGCGCCCCGGCCGGCGACGTCGTCCAGCGCACGGCGAACGTGGTGCGGTTGCCGCGGGCCTCCTGAAACGGTGAAGTGGGGCCTTCCTCGCGTGGGGTGCGAGGAAGGCCCCACTTCGTTGTGCCCGGGGGTGGAGGAGCCGGGGGCCGGCGGAGGTGGTCTCGCCGGCCCCCGGCCCGGGTTCAGCGGACGGCCAGGCCCTCGACCTTGCGCGGGGCGGCCGGGATGTGGAACAGGTCGGCGAACAGCTCCAGCAGGGCCGGGTCCCCGGAGATGCTCAGGATGCCCTGGTCCAGGGCTTCCTGCGGGCTGATCTCCTTGGAGAACACCGGCTTGATCGAGCCGTAGCAGGTGAGGGTGAGGTCCGCGTCGGGGTACGGGCCCTCGCCGACCTTCAGGTCCTCGCCGTCGACCAGCGCGTGCAGCGTCATGTGCGGGCCGTAGTGCAGTTCGTAGCTGACCCGCACGTTCGAGGCCACCTCCGGCCGGAACGTGGTGTACAGCGACAGGATCGCCGAGTCCGTGGTGAACACGTCCTCCTCACCCATGGTGCCGAGGGAACGGGCGCCCCACAGGCCCAGCTGCAGCACGACCGCCTCCAGCTCGGCGCCGTACTCGGTGAGTTCGTAGACCACCGAGGCGTCCAGCTGCGGCAGCACCCGCCGCCGGACCACACCGGCTTCCTCCAGCTCGTTCAGCCGGGCGGAGAGGATGCTGGACGGGATGCGCGGCAACCCGGCGCGCAGGTCGGTGAACCGCTTCGGGCCGAGCAGCAGATCGCGGACCACGAGCATGCCCCAGCGCTCGCCCACCATCTCCATGGCGCGTGCCAAGCCGCAGAACTGTCCGTACTTTCGACTCATCGTAAATCCCCACTCTTCGTCAGGTTGAGACTTCGGTTGGACGGAGATGATCGGGCGGTCGTCACAGCTGCGGTCCAGAGTCTGTCGCCAGGCTCGAATCCCGCTCGACACCCGAACGAACACCTGCACACGGTGCTCGTGGCCGAGTTGACACGGTGCGAAAAAGCTTCACCCGCAACGAAATCTTCTCGGTCAGCGGGTAACCGCGACGCATCAGGAGGGGTCTCCGGCCGAAAGCAGTTCGTGGTGGAGCAACTGCAGTTCGTCACACGGCTCCACGCCCAGTTCGGTGGTCAGCCGGGTGCGCAGCTGCCGGTAGGTGGCCATCGCGTCGGACCGCCTGCCGCTGCGCCCCAGCACCCGCATCAGCTGCCCGTGCAGCCCTTCGTCGAGCGGGTTCGCGGTGACCAGCGACCGCAGCTCACCGACCAGTTCGCGGTGCATGCCCGCCTCGATCTCGGCCTCGATCCGCAGGTGCTGCGCCGCCCGGCGCTGCTCCTGCAGGTCGACCGCGTAGGCGGCGAGCACCGAACCGCAGTTGACGTTGGCCAGCGGTGGTCCGGACCACAGGCCCAGCGCGCTGCGGAACGAGCGGGCGGCGTCGCCGAAGCGCCGCGCGTCCATCTCGTCCCGGCCGCGCCGGCACAGCTGCTGGAACTCGTAGACGTCCACCTGCGCCGGGTCGATGCGGAAGACGTAACCCGGCGGTTTGGTGGCCAGCATGGCTTCGGCGTCCGGCGCCAGCTTGTTCTGCTCGATGCAGCGGCGCACCTGGTAGACGTAGGTCTGCATGGTGGTGCGCACGCTGCGCGGTGGCTTGTTCGCCCAGAGTTCGGCGATGATGGACTCGATCTGCACGACCTTGCCCGGCCGCATCAGCAGCATCGCCATCAGCTGCAGGATCTTCGGCGCCGTCGGCGCGTGGTCGATCCCGTCCTTGAGCACTTCGAGCGGGCCGAGAAGGGTGAACGTCACCGCGCTTTCGGCCGTGCCGCCGGGGCTGCCACTCCCGGCTGGAACTTCGGAAACCAACACGTTCCCTCCCAGTCACTACTCCGACCGACTGCGCGCCAGCGCCTGGTCCTCCGGCGACAGTCGTGCGTTTCTCGAAGATTGACAGAAATGCCCTGGTCAGCGGCAGTGAGGGGGGCACCGATCGTGACGTGAATATGACTGGGGGCCATGTGAAAAACACATGTCGGACCCATGTGGGCGGCACTGGAAGTGCGACCGGCGCACGGCGGAGGATTCTCCCAGCACCCCGGAAACCCTGCAAATCGGAGGAAACCATGGACAAGCAGAACGTGGTCGAGCTGCCCCGCGAGGACAACCTGGTGCTGGTGATCGACCGGTTCGACCAGTGGCACAACCCGGCGGGCATGCCGCGCCGCGGCAGCAACGGCTGCACCTACAGCGTGTCCGTGGCCGACGAGCTGCCGGAAGCCGCCTGACATGGACAGCGGTGCCGCGGCGACGAGAATCCCCGAATTCAAACGCCACCTGCGTGCCGAGGTGAACGAGGGCGAGGGCGCCTACCTGTTCTCCGAGCACGGGGTCACCGCCCTCCGCGGGGCGGCGATCGCCTCGCTCGCGGCACTGCTGGACGGCAAGCGCGACCTGGCCTGCCTGCTCGAAGCCCGCCCCGGCGGGATGAGCTCGGCGCAGGTCGCCAGCCTGATCGAGCAACTGGTCGACGTGGGCCTCGTCCGCCTGCGCGACACCGAAGCGTCCGCTGTGGACGCGGGGGAAGTGGCCTACTGGGACGCGTGCGGCGTGGACTTGGCCGACGCCGCGCGCGCTTCGGTGGCCACCGTGGCACTGGTCGGCACCAAGTCCACTCTGGACCTCGGCCCGGCGCGGCGGGCGCTGGCCGAGACCGGGGTGGAGGTCCACACCGGCCCCAGTGCCGCGGCCGAACTGACCGTGGTGGTCTGCGACGACTACCTCGACCCCGCCCTGGCCGCCGTCGACGCCGCCCAGCGCGCCGCCGGGAAGCCGTGGTTGCTGAGCAAACCGGTCGGCACTCGAGTCTGGCTCGGGCCGTTCTTCAGTCCCGCTGAACCCGGCTGCTGGCACTGCCTGGCGCACCGGCTCTGGGGGCACCGCCACGCCGAAGCGTGCGTGCAGGCCACGCTCGGCAAGCAGGGGCCCGCCGACCGCCCCGCCGCCTCGGTGCGGCCGCTGGCCTCGGCCGCCGCCCACCTGGTGGCGCTGGAGGTGACCAAGTGGCTGGCCGGGCACCGCTACCCCGGGCAGGGTTCGGTGTGGACGTTCGACACCCACGACCTCGAAGGCACCCGCCACGAACTGCGGGCGCGGCCCCAGTGCGCGAACTGCGGGGACGCGGCGCTGGTCACCGCCCGCGCCTGCAAGCCGGTGCGGCTGAACCCGGCGCGCAAGGCGGCCTCGGCCGGCGGCGGGCACCGCACGCTGCTGCCCGCGCAGGTGCTCGACCGCTACCGGCACCTGGTCAGCCCGGTCACCGGGATCATCAAGGAGATCAAGCGGGACCCGGACGCCCCCTCGTTCGTCAACGCCTACCGCTCCGGCGCCAACGTCTTCCGCGGCTCGACCGGGCTCAACACGCTGCGCGCCAACCTGCGCGCGGAGAACGGTGGCAAGGGGCTCACCCCGCTGGACGCCGAGGTGGGCGCGTTGTGCGAGGCCGTCGAGCGGTTCTCCGGCACCTTCCAGGGCGACGAGTTCCGCCTGCGGGCCAGCCTGCGCGCGCTCGGTGAGGTGGCGCTGCACCCCAACGACTGCACGCTGTTCGACGAGCGCCAGTACGCCGCCCGCGAGAGCTGGAACCCGCGGCACTCCCCGTTCAACTACGTCAGCGAGCCGTTCGACGAGGACGCGGTCACCGACTGGACCCCGCTGTGGTCGATCACCGGGCGCAGGCACCGGCTGCTGCCCACGGCGATGCTGTACTACGGCGGCCCGGCGCACCGCTCGCTCGGCGCCGACTCCAACGGCAACGCCGCGGGCAGCAGCCTGGAGGACGCCGTGCTCCAGGGCACGCTGGAACTGGTGGAACGCGACGCGGTGGCGATCTGGTGGTACAACCGCCTGCGCCTGCCCGCGGTCGACCTCGACGCGTTCGGCGAATCGTGGCTCGACGAACTGCGGGGCCAGTACGCGCGCCTCGGCCGCGAGGTGTGGGTGCTGGACGCGACCGCCGACCTCGGCGTGCCGGTGATGGTGGCGGTGTCCCGCCGGGTCGACCGCCCCGGTGAGCGCATCATGCTCGGCCTCGGCGCGCACCTGGACCCGCGGCTGGCGCTGCGGCGGGCGCTGACCGAGCTGAACCAGTTCCTGCCGACGGTGCTCGACGAGCAGATGGGCGAGGGCGACCCGGACGCGGCGGCCTGGGTCAACGAGGCGACCGTGGTCAACCAGCCGTACCTGCTGCCGGACCCGGCGGTCCCGGCCCGCGGCCCGGCCGACTTCGGCTACGTGGCCCGCGACGACGTGCGCGAGGACGTCGACGCCCTGGCCGCGTTGTTCGCCGAGCGGGGCATGGAGATGCTGGTGCTCGACCAGACCCGCCCCGACATCGGGCTGCCGGTGGTGAAGGTGGTGGTCCCGGGCCTGCGGCACTTCTGGGCGCGGTTCGCCCCCGGCCGGCTGTTCGACGTACCGGTTCAGCTGGGCAAGCTTTCCCGCCCGACGCCTTACCACGAGCTCAATCCCATGCCACTCTTCCTCTAGTCGGGGCACACGCACACGCAGGGAGCGGCAGGTGACATCGACATCGGACGAGGTGGGCACGACGATCCGGCTCTGGTCGCTGAGCGAAGACGCCATGGTGGAAGAGGACGGCGACCACGGTTCGGTCAACGTGGTCACCCGCTGGGGCGAACTGAACGTCGAGCACGCGAGCGCCTTCGCCATCGAGTCGCTGCGGCGGATGGAACTGGGGCCGGTCTCACTGCAGAACGTGGTGGCCGCGCGCAAGGCGAGCCCGGTCAGCAGGCTGCACGACCTGGCCGGGCTGGAACGGGTGCTGCACCAGGTCAGCGGCTCGGTGGTGCATTCGCTCGGGCTGCCGGACGGGCGGCGGCCGCTGCTCTCGGCGGTGCCGGTGGTGGCCGCGCCGGAGTTCCACCCGGCGGCCGTGCCCGCGTCGCTGGCGATCCGGCTCTCGCGCTTCGCCGTGCTCCGGCCGCAGGGCGGTGACCTGGTGCTGGAGTCCCCGCGGGCGGACTTCCGGGTGGTGCTGAGCCAGCCGCAGGCGGTGCGGATCGCCTCCGCGCTGGCCGGGCCGGGCACCATCGCCGGACTGGCCGTGGAGACCGGCATCCCCGAGGCGGTGGTCGCCGACGCGGTGGCCTTCCTGGTCGCCGCCGGCGTGGTGCTGGCCGGGGACGAGAAGGACGAGTTCGCCGAGGACGTCGATCCGGACCTGCGTCACTGGTCGCACCACGAGCTGCACTTCCACACGCACAGCCGGACCCGGCAGGCCGGGGACGCCGACGCGCCCGATTCGGTGTACCGGCAGGCCACCGAATCGCAGCCGCCGCTGACCAGGGCGCTGCCCGAGGGCAAGCGGTTCCCGTTGCACCGGCCCGAGCCGGAGGTGCTGGCCGGCACCGATCCGCCGTTGACCGAGCTGCTGGAGACCGACCACGAGTGCCCGCGGTTCTCCGGGACCGCGCTCACCGCGGAGGAACTCGGCGAGCTGCTGTTCCGCAGCGCGCGGGTGCGCGGGGTCGGCCCGGCCCACCCGCCGATGCCCGCCGGGCACGAAGCCTCGCAGCGTCCCTACTTCTCCGTGGCCTGCCTGTACGAACTCGAGCTGTACTTGAGCATCGGCCACTGCACCGGCCTGCCGAGCGGGCTCTACCACTACGACCCCGCCGGCCACGCGCTCACCCAGCTGGGCGACGACGTCGCCGACGTGGGCACCGTGCTCGACCTCGGCAAGGTCGCCGCGGGCAGCCTGCGCCGCCCGGCGGTGATGATCACGCTGACCGCCCGGATGGAGCGGACCTCGTGGGTGCTCGGCGGCGCGGCCTACGCGACCACGCTGATGCACGCCGGTGCCCTGCAGCAGACGCTCTACCTGTGCGCCAAGGCGATGGGCCTGTCCGCGCACGCGGTCCCGGTGGACGCCAGCGACACCGTGGACCGGTTGTTCGGCCTCGACTGGCCAGCCGAGATCGGAGTAGGGGAATGCGTGCTGGACTCCGGTCGCTGACACCACCCCGACCCCTACGTGGTTGCCCGCCGGAAACGCCGCTGGGTAGCCTCGGCAGCGCCTTTCGGCGTCCTGGCCGGCGGTCGTGAGGGGAGTTCCGGTGAGCACTGCGATTGCGGACAGACGACCCGACTTCGACGCGGAACCGCCCGAGGCCACCGGGAGGACCAACTGGGTGCCGGACATCCCGCCCCGGCTGGCCTTCGGCATCCTGGCGCTGGTGATGGCCGGGTTCTCGGTCAACGCCACGCTCGGGGTGATCTTCCGGATCGGCACCTTCTGGGACGTCTTCTTCTGCGTCTTCTGCGTGCTGGCGATGACCGGCCTGCAACTCGGTTACGTTTCCCGGCCCAATGCGGGGAAAACCCGGCGGCGCACCACGCTGGCCCTGCTCGGCCAGGCGTGCCTGGTGGGCGTGCCGATCGTGGAGTTCGGCCCGCGCTGGCACGGGTTCACCGGGGTGTTCCTCGGCAGCGTGCTGTTGCTGCTGCCCGCCGTGGTGGCCTGGCCGCTGCTGGGCACGGTGGTGGCGCTGATGGGCTTCCTCGAGTGGACCCGCGGCGCCGGGCTGGTGGTGGCGCCGTGGGCGGTGACCAACGCGATGGTCGCCACCCTGCTCACCGCGATGATCACCTACGGCCTGTCGCGGCTGGTGCGGCTGGTCAGCGAGCTGCACGCGGCCCGGCACGACCTGAGCCGGATGGCCGTGGCGAGCGAGCGGCTGCGGTTCTCGCGGGACGTGCACGACCTGCTGGGGTTGAGCCTGTCGGCGATCACGTTGAAGACGGAGCTGACGAACCGCCTGCTGACGGAGTACCCGGAGCGGGCGCGCAAGGAGCTCGAGGACATGCTGGTGATGTCCCGCCGCGCGCTGGCGGACGTCCGGATGGTGGCCAGCGGACGCCGCCGGCTCTCGTTCGACGAGGAGTGCAGGCAGGCCCAGTCCGCCTTGTCGGCGGCCGAGGTGAACGTGCGGATCTCACGGGACGACCGCGAACTCGACGGGCGGGCGGGCACGGTGCTGGCCACGGTGCTGCGCGAGGGCGTGACCAACGTGCTGCGGCACAGCGACGCCAGCTGGTGCGAGATCTCCGTGCACGAGGTCGGCGACGTGATCCGCCTGGTGATCGCCAACGACGGGGTCACCGGGGAAGCCGCCGATTCCGCGCCGGGAGCGGGCAACGGCATCCGGAACCTGTCCTACCGGGTGTCGCAGCTGAACGGCGAGCTGAGCGTGTCCGCCGAGGGCGGCCGCTACCGGCTGCAGGTGGACGTGCCGGTGTCGGCGCTGGTGGTGCGCGGGGACGAGGGCGAGGAAGCCGAGGAGCGCGCCAGCACCAAACCGCTGTGGACGCCCGGCATCGCGCCGAAGATGGCCAACGCCATCCTGGCCACGGTGCTCGGTGCCATCGCGGTGAACACCAGCATCGGCATCGCGGTCAGCTACGGCGACTTCTGGCAGGGCCTGCTCAGCGCGACCTTCGTCGGCCTGCTGGCCGGGCTGCAGTTCGGCTACGTCTCCCGGCCGGAGGCGCTGCGGACCCCGCTGCGCACCGCGCTGGTGCTGGTGGCGCAGGCGTCGCTGGTGTTCCTGCCGATCCTGCACTTCGGGCCGCTCTGGCACGGCGCGGTCGGCCTGTTCGCCGGCAGCGCGCTGGTGCTGCTGCCTTCCCTGGCGGCGGTGCCGGTGGCGGCGCTGGCGCTGGTCGCGATCGGCAGCCTGGAGCTGTTCGCCGGGCTGGGCAACATCACGCCGTGGTACTCGGTGCCGTCGGTGGTGGTCGGGAACCTGATCACCACGCTGGTGGTGTTCGGCCTGTCGCGGCTGGTGCAGCTGGTCAGCGAGCTGCACGCGGCCCGCGACGAGTTGAGCCGGATGGCGGTCGCGGAGGAGCGGCTGCGGTTCTCGCGGGACGTGCACGACCTGCTGGGGTTGAGCCTGTCGGCGATCACGTTGAAGACGGAGCTGACGAACCGCCTGCTGACGGAGTACCCGGAGCGGGCGCGCAAGGAGCTCGAGGACATGCTGGTGATGTCCCGCCGCGCGCTGGCGGACGTCCGGATGGTGGCCAGCGGGAAGCGAGAGCTTTCGCTGGACGAGGAGTGCCGCCAGGCGAAGTCGGCGTTGTCCGCCGCCGAGGTGGACGTCCGGATCTCGCGGGACGACCGGGAGCTGGACGGCCCGGTGGGCACGGTGCTGGCCACGGTGCTGCGCGAGGGCGTGACGAACGTGCTGCGGCACAGCGAGGCCGAATGGTGCGAGATCTCGGTGCGGGACCTGGACGGCAGCGTGCGGCTGGTGATCACCAACGACGGGGTCACCGTGAACGACGCGGCCCCGGCCCCGAACGCCGGCAACGGCATCCGGAACCTGTCCCACCGCCTGTCCCGGCTGGGCGGCGAACTCACCGTCGAAACCGACCCGGACGGCCGCTACCGCCTCCGCGCCGACGTCCCGGTGGCCACCGGCTGATCCCCACCGCTCGTTTCCCGCCAGTGGTGGACCCGCGGTCGAGCGGGCCGGGTTCCGCGTCGCGGGCAGGCAACTTTCCAAGCCCCCCAAGGAGTTTCCATTCCGGTTGGTACGTTCGGGGGTAAACCCGGCGCCTATTCAACCGATGCGGCTGATAACACCGTTGCCGAGGATGATTGTCATCTCCGGCGAGGCGGCTTTGCCGGTATTTGTGACGCCGCCATTCGAGCAAATGGTCACAGCCAGTCGTTTTCCTTCGCGATCCGGATGGCGTCGACGCGATTGCGGGCATTGAGCTTGGTGACCACCGTGGTCAGGTAGTTACGCACGGTTCCGGGAGAAAGAAACAGCTGTGCCGCGATGTCCGCCACGTTCTGACCGGCGGCGGCCA
Organism: Amycolatopsis sp. NPDC045836; assembly: GCF_056431745.1. Lineage (NCBI taxonomy): Bacteria > Bacillati > Actinomycetota > Actinomycetes > Pseudonocardiales > Pseudonocardiaceae > Amycolatopsis > Amycolatopsis sp. NPDC045836. The sequence goes on along the minus strand of NZ_JBWKKF010000013.1, from coordinate 228,860 downwards.
GGCGCAGGATCTCGATCTCCCTGGTGGCCAGCGGGCAGTCCTCGGTGTCCCAGGCCGCCAGCGCCAGCTCGCTGTCGATCACCCGCCTGCCCACGGCCACCTGCCGCACCGCGTTGGCCAGCTTCTTCGACGGCGCGTCCTTGAGCATGAAGCCGTTGACCCTGGCGTCCAGCGCCCGGCGCACCGTGCCCGGCCTGCCGAGGCTGGTCAGGATCAGCGTCCGGCAGTCCGGCAGGCTGGCGTGCAGCTCGGTCGCGGCGGTCAGGCCGTCCTTGCCGGGCAGGTCGATGTCGATGATGGCCACGTCGGGCTGGTGCTTCTGCGCGGCGGGCAGGATCTCGTCGCCGGATGCCACTTCGGCGACCACGGTGATGTCGGCCTCGAGGTTCAGCAGGGCGACCAGCGCGCCGCGCAGCATGTGCATGTCCTCGGCCAGTAGAACATTGATCACTTCGCGCCTTTCGCTCGACGTAATCGCCTCCTCAGAATAATCGCTCATCAGTGTTCTCCGTGTCCTTCGATCGAGAAAAAAGTCCGGCGAACGTTATACCGAGGGTGCACCATTTCCCGCCCGATCTGACTATGTGCAACCCCAATGGGTCTCGGCTTCGTTTCGACCTCGGTTCGAGTCGCCGAATGCATGCTTACTCCCAGCAGTTGAGTCGGGTCGGGACGCTGGGGGAGGGACAATGACAACGAACCTCTGCGCATCGGCGTCCTGCCGGACCGGTCGTGGAACCGGCTCCGTCACCTCGATCATCCCAGGTCCGCGTTTGTGCGCGCAGTGCCGGGCCCGGCTGGACCAGACCTTTCGGGCGGTCCCCGGCTGGTACGCCCGGTGCGCCAGGGTGCTGGCGGACGGCCGCGCCGATTCCGCCGGACAGCCCGGGGCGACTAGCCCGTCCGGCCGCCGGGCCGCCACCGCCGCGGCCGAACTGTGCGCCTCGCTGCAGGACTTCCTGCGCGCCTGGTGCGAACGCACGGTGACGAACTCGCCCGTCCAGGGCTCCCTGGCGATGGCCGCCTTCCTGCACACCCGGCTCGACGAGCTGGTGCGGCACCCGCGGGCGGGTGAGCTGCTGGACGGCCTGGAGGCGCTGGTCGCCGAGGCCCGGCGGATCGCCCACCCCAACCCGTTGCTGCACACCGAACTGGGACCCTGCCGCCACCCCGGCTGCGACCGGGTGGTCCGGATCTCGGTCCGCGTGAACTCCGAACTTCCGCCGCCGCGGCTGAGCTGCGACGCGGGACACCCGTGGCTGCCCGCACCGGGGGCAGCCGCACGGTACCGGCCGGAGCGTGCCGCATGAACCACCGCGGTCAGCTCGCCAACTCGTCCACCCAGGGAGTGCCCATCATGCAACCGGCCGTCCGCCAAGCCATCGCCGCGATGCACGAGCGCTACTTCGAGCCCATCACGCTGAACGACCTCGCCGCCGAGGTCTTCGTCAGCCCGTTCCACTTCTCCCGGATCTTCTCCAGGGCCACCGGGGTCACCCCCGGTCGCTACCTCACCGCGGTCCGGTTGTTCGAGGCCAAGCGGCTGCTGCTGACCACCTCCCTGACCGTCTCCGACATCGTCTGCAGCGTGGGCTACAGCAGCGTCGGCACCTTCACCAGCCGGTTCACCAGGGCCGTCGGCATGAGCCCCACCCAGTACCGCGACCCGATGGTCAGCGAACTGCTGATCGCGATGGCCCCGCACTTCCAGCGGCTGCCGTCGCTGAAGACGCTGCGCGACGCCGGGCAGAGCTGCGCCGTGCCGCAGAACGCGGGCGGCTCGGTGGTCGGGCGGCTGGACATGCCGCCGGGCAAGACCACCGGCAACGTGCTGGTCGGCGTGTTCGCCGAGGCCATCCCGCAGTGCGGCCCGGTGGCCTTCAAGGGCATGGCCGACAGCGGGTCCACCGAGCTGATCCTGAACAACGTGCCCCCGGGCCGCTGGCACGTGATCGCGGTGGCCGAGCACCCCGGTGCGCTGGGCGAGGGCCGGTCGTACTCGATCGCCACCACCGCCCCGATCACCATCTCCGGCGACGAGACCGCCGCGGTGAACCTGCGGCTGCGCCCGGTCCGCCCGACCGATCCGCCGATCGCCATCACGCTGGCCTCGCGGGTCACCACCGACGTCAACGCCGTCGCCCTGCCCCGGGTGCGCGAACTGCCCGCCGTCGCCTGAAAGGACCTCCCCGATGTCGACCCTGCTCGGCTCACTGCGACGGCGGGTGCTGGCGCCGTCGTTCCAGGCGGTCAGCTTCGCCGGCCGCGGCTTCGACGTGGTCCCGACCGCGGCCACCGCCCGGCTGGAGGCCATTCCGCAGGCCGTGGTCGCCGGTTTCGAATGGGGCATCGACAGCCCCGGCCAGTGGGACCTCGAACGGCGGCTGGACCTGGTCGAGGCCGAGTACCGCGGCTTCGCCTACGAGGGCGCGACGATGGCGTCGGCGGTGCTCGACGCGATGAGCTTCCGCCCGTCCAGCCGCACCAGGGACTTCCTGCTGGGGCCCGGCCAGCCGCACATCTTCCTCACCTACATCGGCATCGGGTTCGCCATGGCGCGCCTGCCCCGGCCGCTGTGGAAGAAGATCGTGCCGGACATCAGCGGCACGCCGTACCACCCGACGATGAGCTGGCTGGCCGTCGACGGCTACGGCTTCGACCGCGCGTACTTCGACACGAAGAAGATCGTCGGGCGGCAGCACGTGCTCAAGCCGTACCCGTGGGACGGCCACCCCGGCTACTTCGGCCGCGCGGTGGACCAGGGCATCGGCCGGGCGCTGTGGTTCATCAACGGCGGCCACCCCGGCGGCGTGGCGGCCGCGGTGGCCCGGTTCGCGCCCGAGCGGCGGGCCGACCTGTGGAGCGGTGTGGGCCTGGCGGCGACCTTCGCCGGCGGCTGCGACGCCGACGGCCTGGCCTCCCTGCGTGCCCCGGCCGGTGCGCACGCGCCGGAGCTGGCGCTGGGTGCGGTGTTCGCCACCAAGGCACGCACGTATTCCGGTTTTGTGCCACCGCACACCGAAACCGGTATCCGCGCACTCGGCGGGATCTCCGTTCCCGAAGCCGTGCGGATCGCCGACGAAACCGAAGTGCCGCACGACGCCGGTGATGCGCAAACACCGGCGTACGAACTCTGGCGTGATCGCATTCGCCGGGAATTCGCGCCCTCGAGATTGCGCTCAGTGGCCTGACCCAGCCCTTCGACCGCGGCCGCCGCTCTCTCCCGTGGAGCGGCGGCCGCTTCCGTTCGCAAGCCCCTGACCTGCGGTGCTTCGGCAAGGATGGAGTAGAACGCGCCGGTGGCCGCCTGGGAAAGTAAAGGCACGAGTGCTCCGGAATTCGATTCTACCCGTTAGGGGGAGAGCGAGTTGGGTAATGGCTGGCGTGCGCTGCGGCGCCGCATTCTGACTCCGAACGTGGTGGAAACCACTTTGGACAAACGAGGCTTCCACAAGAAGAACCCGGCCGCACAGGAACTGCTGGAGAAGGTCGGCCGGATCTTCCTCGACGGCTACGGGTACGCGGTCGAAGCCAGGACGACCGCCGACGCGATGGAGCGCTTGGACCAGATCCCGGAGCGGTTCCGCGGCTTCGCCTACGAAGGCGCGGGCATGGGCTGGGCGATGCTCGACGGCCTTCCGCTGCCCGGCAGGGGCCGCACCCAGGAGAGCCTGGTCAGCGGCGGCGACCCGCACAACTACCTGATCTACGTCGGGGTCGGCTGGGCGATGGCCCGCCTGCCGAAGTTCCGCTGGCCCGACCCGGCGGGGTTCGACCCGCTGCTGCGCTGGCTGGTGCTCGACGGCTACGGCTTCCACCAGGCGTACTTCCGCACCGCGAAGTACATCCACCAGCAGTACCAGGAGGAGCGGTTCGACTGGCCGGTGGCTTCGCCGTACACGAACCGCGCGATCGACCAGGGCATCGGCCGGGCGCTGTGGTTCATCGGCGGCACCGACGCGAAGCTGGTCACCTCGATGGTGCGTGACTTCCCCGAGTCGCGGCACTCCGACCTCTACGGCGGCATCGGCCTCGCCGCGACCTACGCCGGTGGCGCCGACCCGGGCGAGCTGCGGTACCTCCGCGACCACGCCGGCGCGCACCGCGGGATGCTCGCGCAGGGCTCCGCCTTCGCCGCCGAGGCCCGCGTGCGCGCCGGCCTGCTCGTGCCGCATTCCGAAGCCGCCGCGGAGATCCTCTGCGGCACCGACGCGGTGACCGCCGCGAAGGTCACCCGGGACGTCCGGCCCGCCGTTCCGATCGACGGTGCGGTCCCGGCTTTCGAGACTTGGCGTCAGCAGATCGCCAACGAGTTCGTTTCCATTGGAGGTGTTCACCTATGACCGCGACAGTCCACTGGCTGCGCAAGCAGCTGGCCGGGATCGTTGCCCTCGTCCTCGTGGCGGGCATGTTCCTGGTCAGCAGCCTGCCGGAGACGTCGGCGGCCGAGCAGGACGAGCTGGCCGCAGGCTACGGCTTCGAGCCGAAGTCGATCGCCATGCCGAGCGGCTTCCCGCAGCAGGAGATCCGGCAGGTCAACCAGGACTACAAGCACATCGACGCCTGGATCTCCTCGGTCGGCGCCGGTATCGCGATGAACGACGTCGACGGCGACGGGCTCGCGAACGACCTGTGCGTCACCGATCCGCGGATCGACCAGGTGGTGATCACCCCGACCCCGGGCAAGGGCGACCAGCGCTACGCGCCGTTCGCGCTGAAGACCGGGAACCTGCCGATGAACGACGTGATGGCGCCGATGGGCTGCGCTCCCGCGGACTTCAACGAGGACGGCCGCACCGATCTGCTGGTCTACTACTGGGGCCGCACGCCGATCGTGTTCCTCGGCAAGGCCGAGGCGAAGGGCATGCCGCTGGACGCCAACTGCTTCGTGCCGGTCGAGCTGGTCCCCGGCTCCACCGCGGCGAAGTACAACGGCCCCCAGTGGAACAGCAACACCGTCGCGATCGACGACTTCGACGGTGACGGGCACATCGACATCTACCTCGGGAACTACTTCCCGCACAGCCCGGTCCTCGACCCCTCGGTCAAGGGCGGCGTGGAGATGAACGACTCGCTGTCGAACGCCTCCAACGGCGGTGAGGACTACTTCTTCCGCTGGACCGGTGCGAACGCGACCGGCGTGCAGTACCAGCAGCTCGACAGCGTCATCCCGACCGACCTGTCGAAGGGCTGGGTGCTCGGTGCCGCGGCCAACGACGTCGACGGCGACCTGCTGCCCGAGCTGTACCTGGCGCAGGACCACGGCAAGGACGCGATGCTGCACAACCGGTCCACCCCGGGCAACATCCGGTTCGAGCCGATCGTGGACGGCAAGTCCCCGACCGTGCCGAAGTCCAAGCGCATCGGCGGCGACTCGTTCAAGGGCATGTCCGCGGAGTGGGCCGACCTCGACCGCAACGGGCTCTACGACCTGTTCGTCAGCAACATCACCACCTCGTTCGGCATCGAGGAGAGCAACTTCCAGTTCATGAACACCGCCGGCAGCCAGTCCGAGCTGCGGGCGCAGCTGCAGGCCGGGGAAGCGGCGTGGGAGGACCGGAGCACCGACCTCGGCACCGCGTGGTCCGGCTGGGCCTGGGACATCAAGTCCGAGGACTTCAACAACAGCGGCAAGCCCGCCATCGCCCAGGCGACCGGATTCGTCAAGGGTGAGGTCAACCGCTGGCCGCAGCTGCAGGAACTGGCCACCTCGAACGACCTGACCGTGCGGCACCCCGAGTGGTGGCCGAACATGGTCCAGGGCGACGACGTGGCGGGCAGCCAGAAGCTGGCGTTCTTCGTGCCGAAGGCCGACGGCGGTTTCGTCAACCTGTCCGAGCAGCTCGGCCTCGGGGTGCCGGTGCCGACCCGCGGCATCGCCACCGGGGACGCCGACGGTGACGGCCGGATCGACCTGGCCGTGGCCCGCCAGTGGGACCAGCCGGTCTTCTACCAGAACACCGCGCCCTCGGCGGGTGAGTTCCTCGGGCTGAAGCTGACCCACCCGGACGGTGCGCCGGTGGTCGGCGCCCAGGTCTGCGTGAAGACCGCGGACGGCCGCACCATCCTCGGCCGCGTCGACGGCGGCAGCGGGCACTCCGGCAAGCGCAGCAACGACGTCCACATCGGACTCGGTGACGTCACCGGCGCGCAGGACGTGAAGGTGTCGTGGCGCGACCGCACCGGTCAGGCGCACGAGCAGGAACTGAAGCTGAACCCGGGCTGGCACTCGCTCCAGCTCGGCACGCAGGCCAAGGAGAGGTGAGTCATGGCCGAGCAGAAACCCAGTGGCCCGCCGCAGCAATCCGCGGCCCCGAAGCAGAACTCCGGTGGTCCGCCGCGCGACCCCAAGGTGATCACGGCCCTGCGCCGGTTCGCGATCTCGATGACGGTGTTCAACATCCTCGGTTACACGGTGCTCGGCTTCGAGCAGCCATGGCTGTGGCCGTTCCTGGCCCTGGCCACCGGTTACACCGTGGAACTCGGCCTGGAAATGGTCAACGCCAGGGTCGAGGGCCGCGCCCCGCGCTTCCTCGGCAGCGGGTTCAAGGGCCTGGTCGAGTTCCTGTTCCCCGCGCACATCACCAGCCTCGCGGTGAACATGCTGACCTACCCGAACGACCAGCTCCTGGTGATGCTGTTCGGCATCGTGGTCGCGGTCGGCGCGAAGTGGGTGCTGCGGGCCCCGGTCCGCGGCAGGCTGCGCCACTACATGAACCCGTCGAACTTCGGCATCGCGGTGATCCTGCTGGTGTTCCCGTGGGCCAGCATCGCCCCGCCGTACCACTTCACCGAGAACGTCAGCGGTGTGATCGACTGGCTGATCCCGGTGCTGATCATCGTCGCGGGCACCATGCTGAACGCGAAGCTGACCGGCCGGATGTGGCTGATCTTCGGCTGGCTGAGCTTCTTCGCGCTGCAGTCGGTGGTGCGCGGCGTGCTGCTGGACACCGCGATCCTCGGTGCGCTGGGCACGATGACCGGGGTGGCGTTCGTGCTGTTCACCAACTACATGATCACCGACCCCGGCACCACGCCGTCGAAGCCGGCTTCGCAGTTCGCCTTCGGCGCCGGGGTGGCGACCCTGTACGGGCTGCTCACCGGGGCCGGGATCGCCTACGGGCTGTTCTTCGCCACGGCCGGGGTCTGCCTGATCCGCGGTGGTTTCCTCTGGGCGCTGCACTTCGTCAACAAGGCGCGGGTGCAGTTCGAGGCGCAGCAGAAGGAACTGGCGGAGAAGGCGAAGCTGGAAGCGGCCCCGCCCGCGGTCGAAGCGGTGCCCGCGCCGGTGTCCATCGCGGCGAAGGCGGTCGACCCGCCACCGGCCGAGAAGGCGGCGTGAGGCCGTTCAAGCGGACGCGGAACCCCGGCGGCACCCCTCGACGGGTGCCGCCGGGCCCGCCCCGGTCCGCTACCTTCCGGCTGCTCAAGCACCTGGCGGGCGACCGCCTCCGGCTGATGTCGGAAGCGGCGGACACCTACGGCGACGCGGTGCGGATGGCCATCGGCCCCAAGACGCTGTACTTCTTCAACCACCCGGACCCCGCCAAGCACGTGCTGGCCGACAACGCGGCCAACTACCACAAGGGCATCGGGCTGGTCCAGGCGAAGCGCGCGCTCGGCGACGGCCTGCTGACCAGCGAGGGCCAGCTGTGGCGCAAGCAGCGCAAGATCATCCAGCCCGCGTTCCAGCACAAGCGGATCGTGGCGCAGGCGGGCATCGTGGCCGAGGAGGGCGCGAAGCTGGTCGACCGGCTGCGGGCCCGCGCCGGTGGTGAGCCGCTCGACATCACGCAGGAGATGACCGGGCTGACCCTCGGTGTGCTCGGCCGCACCCTGCTGGGCGCCGACCTCGGTGCCTTCGACGCGGTGGGCCACTCGTTCGAAGCCGTGCAGGACCAGGCGATGTTCGAGATGGTCACGCTGTCGATGGTGCCGATGTGGGTGCCGCTGCCCAAGCAGCTGCGCTTCCGCGCGGCCCGGCGGGAACTGCAGCGGGTGGTCGACGCCCTGGTCGCCCACCGGGACGCCGCGGGCGGCGCCATCGGCGACGACGTCCTTTCGCGACTGATCGTGTCCACCAGGGAGGAGGCGGACCCGGCGGTCGGCGAGCAGCGCATGCGGGACGAGCTGGTCACCCTGCTGCTGGCCGGGCACGAAACCACGGCGAGCACGCTGAGCTGGTCGCTGCACCTGCTCGACCGGCACCCGGAGGTCGCCGAACGGCTGCGGGCCGAGGCGCTGGAGGTGCTCGGGGACCGGTTGCCGCAGCACGAGGACATCCGGAAACTGGTGTACACCAACCAGGTCATCTCCGAGGCGATGCGGTTGTACCCACCGGTGTGGATCCTGCCGAGGCTCGCGCTGGAGGACGACGAGGTCGCCGGCTACCACGTCCCGGCGGGTTCGGACGTGGTGGTCTGCCCGTACACCATGCACCGGCACCCGGCCTTCTGGGACCGCCCGGCGGCCTTCGACCCGGACCGCTTCGCCCCGGACGCCACCGCGGGCAGGCCGCGGTACGCCTACATCCCGTTCGGTGCCGGTCCGCGGTTCTGCGTCGGGAACAGCCTCGGCCTGATGGAGGCGGTCTTCGTGCTGGCGATGATCGCCAGGGAGCTGACGCTCACCGGTGTCCCGGGGCACCGGGTGGTCGCCGAACCCATGCTCTCCCTGCGCGCCAAGGGCGGCTTGCCCATGACGGTGCGGAAGGCCACCTGACCCGCCGGCGGATCCCCGCCTCCCACCCCCCGGGGATCCGCCGGCACCCTTCAGCCACCCCTTGGCCTTCGAACCGGTGCCCGACAAGTGGCCACCACACCGCACAACCGGGCAGCCGAAACCAGGTGACTCCAGAAACCAGAATCACCCCTCCCCACCAACCGGCGGCCGGGCACCAAACCCGAGCAGCCACCCACACCCCCCGGCCCCACCCCGGTCTTCGCCGTAGTCACACTAAAAAACCGGGGTGGCCCCCGACGAAGCACCCATTCGGCAACGCAGAAGACGTGTGCCCACCAGCAACCCTGATTCCATGGAACACAAGCTACGCAGCCAAAAAGAGGAGACGCCCGTGGACGCGCGTGCAGTCAAGGTGATGACGCTCGAAGCGTATGCCGACACGATCGTTCCCGGCGAGAAGCGCCACCCCGAGGACCACGCCATCGCCGGGGTCTCCGAGGGGCCGGGGTCGGTCGAGGCCGGTGCCATCGAGCTGCTGGAGACCGAGGCCACCGGGGTGACCGCCGGGCTCGACTTCCTCGTGCCGATGCTCAACGGGCACGCCAGGGCCTACGCCGAGGAGCACGGCACCACCCTCGACCCGGAGCTACCCGAGTTCGTCGCGCTGTCCTACGAGGACCGGGTCCAGCTCATCCTCCGGCTGACCAAGAACGGCCACCCCGAGAAGGACGGCTGGGTCAGCCTGGCCCTGTTCTGCAACATGGCCTTCGACAGCGCCCCGCACCTGAGCACCGCTCAGGCCATCGCCGACGGGCACCCCGGCCTGCTGGCGATGGGCATCTCCACGCCGGACGCGGACGGGCTGTGGCGGTTCCCGAACTACTCCTACGGACGGCAGCTCGCCGAACTCCACCCGGACACCACGCCTTCAGGGAGCCCCGCATGACCAGCGACAAAACCGAGGTCCTCATCGTCGGCAGCGGTTTCGGCGGTGCCATCGCGGCCTACCACCTGGCCGCCGGCGGCGCCAAGGTCACCGTGCTCGAACGCGGCCCGTGGCTGGAGAGCAAGGACTTCGACCACGACTTCCTGCTCGGTTCCTCCTACACCAGGGCGTTCGACTTCGTCGTCGGTGACGGGATGAGCGTGCTCGGCGGCAACTGCGTCGGCGGCGGCAGCGTGGTGTACTTCGCCGCGATGCCGCGCGCGCCGAAGTTCGTCTTCGAGCGGCACGGCAGCATCGGCCGCCGCATGTGGCCCGCCGAGATCAGCCGCGACACCCTCGAACCGTGGTACGACCGGGTTTCCGAGTCGATCCCGGTGTCCCAGCAGGACTGGAACGACGTCACCTACTCCGGTGGCCTGTGGGCCGCGGCCTGCCACCACTCCGGCCGCACCGCGAACCCGACCCCGGTCGCCATCGACAACGCCAAGTGCACCAACTGCAACTGGATGATGGGCGGCTGCCGGTTCGACGCGAAGCGCTCGCTGCTGACCAACTACCTGCCCGCGGCGCTCGCCCACGGCGCGACCATCCGCCCGCTGCACGAGGTGCAGAAGATCGAGCGCACGCCCGACGGCGGCTACCGCGTGCACTACAACGTCATCGACGACGTCGACTACCGCGTGCACACCGAAAGCGGCTCGATCGAGGCCAAGATCGTCATCCTGGCCGCCGGTGCCGGGGCCACCCCGGTCATCCTGCAGCGCTCGGCGGAGTCGCTCGGCAAGATGCCGCACGGCGTCGGCCGGTACTTCTCCGGCAACGGCGAGCGCCTGAACACCGCCATCCTCAACGAGGACAAGGTGCGCGAGGTGCTCGGACTGTCCCGTGAGGACGGTCTGGCGTACGAGGCGAACCAGATCGGCAAGGGCCCCACCGTGGCCTGCTGGGACCGGCTCGACGAGAAGCTGCCGGAGTACTCCCGCTACTCGATGGAGCAGCTGTACTTCCCGCCCGGCCTCGGCACCATCCTCGCCCAGGTCCCCGGCGGCGACGCGCCGACCTGGTTCGGCAAGGAGAAGAAGGAGATCCTCAAGCGCTGGAAGTCGTGGCTGACGATCTTCCTGATGACCGAGGACGACAACGAGGGCGTGTTCGGCCCGCCGCCGCCCACCGGCAACGCCTTCCGCGTCTCCCAGCAGATGCTCGGCCGCGGCGCGCTGAAGTACGACCCGACGCCGAACACGCTCAGCGGCTGGGCCAAGGCCGACGCCGAGGTCAAGGAGATCATGGAGAAGGACGGCCTGGCCACCATCGCGCCCTGGACCAACGACGTGGTCGGCGCGTACACCGTGCACCCGCTGGCCTCCTGCCGCATCGGGGACGACGCCGCCACCTCCGCGCTGCACCCGAACCACGAGCTGCGCGACCACCCCGGCATCTTCGTCACCGACGGGTCCGCGGTGCCGGGCGCGCTCACCGTCAACCCGGCGATGACCATCGCCGCGCTGGCCGAACGCGCTGTTCCCGGAATTGTCAAGGCCGCACAAAACCGCGGGATCGACGTAAAGTACGGCGCACCGTCCCCCGATGGCGCGACCAGCGGGCGGCGGGGGGTCACCAAGTTGGCACTGAGTCTGGCGGGAGACTGACGAATGGCGGGAACACGCACTTCCGGGGGCTGGAAAGCGTTCAGCGAGAAGCTGAACACCGATTGGCACAAGGCCGCGTTGCTGCTCTACAGCGTGGTCGTGGTGGCGCACTGGGCCGAACACCTCGCCCAGGCGTTCCAGATCTACGCGCTCGGCTGGCCGGTTCCGGAGGCCAGGGGTGTGCTCGGTATGCCGTTTCCCTGGTTGGTCACCTCCGAATGGATGCACTACGGTTACGCCATTCTGATGATGGTCAGCTTCATCATCCTCCGCCACGGTTTTGTCGGCCGGGCGAAGACGTGGTGGCGGGCGGCCATGTGGATCCAGGTGTGGCACCACTTCGAACACCTGCTCCTGCTGCTGCAGGCGCTCACCGGGGCCAACCTGATGGGCGCGGCGAAGCCGACCAGCATCGCGCAGCTGCTGATCCCGCGGGTGGAGCTGCACCTGTTCTACAACACCCTGGTGACCATCCCGATGATCGTCGCGATGGTCTACCACCTGCGCCCCAGCGCGGAGGAGCGGGCGATGATGCGCTGCGCCTGCGCGCTGCGGCACACCGCGTCCGAGCGGCCCAAGGCCGGGGTGGCCTGACGTGCCGGAGGTGACGCAGGGGCCGCACGACCACGTGATCACCTTCGGCGTCACCACCGGCACGCTCTGGCTGCAGGTGCTGCTGGTCGCCGCCGCGCTCACGGTCGCCGCCTGCGCGCTGGTCCGCCCGTTCTTCACCGAACAGGAGCGGCTCGCGCGGGAGGTGGTGGCCTGGGCGGCGGCGGTGGCCGGCGTGCTCACCCTGCTGCTCACCGAGGGCCTCGACCTGCCGCAGCAGTTCGCCGCGGTGTTCCTGGCCGGGCTCGGCGTGCCGCTGTTCCTGGCGCGCCGTCCCGGCCACGGCGCGGCGGAACCCCGGGTGCTGCGGGTGCTGCACCACCTGACCCCGTGGGTGCTGCTGGCCGCCGCGACCGGCGCCGGCGTCGAGTTCGCTCGAGCCTGGCTCGGGGCGGGGTCGGACCGGGCCGGAGTGCTGCTGCACACCGGGCTGGTGATCGCGCTGGTCGGGCTGTCCTGGTTCACCACCTGGCGACCCGCTCCCGGCCGGACGAAGGTGCTGGTCAACGGCGTGGGCTGGGTCCTGGCCAGTGTGGTGGTCGCGGGCACCGCGCACGTCGCCACCCTGACCGTGGCCGCCGGCTAGCGCTTCGGCCGCCGGTGGCCTGAGACGAAAGGCCACCGAATGACACCGACACCCATCCGGCTCGCGCTGCGCCGCACGCTCAAGCAGGTCCGCCACGTGCGGCCGGTCCACCCCCGCCGGGCGGACGGCCTGGTCCGCGCGGTGTACCGGCAGGTCGAGCGGGACTTCGGCATGCTGGCACCGCCGACCGCACTGCACTCGCCGTCCCCGGAGGTGCTCGCCGCGGCGTGGACGATGCTGCGGGAGTCGCTGATCACCGGCGGCACCGCGAGCCGTGCGGCGAAGGAGGCCGTGGCTTCGGCGGTCTCGGTCCGCAACGCCTGCCCGTACTGCGTCGAGGTGCACGGCGCCACGATGGCCGGGCTCATGCCCGCGGCGGACGCCGCGGCGATCACCGGTGACGACCTCGGCGCGGTCACCGATCCGGAGATCCGCGCTGCCGCGGCCTGGGCGCGCGGGGACTCCGTGGAGCTGCCCGCGGCCGAGCTGATCGCGGTGGCGTTCACCTTCGAATACCTCAACCGCATGGTGCACGTGTTCCTCGGGCCGTCCCCGCTGCCGCCGGAGGTGCCGGAGAACGCGGCGAGGTTCGTGCGCGGCCTGCTCGGGCGGTTCCTGCTCCCCGGCACGACCCCGGTTCCCGGCGCGGCCGTGGAACTGCTCCCGGCCGGGGGAAACGCGCCCGAATGGGCGAGCGGATTGCTCGCCGACGCATTCGGCCGAGCTTCCGCGGCTTTCGAAGCGGCGGGGTCGCGTTCGCTCTCGCCCGCCGTTCGAGAATTGGTCGAAAAACGGCTGGCCGAGTGGGCGGGCGAGTCGCTGGGGCTCAGCCGGGCCTGGGTGGAGCCGCTGGTGGCGGGCTTGGCCGCCGAAGATCGCGCCCCCGCGCGCCTCGCCCTGCTCACCGCCTTCTCCGCGTTCCAGGTCGATGAGTCCATTGTAGAATCAGTGCGCGGTGCTGACCGGACCGTTGTGGAAATCACCTCCTGGGCTGCGTTTTCCGCCGCCCGCCGCGCGGTGGAACTGCGGGTGGCGAAGGCGGAAAAGGAGAAGACCGCCCGCTGACGCCGAGCCCATACTCGAATGCGTCAGATCGCCCGCCCGGTCAAAGCGAGACCGCCACAACCCTGCGACGACGGTTCGGCTCCTGCGAAGGCGATCCGCGATCTGCGCCCCGGCGAACGCCGTGCACCTCCCCGGGTGCACGGCGAACGTCATGTTCACACGTGGAGAGGACGGACCGGTGAAGGACTTCCAGCAGGTGATCGCCGACCTGACCGCCGAAGCCGCGGAGTTCGACCGGCTGGTGGCTGACCTCGGCGAGGCGGCATGGGCCCAGGCCACCCCGGCCCCGGGCTGGAGCATCAAGCACCAGGTCGGGCACCTGGCGTTCATCTTCAAGATCGCCGGGCTGGCCGCCGCGGAACCCGCCGTGTTCAACGCCATCACCGCGAAGATCGGCCCCGGTGGCTTCGAGGCCGCGGTCAACGGCGCGCTCGAGGAGTACATCCACGACCCCGCCGAATCGGTGCTCACCCGCTGGCGGGCCGAGCGCGACACCGGCATCAAGGCGCTCGCCGCGGTGCCCGCCGACCAGGTGGTGCCGTGGCTGGTCAACCCGCTGCCGCCGGCCGTGCTGGCCTGCGCGGGCATGATGGAGCTGTTCGGCCACGGCCAGGACATCGCCGACGCGCTCGGGGTCACCCGTGAGAAGACCGACCGGATCGGCAACCTCGCCGGCTTCGCCGTGCGCACCTGGAACTTCGGTTACCAGGCGCGGAACCTGCCCGAGCCCGACGTCCAGTTCCGCTTCGAGCTGACCGCCCCGTCCGGCGCGTTGTGGGCGTTCGGCCCGGCCGAGTCCGAGGAGCGGATCACCGGTGACGCCTGGGACTTCTGCCTCCTGGTCACCCGCCGCCGTCACCGCGACGACCTGGACCTGACCGCCACCGGCGCCGAAGCCGACCGCTGGCTGGACCTGGCCCAGGCGTACCGCGGTCCGGCGGGGGCGGGCCGGCGGCCGGGCCAGTTCTCATGAGCATCTCCGAGGAGATCGGCAGGCACTACGACGAGCGCTCGCCGATCGGGGACGAGCTGCGCGACGGCCAGATCCACATGTGGTACTGGTTCGACCGCGACGACGAAGCCACCCTGCCCGAGGCCGTGCACCGGATGAGCCGCAAGGTCACCGACACCCTCGGCCTGCGTCCCGGCGAGCACCTGCTCGACGCGGGCTGCGGGCCGGGGGAGACGGCGGTCTACCTGGCGGGCGAGTTCGGCGTCCGGGTCACCGGGATCACGCTCAGCGCCTACGAGATCGCCCAGGGCGGCAAGCGCGCCGAGGCGGCCGGGGTGGCCGGCCGCGTGCACTTCGAATACGGCGACTTCACCGCTCTGTCCTACCCGGACAACTCGTTCGACGCCGTGCTGGCGCTGGAGTCCCTGCAGAACGCCCCGGACCTGGCGACCGTGCTCGCCGAGTTCCACCGGGTGCTGCGGCCGGGCGGGCGGCTGACCTTCTCCGACTTCAGCCTGGAGTCCGATCGCGACCCGGCCCGCGTGGCGAAGTTCGTCGAGACGCTCAAGCTCGGCGCGCTCCCGACGCTGCCCGAGTGGCTCGACCTGACGCGGGCCGCCGGGTTCGCGGTCGAGGAGTACACCCAGTGCGGGCCGCGGGCGTTCGGCATGAAAACGAAGTACCTGGAGACCGCGATGCGCAGCCGGGACGAGATCACCGCGAAGTTCGGTGAATCGGCGGTCGGCGAGTTCTCCCGCAACCACCTGGGTTTCTTCGCGCCGCGCAAGGACCAGATCGGTTACGTGATCGTCTCCGCCCGCAAGCACTGATCCCCTTGGAAAGGACGCGCAGAAATGACTGACGCCGCAACGGACTCGACCATCGCCGAACTGGTGAAGGCGTTCGCCAGCGCCCGGCCCGAGCAGGTCCAGGCCGAGTTCGAGAACCTGGCCGGTGCCGTGTGGCGCGAGGGCGTCCTGACCGAGCTGGCCCTGCCCGCCGCGCCGGTGCTGGTCGACGTGCTCGACCAGGTCAGCGAGGAGCACCAGGGCAGGCTGGTGATCCTGCTGGGGCTACTCGCCGAGGCCGAGTACCCCGAGCTCGGGCCGGTGAACCAGGCGGTGCGCGCGGGCCTGGACCAGTACCTGGCGCTGGTCACCCGCGAGTCGAACACGCAGGCGTTCACCCTGGCCCTGCTGTACCTGCTCTCGCACTTCCCCGCCGACCGCGAGCGCATCCTCGGCGCGGTGGCCGGCCTCGGGCTGGGGCCGGAGGAGCAGACGCGGCTGGAGCGCGCGCTGGCCTCGCTCGACCTGGCCAAGCCGGACCTCGGCCGGGTGTGGCCGGCGCCGTCGATCTGGGCGCTCAACGCCTCCGAGCAGGACTTCGACCAGAGCTGGATCAACGACCTGTCCACCGAGCAGATCACCACGAACTGGGAGAACGACACGAAGACCGTCTTCGGCTTCTCCGGTGCCAAGGCGTACTGGGCGGTGCTGAACGGGGACCCGGTGCAGGTGGCGCAGAACCCGCCGTCGCGGGCGGCGTCGGAGGAAGACCTCGATTCGAGCACCTCGGGGTTGTTCGGCCCGCACGTGGCCGCGTTCCGCTGCGCCAACTGCTCCGGCGCGCTGGAGATCCGCAACGAGACCGTTCGCTGCCCCGAATGCGCCACCGCGTACCCGGTCGCCAACGGCGTGCTCGACCTGACCGCGGGCATCGCCGAGACGATCAGCACCGGCAACGACGAGGAAACCGCCGACCTGCTGCAGAAGCTCGCCGAGATGCCGACCATGGGCCTGTACTACGAGTCCGTGCTGCGCCCGGCCTACCTGCAGATCGCCGGTTCGAACTGGGGCGGCGCGATCACCCCGTCGGACGAGGACGCCTACATCGCCACGCACATCGAGCCGGTCGACGGCCCGGTGCTCGACCTGGCGGCCGGGGCGGGCCGCTGGACCACGGTGGTCTCCGACACCGTCGGCCCGGACCGGCTGCTCGCGCTCGACATGGGCCTGCCGATGCTCAGCGTGCTGCGCAGCCGGTTGCCCGAGGTGCCCGCGGTGCAGGGGAGCGCGCTCGACCTGCCGTTCGCCGACGCCAGCTTCGGCGCGGTGAACATGTGGAACGCGCTGCAGGCCTTCCCCGACGACGCGGAGACCGCGATCCTGGAGGTCGGCCGGGTGCTGCGGCCGGGTGGCACGTTCACCTGCATGACCTTCCTGTTCGGGCAGGACCCGGTCTACCGGCACTTCCAGAAGTCGCACTTCTTCCCCAGCCGTCCCGCCGGGCACCTGCTGTTCGAGCTGGACGACATCAAGGCGTGGCTGGCGCGGGCCGGGCTGCGGATCGTCGAGCTGTCCGGGCCGGAGACCTTCGTCTTCTTCACCGCCGAGCGGATCTGATGGCCGTCCGGTTGCCGGGGCAGCCCGGTTACGAGGCGGCCACGTCGGTGTTCAACCTCACGGCCGCACCGGCGCCGGCGGCCGCGGCCGTGGTGTCCACCGTGGAGGAAGTGCGGGCGGCGCTGGAGTACGCGCGGTCGTTCCGGCTGGGCGTGCGGGTGCACACCACCGGGCACGCTTCGCCGACGCAGCGGCCGATGGAGTCCTGCCTGCTGCTGAAGGTGCGGCCTTCGGGCCCGGTCGAGGTCGACGCCGAACGCCGGGTGGCCCGGATCCCCGCGGGAACGCTGTGGGGGGCGGTCGCGGAGGCGGCCGCCCCGTACGGGCTCGCGGCACCACACGGTTCGTCGGGCACGGTCGGCGTGGTCGGCTACCTGCTTCGCGGTGGGATGAGCTACTACGGCCGTCAACTGGGCGTGGCGACGAACCTGGTGCGCGCGGTCGAGCTGGTGACGGCGGACGGTTCGCTGGTGCGGGCTTCGGCTGCGGAGAACCCGGAACTGTTCTGGGCGATCCGTGGTGGGGGCGGTGGGTTCGGTGTCGTGGTGGCTGTCGAGGTCGAACTGTTCCCGGCGGCGAAGGTGATCACCGGGTCGGCTTTCTGGGCGGGTGCTCATGCCGCTGAGTTGCTGGGCGAATGGTTGCGCTGGACGGTCGACGCACCGTGGGAGGCGACGACTTCGTTGCAGCTGATGAACCTGCCCGAGCTGCCGGAGATCCCGGAGGTGCTGCGTTCGGGTCCGGTGCTCAGCGTGGACGGGGCGGTGCTGGCGGTTTCGGAGGACGGGGTCGCCGTTGCGGAGGCGCAGGCCGCGGAGTTGCTGGGGCGGTTGCGTTCCGTGGCACCGCCTTTGCTGGACAGCTGGGCCCTGACGAAGCCCTCGGCGGTGCTCTCGGCGCACATGGACCCGGAAGACCCGGTGCCGATCGCGGGGGATCACCTGCTGCTGAGCGATCTGGATGCGGCGGGGGCCGCGGAGTTCCTGCGGGTGGTGGGGCCTGCTTCGGGTTCGCCGTTCATCAGCGCTGGGATGCGGCAGCTGGGCGGGGCCTATTCGGTGGCTGATCCGGCTGGTGGGGCGCTGTCCTCTTTGGCTGGGCGGTTCGCTTACTCGGGTGCCGGGCTGGTGGTGGACGAGGCTTCCGCGGCTGCGGTTTCGGCGCACTGCGAGCTGGTGCGCTCGGCTTTGTCCCCGTGGGATTCGGGGTGGACGGTGCCGAGTTTCGTGGAGAACTGGCAGCAGCCGCAGCGTCACTTGCCGGATGCTTCGGTTGAGCGGGTGAATGCGGTGCGTTCCTCGGTGGATCCGGATGGGGTTTTCGAGGGGGATGTTTCGCCGGGGGCCAGTTGAGCCACCCCGCTTTTTTGGTGTGACCACGGCGAAGACCTCGTTGTCAAGGCTGGGAAGCCTGACAACGAGGTCTTCGCCGTGTTTCGGCTGGGTGCTTGGACTCTTGAAGGCACGAATAGGAGCAGTCAGGGGAAGAACCGGGTGGGTGTGGCACGAATGGTGCCACACCCACCCGGGGGAACGTCAGCCGAAGGTGACGGGAGTGTTGGCGCCGGCGCTGCCGTCGGCGTTGTAGACGCCGATCACGCAGGTGACCGCCCCGCAGTCCACAGTGGTGCTACCGCCGCCGCCGATGGTGCCGGTGAAGGTTTTCCGGACGGTCAGCGGGACGGTGGCGGCACCGGCGCCGTCGGTGGTGACCGGCACGACACCGGCGGCGTCGCAGGCGAAATCGCCGTTCACGGTGCCGCAGAGGCCGGCGAAGTGCTCGACGTTCGCGGCCAGCCCGGTCGCCGAGACGGTCACCTCGGCACCGTCGGCCAGGCCCGTCGCCGGGGTCACCGAAACGGTGGCCGCGGCCGAGGCGCCCGCCTGCGAAGCCAGGGTGATCCCGGCGGCGAGGGCGATGGCGGCGATCAGCTTGGTCCCGTTCTGCACAGTATGACTCCATTCGACATGAATTGCGGGGAATTGGTTCGTCATCCACCAACGAAGTTACCGACTCCCGTGCAAAACGGTCAACAAAAGGAGCAAGGCAGAAGAACCGGAAACAAAAGCGACCCCCGGCCAGGCCCGGACTGCCTGGACGGGGGTCGCTTCGGGTGAAGCGAATGCTCAGCCTGCCGGAACGGCGGCTTCTTCCTTGGTCTCGCCCTCGGCCGGAGCCTCGTCGCCCGCGCCGGAGCCGTCGCCCGTGGCGGGGGCGTGGCGCAGCACGGTGGCGGCGACGATCGCCAGCAGGACCGCCAGCGAGGCGCTGACCGTCACGGTGACGCTGAGGCTGGTGCTGAACGCGGTGCGGGCCACCTCGAGCAGGCCCTCACCGGCCGCACCGGGCAGGGACTGCGCCGCCGCGGCCGCACCGGCGATGCTCTCGCGAGCCGCCTCGGCCGCCTCGGCGGGCACCCCGGCGGGAACGGCGATGTCGTCCATCTCGCCGCGGTACACCGCGGTGCCGATGACACCCATCGTCGCCACGCCCATCGCGATGCCGAACTCACCGCCGGTCTCCGACAGCGAGGACGCCGAACCCATCTTCTCCATCGGGACCGAAGAGAACACCAGCCCGGTGCTGAGCGAACCCATCGGGCCCGCACCGGCCGCGGAAACCACCAGCCCGGCCACCACGATCGCCAGGCCACCGGGGCCGTCGACGAAGGTGAGCAGCACGTAACCGGCGGCGACCGCCACCAGCCCGGTGGCGATGGCGTAACCCGGCCGCACCTTGCGGGCGATCACCGGTGCCACCATGACGCTGACGACGGTGGTCGCCGCCGAGGGCAGCAGCCACAGCGCCGCCTGCAGCGGCGACAGCCCTTCGACCACCTGCAGGTACAGGTTGATCAGCAGGTAGCTACCGCTCATGATGCCGCCGGCGGTGGTGATCGCGATGGCCGCGGTGAACGTCTTGTTGCTGAACAAGCGCATGTCCAGCAACGGGTTCTCCAGCGAACGCTGGCGCTTGACGAACACCACACCGAAGGCCAGGCCGACCACGATGGCCCCGATGCTGACCACGCCGATATCGAGCTTGGCCAGCTCCTTGAGGCCGTAGATGACCGGCAGGATGGTGGCCAGCGACAGGGCGACGCTGGCCAGGTCGAGCTTGCCGGCGTTCTCGTCGCGGTACTCCGGCAGCAGCGCCGGGCCGAAGACGACCAGCGCGAGCATCACCGGCACCGCGAGCAGGAACACCGAGCCCCACCAGAAGGCCTCCAGCAGCGCCCCGCCGATGACCGGGCCGAGCGCCATCCCGCCCATGAAGCAGGCCATCCAGACACCGATCGCGGTGCCCTGCTGCTTCGGGTCGGTGAACATGTTGCTGATCAGAGCCAGCGTGGACGGCATCAGGGTGGCGCCGGCGACACCCATCAGCGCCCGGCTGGCGATGAGCATCTCCGGGTTGGCCGAGAAGGCGGCCAGCACCGAAGCGACGGCGAAGGCCACCCCGCCGATCAGCAGCAGCCGCTTGCGACCGACCCGGTCACCCAGCGTCCCCATGGTCACCAGGAAACCGGCGATCAGGAAACCGTAGATGTCGGTGATCCACAGCTGTTCCGTACCGGTGGCACCCAGGTCCGCGCTGAGGTGGGGCAGCGCGAGGTACAGCACGCTGAGGTCCAGCGCCAGCAGCAGGGTGGGCAGTGCGAGCACCGCCAGTCCCAGCCATTCTCGCCGCCCGGCCCGCGCACCGGACCCGGCGTCGGCGGTCGTGTCCATAGAAATTCCC
Organism: Amycolatopsis sp. NPDC045836; assembly: GCF_056431745.1. Taxonomy (NCBI): domain Bacteria; kingdom Bacillati; phylum Actinomycetota; class Actinomycetes; order Pseudonocardiales; family Pseudonocardiaceae; genus Amycolatopsis; species Amycolatopsis sp. NPDC045836. Next base: position 208,222 of record NZ_JBWKKF010000013.1, on the reverse strand, counting down.
TCCGTAATGGTTTTGTCCGGGTCGTCGGGACAAATCGGTCACCTAACAGGATCGGTGGCGGCCGTAACGCTTCGCCAGTGTCCCGTTACCCAACTCGGCGTGCGTTTTTCACGTGCCGGAGATGACCGCCGCCCGGCAGGCGGGAAGACGTGTTATGGGCGGTGGAGCGGAATCTGGGCCCACGGGAATTCCCGGAAGATCGCGGTGGGGCGGGAACCGGATTCGCTCGAGAGCCGCTCGAGCCGGGTGGACCAGCGCAGTGACGGAGAAGATCCACCGCGCGCGCGTCAACAGAATGGGCAAGGTCCACAAGCCCGATGGAGGTGCGGCATGATCGGACATCTCGCCTATGCCGTTGGCAGTCCCTGTCCGACCCTGGTGCTGGACGCGCGGCACCTGCCGCGGGACCGCGACGCGCTGCTGGCCGCGCTCGGCGACGCCCGGCGGTGGATGTCCGACGCCGGCGGTGACCACGTGCTCAAGGTGGCGCTGATCGAACCGTCCAAGCACCCGCTGTGCGACCTGGACTACCGGTTCATCCAGGCGCTGCCCGAGGACCACGGCAAGTTCGACCTGCTCGGCTCGTGCGGGCACTCGGTGCTCTCGGCGATCACCTCGGCCGCCGAGAGCGGCATGGTGCCGCGGCTGGTGCCCGGCCAGCGGGTGCGGGTGAACGTGCTGAACAACGGTGACTACCTCGCCTGCGAGGTGGACGAGGTCACCAAGGAGAGCACCCGGTTCACCATGCACTTCCTGCAGACCCCGCCGCGGCCGGTGTCGGCCATGCTGCTCGACGGTTCCGCGGTGACCACGCTCGAAGTGGACGGCACGCACGTCGACGTTTCGCTGGTCTCGGCGGGCAACCCGTACGTCTTCGTCGGCGCCAAGGGAGCCGGGGTGGAGACGTCGGAGGAGCTGTTCGCCGACGACGCCGTGTTGTTCGACCGGCTCAGCCGCATCCGGGTGGCCGCCGCCGAGCACCTCGGGATGCCGGCGGACAGCGTGTTCCCCAAGGTCGCGGTGACCATTCCCGGGCCGGACGGCAACCTGGTGGTCCGGGCGATCTCGGTGCCGTCGTGGCACCCGACGCTGGCCATGACCGGCACCGCCTGCCTCGGCGTGGCGGCCGGGATCGAGGGCTCCATCCCGTGGCAGGCCGCGCAGGAGGCCGGTTGCGGGAACGACGTGATCAGCGTGGTCACCCCCGGCGGGGTGGTCGAGGTCTTCGCCGCCATGAGCATCCAGGACGACCAGCGGCACGTCGCCTGGATCACCGTCGGCGACAAGCGGGTCGACTTCCACGGCTCGTTCTTCATCGAACCGCTCGCCCACTTCCAATTCAAGGAGACGTCCGAATGCCTGTCGGAGTCAGCAGCATGACTGACCTCGCTTCGACGCTGGAGATCTTCCGCGAGGCCGCGGCGCGGTCCGACGACACCAACGTGCCCGACGACCAGGCGCTGATCGAACTGCGCAAGTCGGGTCTGCTCGCCACCGCGGTGCCCGCCGAGTACGGCGGCAACGGGGCGGACACCGTCGAACTGAACGAGCTCGTCTCGACCGTCGCCGAGGTGAACCCCTCGATGGCGATCATCATGTTCCAGCACTTCGCCGTCTGCGCCCGGATCAACGAGTGGGGCACGCCCGAGCAGAAGGAGCAGTGGCTGCCGTCGATGGCCGCCGGGGACACGCTCGGCGCGTCGGCGTGGAGCGAAACCGGGGCGGGTGCGGCGAAGAAGAACCTGAACACCTCGGCCGAGCGGATCGAGGACGGCCGCTGGCTGCTCAACGGCGCCAAGTCCTTCACCACCGGCGCCGGGGTGGCCGACATCTACCTGGTGCTGGTCGGCACCTCCGCGGGCAGCGAGCAGGCGCAGGACACGAAGAACGTCTACGGCTCCGCCGGGCAGACGTTCTTCCTGGTGCGCAAGGAGAACGAGGGGCTGGTGGCGAACCTGGGCCTGGAGCTGGCCGGGATGCGCGGTTCGGCAACGGGCTTCGTTTCGCTGAAGGACTGCGTGGTCGCCGACGACGACCGGCTCGGCCCGGTCGGGCACGCGCCCGCCATCATCGCCGGGGTCCGGCAGTCGGGCGCCACGCTCGGCGCGGTCTCGGTCGGGGTGGCGAAGGCGGCGCTGGACGTGGCGCTCGCGCACTTCACCAAAACCGGGGCGCTGGAGGCGCCGACCGTGCGGCACCGGGTGACCGAGCTGAGCGTGCAGGTGGAGGCGGCGCGCGCGATCGTCGCCTTCGCCGGCACCCGCCGCGGGGAGGACCCCGGCGCGGTCACCCTGCGCAGCAAGCTGTTCGCCTCGGTCACCGCCGAGCACGTGTGCTTCGAGGTGGCCCGCATGCTCGGGTCGGCCGCGTACCTGGTCAACCACCAGCTGAACCGGCTGATCTCCGACGCCAGGGCGGTGGCGCTGATGGGTCCGACGAACGAACTCTGCCGAGAGCTGGTGTCCGCGTCATGGGTGAACTGAAGTCCGACCTGGTGGTGACCGGCGGCCGGGTGGTCACCCCGGACGGGGTGCGCGCGGCCAACGTGGTGGTCGACGGCGGCAGGATCACCGCGATCACCGAGGACCTCCCGGCCGCGGAGTCCACTGTGGACGCGGAGGGGGCCTACGTGCTGCCCGGCCTGATCGACACCCACGTGCACTTCCGCACGCCCGGCCTGCTGCACAAGGAGGACTGGGCGCACGGCAGCCGCGCGGCCGTCGCCGGTGGGGTGACCACGGTGATGGACATGCCGAACACCATCCCGCCCACGCTCGACCCGGAAGCCGTGGTGGCCAAGGCGGAGCTGGTGCGCGGCAACTCGCTGGTGGACTTCCGCTTCCACATCGGTGCCGACCCGGAGCGGCCGGAGGTGCTGGCCGGGCTGGACCCGGAGATCGCGGTCAGCGCCAAGGTGTTCATGGCCGGGCACCACACCGCGCCGACCGTGGTCCGCGACCCGGCCGCGCTGGAGAAGATCTTCGCCACCGCCGCGGGCAGCGACCTGCAGCTGGTGCTGCACGCCGAGGACGACTCGCTGTTCGAACTGCTCGACCAGTGGCAGGGTCCGCCGGTCACCTACGCCGAGTACGAGCAGCGGCGCCCGCGCAGCGGGGGCATCGCCGCGGTGGCCAGGGTGCTGGAGCTGGTCCGCCGCTACGGCACCAAGGCGCACATCCTGCACCTGTCCAGCCGCGAAGAGGCCGACCTGGTGTGCGCGGCCAAGGCCGCCGGACTGCCGGTGAGCTTCGAGGTGACCGGGCACCACCTGTCCTTCACCGACTCCGACACCTGCCGCGGTGGCGCGCGCACGCGGCTGTCGCCGTCGATCCGCGCCAAGGCCGACCAGGACCGGCTGTGGGCGGCCGTGCGCGCGGGTGAGGTCGCCAGCATCGGCAGCGACCACGCCCCGCACACCGTCGAGGAGAAGACCCGTTCGGTCGCCGACTCGCCGCCCGGCCTGCCGGGGGTCCAGGAGCTGGGCACCGCGGTGTGGACCGGGATGCGCCGCCGGTTCGACGAGCCGGAGGACGTCTCGGCGGCCCGGCTCGCCGAGGTGCTCTCGGCGAAGCCCGCCGAGCTGTTCCGGTTGGCGGGCAAGGGCCGCGTCGAGCCCGGTGCCGACGCCGACCTGGCCATCTTCGACCCGGGCGAAACCTGGATGCTCTCGGCCCACCACGTCTTCGCCAAGTGCGGCTGGTCGGCCTACGAGGGCTGGACCATGTCGGGCCGGGTGCGCCGGACGATCCGGGCCGGGCAGGTGGTCTGGGACGCGGCCACCGGCACCTTCGGCGACTACAGCGGGCGCTGGCTCACCGGGAGGGAAGCCTGATGTTCGAAGGCATGAACCGCAACATCAAGATCCGCATCGGCGTCGGCTTCGTCCAGCGGTTCCTGGACGTCATGCTGATCCCGCTGATGGTGATCTACTTCTCCCAGCTCTACGGCGCCGCCACGGCCGGCGTGCTCACCATGGTCGCCGCCGCGGTGGCGATCGGCTGCACCTTCCTCGGCGGGCACCTCTCCGACGTCCGCGGCCGCCGGAGCACCCTGCTCGTCGGTGAGGTGGGCAGCCTGGTCGCGTTCGTCGGCATGGCGCTGGCCAACTCGGTGTGGGAGTCCGGCATCGCGGTCTACCTGTTCTACCTGGCCAACACCGGACTGATCGCGATCGTGCGGCCGGCCAGCGACGCGATGGTCATCGACGCGTCCGAGCCGGAGATCCGCAAGGCGGTCTACGCGGTCATCTACTGGTCCACCAACGTGGCCTTCGTGGTCGGCGCGCTGGTCGGCGCCTTCCTCTACAGCAACCTCAACGAACTGCTCTGGGCGTCGGCCGCGGCCACCGCGGTGGTCGCGCTGGTCACCTGGCTGTGGGTGTCGGAGACCAAGCCGGAGGGTTCGGGCGAGCCGGCGCCGCAGCGGAACTGGCTGGTCGCGATGCTGCTCGGCTACGTCGACGTGCTCAAGGACCGGGTGTTCGCCAAGCTGTTCTGGGGCATCCTGCTGTTCACCTGCGTGCAGGTGCAGCTCTCGTCCTACATCGCGGTCCGGCTGGCCGAGGAGTTCACCCCGCAGCGGCTGTTCGACCTCGGGTTCTGGCAGCTCGACGTGGACGGCGTGAACATGTTCGGCATCCTGCGCTCGATCAGCTGCTTCCTGGTGGTGTGCCTGGCGCTCTACGCCCGCAAGATGCTGGCGCGGACCAGCGACGGCAAGCAGCAGACCATGGGCACGGTGATGTTCACCGCCGGGTACATGGTGGTCGCGGTGTCCAACGACCCGTGGTTGCTGATCGCCGCGGCGGCGGTGTTCGCGCTGGGGGAGATCGTCTGCTCGCCGTCCCGGCAGGCGCTGCTCGCCGACGTGGTGCACCCCGACGCGCGCAGCAAGTACATGGCCGTCTACCAGCTGCAGTTCCGCATCGCGCTGGTGGTGGGCCCGCTGTTCATCACGCTGGGCACGCAGGTCTCGTCCGTGGTGATCAGCCTCTGCTACGGGGTGTTCGGGGCGGCTTCGCTCTTCCTCGTCCAGTTGACCATCCGTGACCGGGACGCGGGCCGGGCGGCCGGCGCCCCGGCCCCGCTCGCCACCGCGGGCAAGAGTTGAGGAGCGCAACGGTGACCCCCGAGAGAACGGTGCTGCTGATCGGCGCCACGGTGCAGGTGGTGCGGGCGGCCAAGGACCACGGGCTGTCGGTGATCCTGATCCAGCACCAGAACAAGTTCACCCAGCAGCAGGCCGACCTGGCCGACATCACGCTGATCGCCGACTTCACCGACTGGGCCGCGGTGCGCCCGCTCGCCGAGTCCGCCTACGAGCGCTGGGGCTTCGCCACCGCGCTCGGCCTGACCGACCCGGCGCTCGACGCGGCCGCCCGGATCAACGACCTGTTCGGCCTGCCCGGCACCAGCTACGAGGTGTCCCGGCTGCTGCAGGACAAGTACCGGATGCGGCAGCGGCTGGCCGAGGCGGGCTCGGACACCGCGATCGGTGCCCGGCTGCTGTCGGACCGCCAGAGCCTGCTCGAGTTCGGCGCGGAGTTCGGTTACCCGTTCGTCGCCAAGCCGACCGACGCCGCCGCCAGCCTCGGCGTGTTCCTGGTGCCCCGGCCGTCCGATGTGGACGACGTGTGGCGGGAGCTGGAGGCGCTGCGCGGTGGTGGCCCGGCGCGCGGCTGCGGCGGGCTGTTCACCGTGACCGACGTGATCATGGAGGAGTACGTCGACGGGCCGGAGTTCAGCGTCGAGTCGTTCAGCTTCGGCGGGCGGCACGTGGTGGTCTCGGTGACCGAGAAGTCCACCGCCGACGGGCACTTCGCCGAACTGGGGCACACCGTGCCCGCCCGGATCGACCGGTTCCGCGAGCACCGGATCGTCGAGGCCACCCGCGAGTTCCTCGACGCGGTCGGGCTGACCGACGGGCCGAGCCACACCGAGATCAGGTTCAGCCGCCGCGGGCCGGTGGTGATCGAGTCGCACAACCGGATCGGCGGCGACCGCATCCACGACCTGGTCGAGGCGGTCTACGGCATCGACCTGACCCACTACGCGGTCGGCTGGCCGTTCGGCCTGGTCGCCGAACTGCCCGACCGGCCGAAGGCGGACGGCGGCGCGGCGGTCCGGTTCGTCGAGGGCACGGCGGGCACCGTCGCCTCGATCGACGGTCTCGACGAACTGCGGGCGCGCCCCGAGGTGATCGCCGCCGCCGCGCTGGTCTCGGTGGGCGACCGGGTGGGTCCGGTGCGCGACAACCACGACCGGCTGGCGCTGGTCGCGGCGACCGGGCCGAACAGCGACGCCGCGGTGAAGCTGTGCGAGGAACTGATCGAGAACACCCTGCGGATCCAGGTGGTGCCGGAATGACGATCGTGATCCTGGACGGAACGCCCGGCCCGCTGCCGCCGTACGCGGACTGGCTGCGGGACAGCGGCAAGGAACTGCTGCTGGTGACCGGGCGCACCCGAGAAGAAGTCGGCGAGGGGTACCACCGCGTGGAGGTGGTCGACGGGTACGCGAACTCCCCGGCGGTGGACCGGTTCCTGCTGAACCTGGGGCAGCGCACCGAGTTGTCCGCGATCGTCGCCACCGAGACACCGGACCTGGTGCGCAGCGGCGCGTTGCGCGACTACTTCGGCATCGCCGGGCAGAGCCGGGAGGACGCCGTGGTGCTCGCCGACCCGATCGCCGTGCGGCAGCGGCTGGCCTCGGCCGGGGTGCCGGTGGTCGGCGCCGCGCCGGTGCTGCGGATCGCCGACGTCTACGCGGCGGCGGCGGAGTTCGGTTACCCGGTGCGGATCCGCGAACGCAAGATCCCCGGTCACCCGACCGCCGCGGTGCTCAACGACGAGGCGGAGGTGCGCATCTACACCCAGGGCGGGCTCACCCCGGACCTGATCTCGGTGCCCAGCCTGTTCGCCGAGCCGTGGGTGGTCGGGGAACGCCACCGCGTCGTCGCCCCGATCGCCGCCGGTTCGGGCGAACACCCGGAGTTGGTGTCCATCGCGGAAGCCGCGCTGGCCGCCCTCCCGGTGGTGCCCGGCCAGCCGTACGCGGTCGAGGTGGTGCACACCACCGACGGGCGGCGGCTGGTGGACGGGATCGCCACCGAGACCGCCGACGAGGACGAGCACCGGACGGCCGTGCGGGTGCAGGCCGGACTCGAGACAGGAGTGACGCGATGACCGTCCTGGTACTGCACCACCGCAGCTCCCTGGCGGCCTGCCCGTACCCGCAGTGGCTGGCGGGGTACGACGGCGACGTGGTGCTGATCGCTTCGCGGGAGCACCTCGGCTGGGTGGGGGAGGACCTGCCCACCGGCGACGACCACGGCTACCGGCACCTGGAGGCCATCGACGACTACGAGGTCGGCGGCGTGCTGGAGGAACGCGTGCTCGAACTGGCGCGCAAGTACGACGTCAAGCACATCTTCACCTTCCAGGAGCACGACCTGGAACGCGCCGCCCAGCTGCGTGAGCTGCTCGGCCTGCCGGGCCAGACGCTGGAGAGCGCGGTCCCGTTCCGGAACAAGCTGGTGATGAAGGAGATCGTCTCGGCGGCCGGCATCGAGGTCGCGCCGCACGCGCCCATCGAGTGCGCCGCGGACCTGCTGGTCTTCGCCGAGCGGCACGGGTTCCCGGTGGTGGTCAAGCCGCGTGACGGTGCCGGTTCGATCGGCGTCAAGGTGCTCGACGACTCCGCCGAGCTGAACGCCTTCCTCGACGAGGACCTGGACATCTACGGCCCGCTGCAGTCGAACCTGATGGTGGAGGCGTTCGTCCCCGGTTCGATGGCGCACGTCGACGGGCTGGTGGTCGGCGGCGAGGTGGTCTTCTCCTGGCCGTCGCAGTACCTGTTCCAGCTGGCCTCGTTCAAGGAGGAGCGCGGGGGCAGGCACGACGTCACCATGGACCGCGACGACCCGCTGGCCCAGCGCATGATCGACTTCGTCGACCGGGTGATCGAGGCGCTGCCCGCCCCGCCGAACTTCGTCTTCCACTGCGAGGTGTTCCGCACCCCGGACGACCGGCTGGTGCTGTGCGAGATCGCCGGGCGCACCGGTGGCGCGCAGACCCGCGCGGTGATCCAGACGCTGTTCGGCGTCGAGCTGAACGAGTGCTGGCTGCGGGCCGACGTCGGCCTGCCGCTGCCGATCGAGACCGGGGGCGGGCGGCTGCAACCGGCCAAGATGACCGGTCAGCTGGTGCTCGGCAAGCGGCCGGGCAAGGTGCTCGCGGTGCGGGGCGAACCGCCGTTCGACTGGGTGGAGCGGCAGAAGGTCTTCGTCGAGGTCGGCGAGGTGATGCCGGTGCCGCGGTACTCGGCCGACTTCATGGCCGCCTACCTGGTCTCCGGGCCGGACCGCGCGACCGTGCAGCACCGGCTGAACGAGCTGGAGACCTGGTTCTTCGACGGCTTGGTGCTCGGTGATGAGTGAGCGCGTCCTGGTCGCCGGTGGGGGCATCGGCGGCCTGGCACTGAGCATCGGCCTGGCGCGGGCCGGGCTGGCGGTGACGGTGCTCGAGCGGGCCGACCGGATCGCCGACGTCGGCGCCGGGCTGGTGCTCTACCCCAACGGCATCCGGGCGCTGGACGCGCTGAGCGCACCGCTCGGCAAGGCCGTGCGGGCGGCCGGTCACGTGGCCGTGCCCGGGGACGTGCGCCCGCACCTGCGGTCCGACGGGGTGGTGCTGGCTTCGGACCCGATCGGTGAGCTGGAGAACCGCTGGGGCACGCCGCACGTGATGCTGCTGCGCTCGGCGTTGCAGAACGCCCTGCTGGACGAGGCGCTCGCGGTGGACGTAGACCTGCGCATCGGCCACGAGGTGGTCGGCCACACCGCGGACGGGTCCGGGGTGCGGGTGTCCCTTTCGGACGGGTCGGCGGTCACCGGGGACCTCCTGGTGGGTACCGACGGCCTGCGGTCCGGCGTGCGGGCACGGCTGCTCGGGGACACGCCGATCCGGTACCGGGGCTATTCGTCGGTGCGCGGCCGGACCGCGGTTTCGCACCGCTTCCCGGTCGGGGTGACCGCGGCCGGGCCGGGCATCGACCTGTTCGTCGGCGCGGTCGGGGGCGGGCTGCTCTACTGGACCGCCAAGATCATCGCGCCGCCGGGCGTGTGGCCGTCGAAGACCCCCGAAGCGGCCCTGCGCGACCTGCTGGCCGAGATGGCGGACTGGCACCCGTCGCTGCGGGAACTGGTGGAGACCACCGACACCGCGGCCGGTGTGGTGATGACCGACATCGTCGACCGCGACCCCATTCCACAGTGGACACACGGCCGGGTGACCCTGCTCGGCGACGCCGCCCACCCGATGGCCCCGACGCTGGGCCAGGGCGCGGGCATGGCACTGGAGGACGCGGCCGTGCTGACCGCCTGCCTGGTGCGCGGCTCGCTGGCCGACTACGAGCGCCTCCGGGTGCCCCGGACCCGCGAGATCGTGTTGCTCTCCCGGCGCACGGGCGGCGTCGACCGCGAACGCGCCGTCGAGTTCTCCACCTCGGACGCCCAATTCGCCCAGATTTTCGGCTGGCAGATCGAAGGAGTGCAGTGATGACCGATTCCAAGCTCGGGCCTGGCATCATCTCCGGGCTGGAGGACCTCGTCGGCGGCACGCCGATGGTGCGGCTGCGGCTGCCCGGCGTGCCGGAGGACGTGCGGCTGCTGGCCAAGGTGGAGATGCTCAACCCGCTGGCGAGCGTGAAGGACCGCGCCGCGCTGTGGATGCTCAGGGACGCCGAACGCACCGGCAAGCTGCCGCTGGAAGGCGGCGGCACGGTGGTGGAGGCGTCCTCGGGCAACACCGCGATCTCACTGGCCGCACTGGCCGCGATGCGCGGGCACCGGTGCGTGATCGTGCTGCCGGACAACGCCACCGAGGAGCGCAAGGCGATCCTGCGGGCGTACGGCGCGGAACTGGTGCTCGCCGACCACACCCAGGGCCTGCCGGCGGCCATCGCCAAGGCGGCGGGCATCGCGCAGTCCATCCCCGGTTCGTGGTTGTGCGGTCAGGAGGCCAACCCGGTCAACGTGGAGGCCCACTACCGCACCACCGGCCCGGAGATCTGGGAGGCCACCGGCGGTGAGGTCGACGTGGTGGTGTGCGGGGTCGGCACCGGCGGCACGCTCACCGGCATCACCAAGTACTTCAAGGAGCGCCGCAGCATCCACACCGTGGCGGTGGAGCCGACCGGTTCGCCCGTGCTCTCCGGCGGGGAACGCGGCCCGCACAAGATCCCCGGCATGGGCGGCGGCTTCATCAACCCGGTCACCGACGTCGACTGCATCGACCAGGTGATCACCGTGGCCGACGAGGACGCCGCGGACTCGGCGAAGGAGCTGACCCGGTCGCTGGGCCTGTTCGTCGGGGTTTCGTCCGGGGCCGCGGTGCACGCGGCCCGTGTGCTCGCCGCCAGCGAACGCTGGGCCGGGGCCACCATCGTCACCGTGCTGCCGGACAGCGGTGAGCGGTACCTGTCCATCTGGGAGTCGCTGGGCACGCAGGAGCAGCAGGCGCGCGCCGCCTGAGACCTTTCGAGGAGAAGCATGAGTGAATCGACCACGCACTGGAACGACGTCGGCATCGACTACGACAAGGTGCTGAACACCGACGAGTCGAACGTGAAGCTGCTGGCCGCGGCCGTCGGGCTGCTGCCACCGGACACGAAGGACCTGCTCGACATCGGCGCCGGCACCGGGCGGCTCACGTCGCTGGTCCGGAAGGCGCTGCCGGAGGCCACCATCCTCGGCGTCGACCCGGCACCGACGATGGTGGAGGCCGCGGAGCTCAAGTTCGCCGACGACCCGAAGGTCTCGTTCGCCGGTGGCCTGGTGGAGGACCTGTCGTTCCTCCCGGACAACAGCTTCGACGCGGTGATCTCCAGCTTCGCCCTGCACCACCTGGAGCTGGACACCTACAAGCTGGCCGCGGCCGAGCTGTTCCGCGTGCTGCGCCCGGGCGGCCGGTTCGTCAACGCGGACCAGTTCTGCCGGGTGATGGGCCCGGCGGGCAGCCCCGACCGGGCGAAGGACGTGCTCGACCTGCTCACCGCCAAGGCGAAGCACTACCTGGAGCACGCCAGCTTCGAACGGATGCTGCTGCAGATCGACCTGCTCCCGCGCTTCATGCGGGAGGACGGCGAAATCCTGACCACGCCGGAGTTCTGGACGGAGAAGCTGCTGAGCGCGGGCTTCGCCGAGGCGCACATCGTGGAGACGCCGCCGGCGGAGTTGTACAACCGGGTGATTTGGGCGGTCAAGCCTTCCTGAGGCCGTTCTGCTGGCGCACGGTCGGGAACCACCCCGGTTTCCATTGTGACTACGGCGAAGACCCCGATGTCAAGGCGGGAAAGATGCCTTGACATCGGGGTCTTCGCCGTGTTTTTGGCGGTGGACCGGGGTGGGGCGGGGGTGTGGGTGGGTTCCTGGGAGCGGGTGCCCGGCTGGCGGTTGGTATCCGCCGGTGGGTGGGTTCCTGGGGTTGGGTGCCCCGGCTGGTCGTTGGTATCCGCCGGTGGGTGGGTTCCTGGGGTTGGGTGCCCCGGCTGGTCGTTGGTATCCACCGGTGGGTGGGTTCCTGGGGTTGGGTGCCCCGGCTGGCGGTTGGCATCCGCCGGTGGGCGGGTTGCTTGGGGTTGGTGGTCCGGCTGGTTGCCGGCACCCCGGCCGAGCAGCAGGGGTGATCACGGGTGAGGTCGGCCAGCCGGTGTGCTCTTCACCCGCCTCGGCCGGCAGGGGTCCGTTCTGAGCGACGGGAAAGCGGCGATGGCCTCTTCGCCAGGGCAGCCCTGGCGAAGAGGCCATCGCGTTGTGACCGGAACCGCGGTCAGCGCACCGGGGTCAGGTGGTCCGACCGGTCGAAGGTGGCCACGCTGGCCTCCTTCGGGGCCTTGCCCAGCTTCTCCCGCAACCGCATCGCGGGGCTCTCGATGAGGTAGTAGCTCAGCGTCGCCGCGACCAGGCTGCCGAAGAAGCAGATGCCCAGCAGCTTCCAGAAGCCGTCCGCGCCGAACACGCCCTCGTTCCAGAAGTAGATGATCGCGATGTGCCACAGGTACAACCCGTACGAGACCTTGCCGAGGTACAGCATCACCGGGTTGGTCAGCACCGCGTCGATCAGGCGGGACCGGGCGTTCGGCAGGGTCAGCGGGGCCACCGCCAGCAGGCCGAACGACAGGTACAGCACGTGCTCGATCAGGCCCTGCGCCATGTCCGGGTAGTTCGCGCTGCCGGCGTCACCGAACGGCTGGAAGCAGGCGATGAGGTAGACCACCAGCGCCGCCGCCCAGGCCGAAGCCGGTTTGCGGGAGAGGAACCGGTAGATCCGCGGGGACTTCTCCGGGGCGATCTCGGCCGCGGCCGACAGCGTGGCCAGCGCCATGCCGGCGGCGATGAAGCCCATCCACTTCAGCGGCCACTTGTCCTCGATCGGCCAGCCGCCCATCGAGTCGGTGAAGGTGTAGGCGGCGAAGGCGAACCCGGCCACCGCGACCACGCCGAGCACGATCAGGATCCGGCGCGCCTTGGCGGCCACGTCGGCGCCCCCGCGGGCCACCCGGTGCAGTGCCCAGGCCAGCACCGGCAGCAGCGCGTAGAAGGCGATCTCGGTCGACAGGCTCCAGCTCTGCTCCAGCCCGAACACCCACGCCTCGTTCTCGTACACGTGCAACAGCAGGAACGGCCGCACCACGTGCCACAGGTTCTGGATGCCCTCGCTGTTGAACGCGATCAGCACCACCGCCAGGGCCACCCAGAACGCCGGCAGCGTGCGCAGCGCCCGGCGCCACAGGTACGGCTTGACCCCCGGCTTCTTCGTGCCCCCGAGCGCCGCCAGCACCCACGGGCGGTACAGCAGCACCCCGGACAACACGAAGAAGATCGGCAGGCTCACGTGCAACTGCTGCAGCAGCACGCCGGCGAACCCGTTCCCCGGCTGCTCCATACCAGGGAACTCGGTCAGGGCGACCTGCGCGGAGTACAGGCCGACGTGGGTGAGGAGCACCCCCAGCGCGGCGAGCCCGCGCATACCCTCCAACTGCGGGAAATATCGGCGCTTGGTCGTGCGGACCCGAGGACGTGGGTCCACCGCGCTCTTTGTCACCATAACGGCTCCCTCACGGATTAATCAGACTCGGACAGCTTCGGCCACCGCGGCCACCCGGGTCATCTCTCCGATTGCGGCGGAGATCCACCGCAACAACGGAGAACGGCCCGGTACCGGCGAGAACGCCGATACCGGGCCGTGCGCGGGAAAGCCCCGTCAGCGGTTGAGCTTGACCACGTTCTCCAGGTCGGCCGCGGAGTAGTCGCGACCGGCCATCACCGTGGTGAAGTACTCCACCTTGTGACTGCTGTTCGGGCCGTCCGGGTCGCGCGGCCAGTCGCTGAGCGCGTAGGCGTTGTAGGTGTCCAGCAACGCCTGCGCCTCCTCGGTGGCCTGGGTGAACCGGGTGATCGGGTCGGCACCGCCGAGCACGTCGCGCATCGCCCTGGTCATCACGTCCTGGTTGCCGGCGAAGTCGCCGAACACCGCGCCCTGCTGGGCGGGCACCGCGTCGGCAGGCACGCCGTCCGGGCGCACCGCCTTGGCCGGGAAGCGGGTGACGTGGTCGCTGGCCACCCGGTGGTACGGGTGCTGCTCGAACCAGCCCTCCCGCTCCAGCAGCTCGAACGAGGCGTGGGTGACCGGCGCGAAGCTGTTCGCCTTGTGCCGGTCGGCGGCGTTGCGCGCGTTGTGCATGTACTGCAGGAAGGTCAGTGCACCGTCCTGAGTGGACTCGTCCAGCCCGCTGGTCAGCCACATCGAGGTGCCGGCGATGGCGTTGCCGACGTAGGGCAGCTGGTCGCTGAACGGGAACAGGCCGACCTCGATGCCGAACCCGCCGTCCTTGGCCGCCTGCACCATGTAGTTGACGTCGTTGGACGAGGAGATCCGGATCGCCACGTCCTGCTCGGCGAAGGCGCGCAGGGTCTGCGCCCAGTCGGGGATGCCGCCGGTGTGCAGGTAGTGGCCGTCGCGGTGCAGCTCGCGCCAGATCTCCGCCCACGCCAGCATTTCCTTCGACGCCAGCTCGGCCTCGGTGGCGCGGCCGGACCGGCCGTTGTCGTTGTTCACCAGCAGCCCGCCCTGGGTGGCGACGGCCTGCTGGTAGAAGGTGCCGTGGTTGGACCAGGTGATGGCGTGCTCCGGCCCGCCCTGGCTGCGCGCCACCTGCTCGCACACCGCGGTGACCTCGGCCCAGGTCTGCGGCAGCTCGGTGACGCCCGCCTTCTCCAGCAGGTTCGTGTTGGCGTAGAGCAGGCTGGTGGTGCACACCGACGGCATGGACATCAGGTCGCCGCCGACGGTGTAGTACTCGCGGAACGGCTTCATCAGGTCGCCGAGCACCACCGGCTCGCCGTTGATCTCCGACCGGCCGGCCACCGCCTGCTCCACCGAGGTGAACAGCGGGCTGCCGTCGGCGTGACGCAGGTCGCGGGCCACCTGGCCCATGTAGAAGTACAGTTCGGCGAGGGTGGGCGGGGTGCCCGCCGCGGCGGCGCGCGCCACCTCCTGCGGGAAGGTCCAGAAGTCCTTGCCCTGCACCCGCACCTCGTACTGCGGGTAGACCCGCTCGAAGTCCCGGCCGAGCTGGAACCAGCGGTCCATCCAGCCGGGGAAGGTCAGATCGGGGACCCAGACGTCGATGACCACTTTACCCATTCGATCTCTCCTCCTGGAATTCCTGTCGAGCGCACAGCTCCCCGATCGTTTCTCCGTCCACGATTTCGCACCGCCGTGCCCGTCCGCGTCTTCCCGATTGCTGGGGCGGGAAACGCGAAAACGGGGGTGGCGGAGGACGGGTGTTCCCGTTCTCCGCCACCCCCGTGGGTGGCGTCGCACCGCGGTCCGAGCGAACCGTGGGTACTACGTCAGGACTTCTTGGTCAGGTACTCTTCCAGGGCGTCGAACCAGGAAACCCAGCCTTCCTTGGCCTGGGGCAGCTCCTCCTCGGGGAGGTAGCCGGTCTGGCGGAAGCCCAGCTTGGTCTTGCCGTTGGCCTCGGTGAAGGTCAGCGTGACGGCTTCCTCGTTCTCGCCGCGGGACTTCTTCTCCTCGAACTCCGGGTCGTTCGGGTCGATCAGCGAAAAGACCAGGCGGGAGTTCTCTTCGACCTCGCTGTAGACGCCGTAGAAGGGGATCTCGGTGCCCTCGTAGTCGAGGGTCGCCTTCCAGCTGCCGCCGGGACGGACGTCCATCGAGATCGTCGGCAGCGGCGCCCCGAACCAGTGGGTGAAGTGCTCCGGTTCGGTCCAGGCCTTGAACACCTGCTCGGGCTTGGCGTCGATGGTGCGGGTGATCTTGATCTCGCGGATCGTGCGCTCTTCGGTCATGGGGGTTCCTCTCTGGGTGCGGTCCGGGCGGTGAACGCGGTGCTGGCACGCCGGTCGGTGCGGATTCGGTGAGCATCGGTACGTCATCGATCCGTTACCGAATTCTGTCAGCGGTGCGGGCGACGCGGCCAGTGCCGTGGTCACCACCTCTCCATGTATTCCTCACATCCGGCGCGGGAATTGTTCATCCTTGCTGTTCGGGGCGCCGGGCGCGGGCAGAGCGCAATCCGGGAGACGTGGCCGGGCACGCCGGGTGTGAGGGTAAAGCCAGCCAGGCCGCCGGAGAAAAGGATTCGTGCAGCGATGACAGCCACGGTGCAAATTCCCGAACCGGAACTGACCCCGGACCAGGTCGTCGCGCGGGCTGAGGCGATCGCACCCTCGCTCGTCGAACGCCAGGCGGAGACCGAGAAGCGCGGCTACTACGCCGAGGACACCCACGAGGCGTTCCGGGCGGCCGGCTTCTACCGGATCCTGGTGCCCCGCCGCTACGGCGGTTACGAATTCGGCCTGGACACGTTCATGCGCGTGGTGCAGGCGCTGACCAGGGGCTGCCCGTCCACCGGCTGGATGTACTGCCTCGGCGCCGCGCACGCCCACGCCGCCGCGTCGATCTTCGACCAGCGCGTGCAGGACGAGATCTTCGCCGTCGGGGACTTCATCTGCCCCGCCACGGTCGCGCCCGGCGGCACCGCCGAACAGCTGGAGAACGGCGACTGGCGGCTCAGCGGCACCTGGAACTACTGCTCCGGTTCGCCGTACGCCACCCACTTCATCGGGCACACGCTGGTCTTCGGCGAGGACGGCACGCCGTCACCGATGATGTTCGTGGTGCCGCGGTCGCAGTGGACCCGGCTCGACGACTGGAACACCACGCTCGGCCTGCGCGGCAGCGGTTCGCACAGCATTTCCATGGACAACGCGCACATCCCGGCGCACCACGTGTTCGAGATGCACCTGAGCCAGGTCGACGTCTCCGGCGGCACGCCGGGTGCGGTGCTGCACCAGAACCCGTTCTACGGCGGGGGCCTGCTGAGCTTCATGGTGCTGGAGGACGCCGTGCTCGCGGTCGGCATGGCGCAGAGCGCGCTGGACGCGTGCGAGGAGCTGATGAAGACCAGGAAGACGATCTTCCCGCCGATCCAGGGCCGGGCCGAGGACCCCGACTACCAGTTCCGGTTCGGCCAGGCCACCGGCATGATCGCCACCGCGGAAGCGGCCTTCCACAACGCCATCCACCAGTGGGAGGTGGCGTCCGCGGAGGGCTCGGCGGCGTTCACCCCGGAGCGCGAGCTGCGGATCGCGTTGATCTGCCGGGAAGTGGTGCGGCTGAGCTTCGACGCGGTGCAGGCGCACCTGGTGCCCACCGCCGGGTCCAGCGCGGTCCGCAACGGCGCCAGGGTCGAGCGGGTGTGGCGTGACCTGTCGATGCAGCACAGCCACGCCGGCATCTCGGTGTTCCTCTCCGCCATCGCGCAGCGCGAGTACAGCCAGGCGCGGCTGGGGGCGGCATGAGGGTGCAGCCCAGCTATTCCTCCGGCGCCTCGGCCACCTCGCTGCTCGGTGAGACGATCGGTGCCCGGTTCGACCGCGCGGTGGAGGAGTTCGGCGAGCGCGACGCGCTGGTGGACCGGCCGACCGGGCGCCGGTGGACCTACGCCGAACTCGGCGCCGAGGTCGACGTGCTCGCGCTCGGCCTGCTCGACCACGGCATCCAGCCGGGCGACCGGGTGGGCATCTGGGCGCCGAACGGTGCGGAATGGGTGATCGTGCAGTACGCCTGCGCGAAGGTCGGGGCGATCCTGGTCAACCTCAACCCGGGGTACGGCAGGCACGAGATCGAGTACGTGCTGAACCTGGCCGGGGTGCGGATGCTGGTCTCCGCGGACCGGTTCAAGACCTCGGACTACGCCACGATGATCGCCGAGAGCGACTGCCCGGCGCTGGAACACGTGGTGCTGCTCGGTGGTGAGACCTGGGCCGAGCTGCTGGACCGCGGCCGTCGCGGGGACCCGGCGCTGCTGGCCAAGGTCGGCGCCTCGCTGCACGCCGACGAGCCGATCAACATCCAGTTCACCTCGGGCACGACGGGTTTTCCCAAGGGTGCCACGCTTTCGCACCACAACATCCTGAACAACGGGTTCTCCGTCGGGGAGCTGTGCGGGTACGGGCCCGAGGACCGGGTGTGCGTGCCGGTGCCGTTCTTCCACTGCTTCGGCATGGTGATGGGCAACCTGGCGGCGATGACGCACGGTTCGTGCGTGGTGATCCCGGCGCCGGTGTTCAACGCCCGCGCCACCCTGGAGGCGGTCGAGGCCGAGCGGTGCACGTCGCTCTACGGCGTGCCGACGATGTTCATCGCCGAGCTGGCCGACCCGGACTTCGCCTCGTTCGAGCTGTCGTCGCTGCGGACCGGCATCATGTCCGGCTCGCCCTGCCCGATCGACGTGATGCGCCAGGTGGTCGAGCTGATGGGGATGACCGAGGTGACCATCTGCTACGGCATGACCGAGACCTCGCCGGTCGCCACGCAGACCCGGGCCGACGACTCGCTGGAGCGCCGCGTGTCCACCGTCGGCCGGGCCGGGCCGCACGTGGAGATCAAGGTGGTCGACCCGCGCACCGGCCTCACCGTGCCCCGCGGCGAGGCGGGTGAGGTGTGCATGCGCGGTTATTCGGTGATGACGGGTTACTGGGACCAGCCGGACAAGACCGCCGACGCCATCGACACCGCCGGCTGGATGCACAGCGGCGATCTCGGTGTGATGGACGAGCACGGTTACCTCAACATCACCGGGCGGATCAAGGACATGGTGATCCGGGGCGGGGAGAACCTCTATCCCCGGGAGATCGAGGAGTTCCTGCACACCCACCCGGACATCGTCGACGTGCAGGTGATCGGCGTCCCGGACGCGAAGTACGGCGAGGAACTGATGGCGTGGGTCCGGCTCCGCCCGGGGGCGCCCGCTCTGGATGCCGAGGGCCTGCGTGCTTTCTGCCACGGGGAACTGGATCGGCACAAGATCCCGCGTTACGTGCACCTGGTGGACGAGTTCCCGATGACGGTTTCCGGGAAGGTGCGGAAGGTGGAGATGCGGGAGCGGGCGATCGAAATCCTTGGTCTGGAGGATTTGCTGGCTACGAAGCACGCTTGAGAACGGGGACCCCGCCCCGGCGCCCCATCGTGACTACGGCGAGGACGGCTTCGGACCGCGGTGGGGAAGGGGGAGTCTGGCTGCTGCCCGACTTCTGCCCCCGGCTTGCGGTTCACCGCCCGCCCTTCTGGCGGAGGCAGGCCGCCCTCTTGGCTTCCGGCCAGGTGCCCAGCGGTGAGCCGGAAAGCCGGGTGAGGCACCAGCTGCGACGCCCGGCCTCTGCTGGGACGGGAAGCCGGGGGCAGAAGGCGGGCACCGGCCACACCCCCTTCCCCATCCCGATCCGGAGCCAGAACACGGCGAAGACCTCGTGGTCAAGGTAAGCACCCCAGCCTTGATCACGAGGTCTTCGCCGTGGTCACGATGGGCGAGCGGGGTGGGGAGCTACCGGTTGAACAATTCCCGGGAAATCAGCATCCGCTGCACCTCGCTCGTCCCTTCCCCGATCTCCAGGATCTTCGCGTCCCGGTAGAAGCGGGCCACCGGGTAATCGTTCATGAAACCGTAGCCACCGAAGATCTGGGTGGCGTCGCGCGAGTTGTCCATGGCGGCGTTGGAGGAGACCAGCTTGGCGATGGCCGCCTCCCGCTTGAACGGCTCGCCCGCCACCAGGCGCGACGCGGCGTGGTACCAGGCCAGGCGTGCGGTGTGGGCTCGGGCCTCCATGTCGGCGATCTTGAAGGCGATCGCCTGGTGCCCGCCGAGCGGCTTGCCGAAGGCCTCGCGGTCCCGCGCGTACCGCACGCATTCGTCCACGCAGCCCTGGGCGAGACCGGTGCCGACCGCCGCCAGGGCGATCCGGCTCTCGTCCAGCACCGACAGGAACTGCGCGAAACCGCGGCCCTCGGCACCGACCAGGTTCGGCACCGGCACCCGGCAGTCCGAAAAGGACAGTTCATGGGTGTCCGAGGCGCACCAGCCGACCTTCGAGTACGAGGGGGCCACCGAGAAGCCCGGCGTGCCCGACGGGACGATGATCGCCGAGATCTCCTTGCGGCCGTCGGCGGTCACCCCGGTCACCGCGGTGACGGTGACCAGCGCGGTGATGTCGGTGCCCGAGTTGGTGATGAACGACTTGCTGCCGTTGATCACCCATTCGTCACCGTCCCGCACCGCGGTGGTGCGGGTGGCACCCGCGTCGGTACCGCCGCCGGGCTCGGTCAGCCCGAACCCGGCGAGCGCCTCGCCCGCGCACAACGCGGGCAGCCACCGCTGCTTCTGCGCCGGCGTGCCGAACTTGTGGATCGGCATCGCCCCGAGGGACACCCCGGCCGACACCGCGATCGCCACCGACGAGTCCACCCGCGCCAGTTCCTCCAGCGCCAGCCCGAGCGCGAAGAAGTCGCCGCCCATGCCGCCGTGCTCCTCCGGGAACGGCAGCCCGAACAACCCCATCCGGCCCATCTTCGCGACCAGCTCGTACGGGAACTCCCCGCGCTGGTAGATCGGCCCGATCACCGGGGCCACCTCGGTGGCGGCGAACTCCTCGACGGTCTTGCGCAGGGTCTCGTGCTCCTCCGGCAACCGGAAGTCGATCACGGCGCGACCCCCCCCCGATCAGGCGGCGACGGCGGTCACCAGGCCGCCGTCGACGACGAACTCCTGCCCGGTGACGTAAGCCGACTTGGCCGAGAGCAGGAAGGCGACCGTCTCCGCGACGTCACCGGGCTGCCCGAGCTTGCCGAGCACCACCTGGCTGCGGAAGAACTCGCGGACCTGCTCGTTCGGCGCGACCTGGTCGAACATCTCGGTCTCGGTGTGGCCGGGGGTGACCGTGTTCACCCGGATGCCCTGCGGGCCCAGGTTCGCGGCCAGCGAGCGGCCCAGGTTCAGCACGGCGGCCTTGCTCGCCGCGTACAGCGCGCCGGGCGCCATGCCGCGGTGCACCAGCCAGGAACCGTTGAGCACCACCGAAGCGCCCTCGTTGAGGAACGGCACAGCCTTGGCCACGGTGAAGTAGGTGCCCTTGAAGTTGGTGCCGACGACCCGGTCGAACTCCTCCTCGGAGACGTCGCCGAGCAGACCCGCCGAGGCGGTGCCCGCGTTGGCGAACACGCCGTCGAGCTTGCCGACGGTCGCACCCACCTCGGCGAACAGGGCGTCGAGGTCGGCGGTGCTGGACACGTCGGCCTGCACGGCGAGCACGCGCTCACCGGCGTCGAGTTCCTTGACCGCGGTGTTCAGCCGTTCGCGGCTGCGCCCGGCGAGCACCACGCGCCCGCCGGCGGCCACCAGCCGCTGCGCGGTGGCGAGGCCGATACCGCTGCCACCACCGGAAATCAGTACGGACTTGCCTTCGAACTCAGTCATGCGTCCAGCCTCTCCCATCGCCTTCGACCTGCGCGTCTTCCTGATTGCCGAGGCCCGCTCGAGCGATCTCGGCGGCCACTGCCCCCACGTGCGGTTCGTCCAGCAGGTAGAAGTGCCCGCCGTCGAACATCCGCGTCCGCAGCCCCGCCCCGGCCCGTGCCCGCCACGCGGGCAGCTCGGCCGGGGGCACCAGCTGGTCGTCGTGCGCGCCGAGCACGGTCAGCGGCACCGCCACCGGGCCGAGGAAGCTCACCTGGGCCAGCCGCAGCCCCAGCGTCAGGTCCGAGCGCAGCAACGCCATCACGTGCTCGCGCCAGAACGGGCTGGCCAGGATCTCCTCCGGGGTGCCGCCACCGGCGCGCATGATCTTGACCAGGTCGTCGTCGCTCCACCGGCCTGCCCGCTCGGCGGCCGAGCCCCCGGACGGGTAGGCGCTGAGCACCAGCCCGGCGAACGGCTCCGGCTTGGCCAGCGCGATCGCGGCGGCCAGCGCGGCCCCCATGCTGTGCCCGAACAGCACGGTCGGCAGCGCGGGCAGCGCGACGAGTTCGCCGAGCACCCCCGCCACCACCGCGTGCGGATCCGACGGCGTCTCCTTGAAGCTCTCGGAGAACCGGCGTTCCCGGCCGGGCAGCGTCACCCCGAGCACCTCGAAGCCCGCCGGCAGGCGTTCGGCCAGCGGCATCAGCACGTTCGGCCCGGCACCGGCGTGCGGGACCAGCACCACGCGTGCCCCGGGCACCCCCTCGGCGGCACGCAGCACCGCCGTCCACGATCCGGCCATCATCGCTCCCTTCAACCGGCGATCCGGAGCGGGGCCACCGCCCGGTACAACTCCTCCGCGCAGGCGGTGGCCAGCGCGTCCAAACTGGACACCGCCGACCCCGGCGGCAGACCGGCCGCGGTGTAGGCGATCGGCAGCTCCGTGCACGCCGTGACCACCGGGCGCCGGTCCCGCCGCCACAGCTCGGCGACCACCGCCGCGAACACCTCGGCGCCCTCCTCGGTGCGGTTGGCCTTGACCAGCGAGGCGGCCCGGTGGATCCGCTGCTGCCACGCCGCCGAGGGCACCAGCAGCGGATAGCCGAGCGCGGCGGCCCGCTGCTGGTACAGCCCGCTGGTCACGGTGCCGGTGGTGGCGGTCAGCCAGGCCCCGGACGGGCTCACCCGCCGGGCCACCCGCAGCGTGGCGTCCACGATGTGCACCACCGGCACCGGCAACCGCAGCCGGTCGATGAACACGTGCGCGGTGTTGCACGGCACCGCCAGCAGGTCCGCGCCCCAGCCGGCCAGCGTCCGCAGCCCGTCGCGGATCGGTTGCAACGGGGTGTCCTGCCCGGCGAGCAGGGCGTCGGTGCGGTCGGGCACCGACGGTTCGGACAGCAGCACGATCCGCGGGTGCTCCTGGTCGGTCCTGGCCGGGACCCGCAACGCCAGCAGCCGGAGGAACTCGGCCGTGGCCGCGGGTCCCATGCCGCCGAGCACCCCCAGCGTGGCGGGCACCGCTAACCCAGCCGATCGGCGACCCGCTGCGGCACGCCGTCGGGCGCCCCGTGCCAGGTCAGCCGCAGCTCCCCGCCCCGGACGGCGCCGGTGACCGAGATCCGGTGCGGCCCGCTGCCCGGCAGCTCGGTGAAGTCGACGTCGGGCACGTCCGCCACCTTGACCGGGGCCGCGGCGGGCAGCAGCGTGGTCACGTCGCCGAAGTGGTCGTAGCGGACCTCGCCGGGCCCGTCCGCGGGTTCGAGCAGCCCCGGCCCGACCCGCCAGGTGTCCACGTCGGACAGGCGGCCGACGATGCGGCCGGCCCGGCGGTGCGGGGCGGTGTGGTCGGCCACGTCGACGGTCACCGACTCCCGGCCGAGCGCCGCGGGCAGCACCGCCCCCAGCGCGGTCAGCACGGCTCGCGCGGGGCCGGGATCGGCGGGGGCGTCGTCGAGCACGGGGGCGGTGCCGGGAAAGGGTTCCGAGCGGGCCAGTTCCACCGGTTCCCCGGCGCCGATCTGACGGCAGGCGATGACCACGTCCTCCAGGACCAGCCGCCACGACGCGGTGTCGGCGGCCAGTTCGTGCAGCACCAGCAGCAGCCCGGACGGCCGCTGCCCGCGTTCGAGCACGGCCACCTGCAACACCCGTCCCGCCGCCAGGTCGAGCCGGGCCCGCAGCTTGGCCACCGCCCGCCGCAGCAGCGGGCCCTCCGCTTCGGGGGTGACCGCGGTCAGGTCCAGCCGGACCACCGGCAGCGTGCCGCCCGCCCCGGCGGGCTGCTGCCGCCAGCCGTGCTCGTCCCTGGTGAACCGCATCCGCATGGCGTCGTGCTGCATCAGCAGCTGGAGCACGATCTTCTTCACCTTCGCGGTGTCCACCGCACCCGGCAGCGTGACCAGCAGCGCCCTGGCCTGCTCGGCCAGCGGGGTCCGCTCGGTCACCCGCTGCTGCGACGCGGTCAGCGGGTACGAGGAGTCCTCGTTGCCCCGGCCGAAGCGGGTGGACACCGGGGCCTTCAGCGCCGACCGGTCCACCACCCCCGCCCGCCGCGGGATCTCGTCGACCGCCACCCAGCGCTCGGGCACCAGCCCGTCCGGCAGCACCGCCGCCACGGCCGCGCGCACGGCTTCTTCCGAACCGCCTCTCGGTACGTAGTACGCCGTCATACGGGCACCCAGGTGGGCGTGTTCGGCGGGATCGGGATAACCGATCTTGGCCAGCATCCGCTTGACCCGGGTGGAGTTCACCGGCCCCTGGAGCTCCTCGTCGGCCTCGGCGACCGCGAGGTGCCCCAGCCGGACCTCCCAGCGCGTCGGGGCCTCGTAGTTGTGGAACCCGCGCTCGGCGTTGTGCACGTACACGCCGACGTCGTTGATCAGGCAGTTCGAGCTGCAGAACCCGGTGTCGTCCGGGTTCTGCCAGATCTTCGACCGCGACTTCAGCAGCGCGCGGATCTCGTCCTTGGTCACCTCGGAGTAGCGGTAGAAGTCGACCACCTCCACCGAGTCCACCGCGGCGGCCTCCGCGCCGGTGCCGCTGGACTGGTGGTAGACGCGGCGGCCGAGGGCCAGCTTCTCCTCGATCTCGTCGCGGTCGAAGATGCCCTGCTGGTGGAACCACGACAGCCGCTCGTCCATGATCTGCCCGCGCGAGAGCCCGGTGACGATGCTGGGGATGCCGCGGTGGTGCGCCAGCTCGGTGCTCAGGTCCAGCAGCGAGCGGAAGCAGCCGTTGCACACGCTCTTGTGCTCCTGCAGGCTGAGCAGGAAGATCTTGTTCTGGTCGGCGCGGGTCTTGGTGACGTGCTCGATGCCGAGCTCCCCGGTCACCTCTTCGACGTTGCGCAGCGCGGTGGTGGAGATGAAGCCGTTGTCGAAGGTGAAGGTCATCACCCGCAGGCCGAGGTCGACCAGCCGGTAGAGCACGTAGGTGCTGTCCTTGCCACCGCTGAACAGCAGCAGGCAGTCGTACTCGGACCCGGCGGCCTCGGCCTTGGCCCGCAGTTTCGGGGCCAGCTCGGACAGCTCGCCCCAGTAGGCGTCGATCTGCGCCTTGTTCTCCTCGTACAGCGTGCACAGCGAGCAGACCCCGGCGGGGTCGAAGGTCAGGCCGGGGTACTTGCCGGTGATGCCGCAGCGCACGCAGTTCCGCCTGGCCGACTCGCCGACGCCGGCGAAGACCACCACGCAGTCGGCGACGCCCTCGTGCCGTCGCAGCGCGGCTTCGACCTCCTGCTCGATCACCGCTGCCCGGGCCGGATCGGTGGTGAGCAGCTTCGGTTCGGTCATCGTGGTGCCTCCAGTGGGCTCAGGTCGGCGCGTCACAGACCGAGGTCGTCGGTGTCGTCGGCGATCAGGGCGCCCTCGATCAGCTCGGCGACGGCGGCCACGGTCGGCGCGGAGAGGAACTCGTGCAGCGGCACGGAAACCCCGAACTCGGCGGACAGCCGGGCGAGCAGTTCGATGACCAGCAGCGAACTGCCGCCCGCGTCGAAGAAGTCCTGCCGGACGTCCACCGCGCCCGGCAGCACCCCCGCCCAGATCCGGGCGATGGCCTGCTCGGCAGGCGTCCGCGGGGCGAGCACCTCGACGGTGGTGGCCGGCGGGGTGGCGGGCAGGGCGCGGCGGTCGATCTTGCCGCTGATGGTGCGGGGCAGCTCGGCGGTCGGCACAAAAACCGCGGGCACGGCGGCCTCGGGCAGGCGCTCGCGCAGGTGGGCGCGCAGCAGTGCGGGTTCGACCTCGGTGCCCAGTTCGACGTGGGCACACAGGAACGGTGTGCCGTCGGCGGATTCACCCGCCACCACGGCGGCTTCGGCGACCGCGGGGTGCTCGCGCAGCAGGCTCTCCACCCCGCCGAGTTCGACGCGGACCCCGCCGACCTTGACCTGGTGGTCCTTGCGCCCCAGGTACTCCAGCAGGCCGTCGGCGGTGAGGCGGCCGAAGTCGCCGGTGCGGTAGAGCGGTTCGCCGCCGGTGCCGGTGACGAACGCCTTGGCGGTGGCGTCGGGCTGCCGGTGGTAACCGAGCGAGCGGTGCGCGGTGCGCAGGTGGATTTCGCCGACCTCACCCGGCGCGGCGGGCGCACCGCGGTCGTCGAGCAGCAGCACCTCGGTCTCCGGCATCGGCAGGCCGATCGGGATCGAGTCGCGTTCGGTGTCGGCTCGCGTGACGAAGTGGTACGTCTTGGTCATCGTGGTTTCCGACGGCCCGTACAGGTTCAGCAGCCTGGTGCGCTCGCCGAACCGGTCGAACCAGCCGGCGGCGTCGCGCGGGGCCAGCTTCTCCCCGGACAGCGCGATGCACCGCAGCGCGGCGAACCCGTGGGCACCGGGCGCGGTGGCGAACCGGCGGAACACCGACGGTACGCAGTGGACCAGCGAGATCTCCGCCGCGTTCAGCCACCGGCTCAGCGCGGCGGCGTCGAGCAGGGTGTCCTTCGGCGGCACGCAGATCGTCGCACCGGTGGTCAGCGGAACGAAGAGGTCGCGCAGCACGGCGTCGAAGGCCGGGCTGATCAGCTGGCTGACCCGCCACCCCTCGTCCACGCCGAGCAGTCCGGTCTCCCAGCGGATGTAGTGGTCGACCGAACCGAGCCTGCCGACGATGCCCTTGGGGCGGCCGGTGGAGCCGGAGGTGAAGAAGACGTAGCAGGGGTCGTCCGGCTTCGGCTCGTGCGGCACCACGGCCCGGCGTGCGCTGGTACCGGCGGTGTCGGCGATGTCGATCCGGGTGGTTTCGGTGGCCCCGGCCGCGGCGAGCACCTTGGCGGGCAGGCCGCCGAGGTCGGAACCGGTGACCACCCACGAGGCGTCGGTGTCGTTGAGCGCCTGCTCCAGCCGCCGCTGCTGCGCGGTGGCGTCCAGCGGCACGACCACCCCGCCGATGCGCAGCACCCCGAGCACCGCGGCGACCAGTTCACGGCGGTCTTCGGCCAGCACCGGCACCAGTGCGCCGGGGGCCGCGCCCGCTTCCTGCAGCGCGGCGGCGATGTCGTCCGCGCGCCGGTCGAATTCGGCGTAGGTGAGCTTGCCGTCGGCGGACTCGACCGCGACGTGGTCGGGGAAGCGCCGGATCGCCTTCGCCACCAGCGCCTGGACCGCTTCGAAACCCATCGTTTCTCCTCTTAACCGTTACCGGGCAGCCCGAACTCGTCGAGCAGGATGCCGAACGTCAGCACGACGAGCAGCAGGTCGTCGTCGAAGTGCGGGTGGACCTCGAAACCGTCACGCAGGTAGCGGGCCTTGAGGTGGTCGACCACGTGCGGGTCGAAGTAGCCCTGGCGCTTGATCCGGTCGTGGGAGAGCAGGTCGCCGACCCACTCGAGGTTCCGGCGCAGCAGGCCGGGGCTGCCCGGCGCGCGGAAGCCGTACTTCTCCCGGCCGATGATCTCCGGCGGCACCAGGCCCTGCGCGGCCTGCTTCACCACGAACTTCTCGCCGAGCCGGTGCACCTTCAGGTGGGCGGGCACGGTGCGGGCGAACTCGACCACGTCGCGGTCCAGGAAGGGGTAGCGCGCCTCGATCGAGTTGGCCAGCGCCATCCGGTCGCCGTGGTCGGAGAGCAGGTGGTCCGACATGCGCAGCTTGAAGTCCAGGTAGGACCGCTGGCTCAGCCGCGGCCGCCCGGCCAGCATGGCGGTGTCCACCACCGGGCCAGCCAGGCAGTCGAACTCGGCGAAGCAGGCTTGCAGGTCCTCGCTGAAGATGTCCATCTTGGACCGCCGCCAGGCGTGGTACTGGCGCTCGTAGAACAGGTCCGCCGCACCCCAGAGCCGTTGGCGGAGGCCGTCTTCGAGGGCGTCCTCCAGCGGGTCGCCGGTGCGGCCGGTGCCGCGGCGGCCGTCGAAGCGGTAGCCGACGTAACCGCCGAACAACTCGTCCGCGCCCTCCCCGGTGAGGATGACCTTGACGCCGTGTTCGCGGGCCAGCGCGGAAAGCACCATCGAGCAGGTGTTGTAGCTCTCCTTCACCGGGGTTTCCGCGTGCACCACCATGCGCCGCAGTTCGGCGGCGATGTCGTCGTCGGAGAACGGGGCCTCGTGGTGCACCGAGCCGATCTTGGCCGCCATCAGCCGCTGGTGCCCGGATTCGTCGATGTCCGCTTCCGGGAAGGTGATGGAGAACGAATGCGGGTCGCGCACGGATTCGCCGACGAGCGCGCCGATCAACGAGGAGTCGAGGCCACCGCTGAGGTAGAAGCCGACGCCGACGTCGGCCTGCAGCCGGCGGCGCACGGAGGTGGTCAGCAGTTCCCGCAGCTTCTCCACGTAGTACTCGTCCGGCTGCGGTTGGCCTTCCTCGACCGGGAAATCGAGGTCCCAGTACCGGGTTTCCCGCACTTCGCCGTGCTGCACCAGCAGGTAGTGCCCACCCGGCAGGCTGGACACGCCGCGGAACATGGTGCGCGGGCTGACCAGGCCGGGGAAGGTGAGCACCTGGTCCAGCCCGGTCAGGTCGACCGCGCGGGGCACCCCGGGGTGCTGGAGGATCGCCTTGATCTCCGAACCGAACACGAAGTGGTCGGCCGTTCTGGTGTAGAACAACGGCGCGATCCCGGCGTGGTCGCGGGCCAGGAAAAGGCGGTCCATCGGCCGGTCGTAGAGGGCGAAGGCGAACTGGCCGTTGAGCCGGTTCAGCAGTTCCGGACCCTCTTCCTCGTACAGGTGGACGACCACTTCCACATCGCAGTCGGTGCGGAAGCGGTGGCCCTTGGCCTCCAGTTCCGCCCGCAGTTCGCGGTGGTTGAAGATTTCGCCGTTGCAGACGAGCGCGACTTCGCCGTCCTCGCTGAACATCGGCTGGCTGCCGCCGCCGAGGTCGATGATGCTCAGCCTGCGGAACCCCAGCGCCACCGGGCCGTCGAGGTGGAAACCGTCCTCGTCCGGGCCGCGGTGCAGCAGCTCGGCGGTCATCCGGCCCAGTTCGGCGGCCGCGATCGGCCGGGCGTGGGGCAGGGCGACCGATCCCGCGATTCCGCACATGCGCCCGCGCTCCTCGCTCGTCTCGAAAAACCGGATCCCACCGACGAAAATCAGCCTACGACAACGGAACTCGTTTGGGAGCGCGCCGAACGCGGTCCCGCAATGACGGAGAAGAACGGCCAGGCCCGCAGTCCAGGAGATGCTTCGCGCCACCGCGGGGCGTGACGATGTCGTGGTGAAGATCGATGGTTCGCCGGAATTCGTCGGCACCTGATCACTATCTGCGGATTTCGAGGAGACAACCGTTATGGCCGACGTGACCAAAACACGCGCGGTGGTGCTCGGCGGGAGCATCGCGGGGCTGTTCGCCGCCCGGGTGCTCGCCGATGCCTACGACGAGGTGCTCATCGTGGACCGCGACGCGCTCATCGGCGTCGACGGGCCGCGGCGGTCCTGCCCGCAGGGCAAGCACATCAACGGCCTGCTCGCCCGTGGTCAGCTGGCGATGGAGGAGATGTTCCCCGGCATCACCGAGGAGATCTTCGCCGACGGCGTGCCCACCGGTGACCTGGCCGGCGACGTGCGCTGGTACTTCAAGGGCAAGCCGATCAAGCAGCAGGACGCCGGGCTGACCTGCGTCGCGGCCAGCCGCCCGATGCTGGAGAAGCACATCCGCCGCCGGACCCAGGCGCTGGAGAACGTCAGCTTCGTGGAGAAGCACGACATCCTCGGCCTGGTCACCAGCGAGGACAAGCGCCGCGTGACCGGGGTCAAGGTGCAGCGCCTCGGCACCAAGTCCGCGGAGAAGGTGCTCAACGCCGACCTGGTGGTCGACGCCACCGGCCGCGGCTCGCGCACGCCGATCTGGCTGGAGGAACTGGGTTACGGCCGGGTCGAGGAGGAGCGCAAGAAGATCGGCCTCGGGTACGTCACCCAGCACTACCGGCTCACCGAGGACGTCTACCACGGCGACCTGTCGATCAACCCGGTCGCCTCGGCGGCCCTGCCCCGCGGTGCGATCTTCACCAAGACCGACGGCGGCCGGGTCGAGCTGACCACCTACGGCCTGCTCGGCGACCACCCGCCCACCGACCAGGAGGGCCTGTTCGAGTGGCTGAAGACGCTGTCCACCCAGGACATCTACCACGCGGTCAAGACCGCCGAGATCCTGGACGAGCCGGTCGCCTTCCGCTTCCCGACCACGCTGCGCCGTCGGTACGAGAAGATGGACCGCTTCCCGGACGGCCTGCTCGTCGTCGGTGACGCGGTGACCTGCTTCAACCCGGTGTACGCCCAGGGCATGACGGTGTCCGCGCTGTCCGCGCTGACCATCCGCGGGCACCTGCACAGCGGTGCCACCCCGGACCCGAAGATGTACTTCGCCGACCTGGCGCGCGACGTGATCGACCCGCCGTGGGAGATGACGAACACCGTCGACCTGAGCTTCCCCGGCGTCGAGGGCAACCGCACGTTCGCGTTGAAGGTGCAGCAGTTCTTCCTGTCGCTGACCCAGACCGCGGCTTCGCGTGACGGTGATGTCGCCGCCGCGTACATGAAGACCGCCGGCATGGTCGCGAAGCCGGAAACGCTGATGCAGCCGAAGATCCTGTTCAAGATCCTCAAGGCGGTGCTGTTCGGCCGGAAGAACCAGGCGGTGCCGCGCAGCGCGGCGGCGCCGAAGGTGACCGCGCTGCCCAAGGGGAACACCGCCGCCGAGGCGCAGAAGGCGGCGTAGTCCCGTCCTCGTCGACCCACCGGAACGGAGGAACTGCAGTGTCGGAGCACAACCGCGGCCCCGCCGTCACCTCCGTCCGGCAGGACGAGGTGTGGTTCGCCGACCGGCTCGACCCGGGTTCCCCGACCGCCGTGCGCAGCCGGGCCTACCGGGTCACCGGTGAGCTGGACGTCGAGCTGCTGGGCCGGGCCTGGCAGGAGGTGGTGCGCAGGCACCGGGTCCTGCGCACGAGCCTCACCGAGGTCGGCGGGCGGCCGGTGCCGCGCACCGCCGCCGCCGACCAGGTCGGCAAGTCCTTCGTGGACCTGGGCCTGGTGCCGGACGCGGAGGACGCCGAAGACGAGCTGTGCGCCGACATCATCGGTGAACCGCTGTGGCTCGCCGAAGGCCCGCTCGCCCGGCTGACCGTGGCCGGTACCGCACCCGGCGCGTACGTGGTGGTGCTGGTGGCGCACCGGGCGGTGGCCGACGAGTCGTCCGTGGTGATCCTGCTCGACGAGCTGTCCCGGCTCTACACCGCCGGGATCACCGGCCGCCCCTTGCGCGAGGCGTTGCGCGACCCGCTGCTCCAGTACGAGGAATTCGCGCGGTGGCAACGGGAACGCGAGGGCTCGGCCGAGCACGAGCGGTTGCTGGACTTCTGGCGTGCCCAGCTCGCCGCCACCCCGGCGCTGACCCTGCCGCTGCACCGCGACCGGCCGGCCGGGCCGTCGGTCACCGGCGGCACCGTGCGGTTCAACTGGGGTGCGGAGCTTTCGGGCGAGCTGGTCGCCTTCGCCCGTGAGCAGGGCGTCGACCCGGCGACGGTGTTGTTCACCGCGTTCACCTGCCTGCTGCACCGGTTCGGGGCGGCGGAGCGGGTCGCGGTGGGCCTGCCGGTGCGGGCCCGGCCGTGGTCGGCCTTCGACCGCGCGGTCGGCCCGTTCGACTCGCCGCTGGTGCTCACCACCGGGTTCGGCGGGCGGCCGAGCTTCCGCGAGGTGCTCAACCGGGTGCGGATCCAGGTGCGGGAAGCGGCCGCGCACGGCGGGCCGACCGAGGGGCAGCTGGCCCGCGCGGTGAACCCGGCCCGCGACCCGCGGCACGGCCCGTTCTTCGACGCCGGTTTCGTCCACCGCGAGCACGAGTCCATCGTGGAGTCCGACGGCCTGCTGCGCGGGGTCGACGTGAAGGACCCGGCGCTGCGGTTGCGCGGCTGCACCGTGCGACGCGAGCGGATCGACCCGCAGTGGGCCGACACCGACTTCACCCTGGCCGTCGACGAGGTGAAACCGGAGATCACCGGCGGTTTCCGGTACCGCACGGCGATGATCGACGCGCGGATCGCCCGGTTCGTCGCCGTGCAGCTGCGCACGCTGGTCGAAGCGGCACTGGCGCACCCCGACCTGCCGGTGGCGAACCTGCCGCTGGACACCCCGGCCCGGATCAAGACCGCGATCGTCGCGGCCGACCGGATCGAGGCCACCGCACCGGTCACCACCACGGTGGCCGCGCAGGTCCGCGCGCAGTCCGGCGAAGCGCTGCCCGGGGTCTCCTACGACGAACTGCTCGCCCGCGCCGACGCGATCGCGGCCGTGCTGCCGCCGGGACCGGTCGCCATCCGGATGGGCACCGGCGCCACCCAGGCCGCCGCCGTGCTCGGCGCGTTCACCGCCGGGGCGCACGTGGTCTGCCTGGCCGCCGGCGACTCGGGGGAGCGGGCGCGGTCGGTGCTCGCCGACCTCAAGCCCGCGGTGCTGCTCACGAACGGCACGGGGGAGCACAAGGAGGACGGGATCGCCGCCTGGTACGCCGGCGAACTCGACGGCACGGTGCTCGACGTGAACGCGATCGAGCCGGCCACCCCGCGGCCGGTGGCCGTCGCGCTCACCGACCCCGCCTACGTCGCCTACACCTCCGGCTCGACCGGCAAGCCCAAGGGCATCACGCAGAACCACGCCACGCTCGCGCAGTTCGTCAACTGGTTCGCCGCCGAATTCCGCCTCGGCCCCGGCGCGCGGCTCGCGCAGTGGGCGGCACCGGGCTACGACGCGAGCCTGTGCGAGATGTTCGCCGCGCTGACCAGTGGCGCCACCCTGCACCCCGTGCCCGACCGCATCCGGGCCAATCCCGAGAAGCTGACCGCGTGGCTGGCGGCCGAGGGCATCACGCACTTCCAGACGGTGCCCAGCTTCGCCCGTGAGGTGCTCGCCGTGCTGACCCGCACCGGCGAGCGGCTGCCCGCGCTGAACCACCTGCTGCTGGCCGGGGAAGCGCTGCCCGCCGCCCTGGCCAACGGCCTGCGCGCGGCGCTGCCCTCGGCGCGGCTGGTCAACCTGTACGGGCCCACCGAAGCCATCCTGGCCACCTGGTACGACGTGACGGTCAACCTGAACGGGGTGGCGCCGATCGGCAGGCCGATCCCGGGGCGCCAGGTGCTGGTGGTCGACGACGAGGACCGCCCGTGCCCGGCCGGGGTGACCGGCCACCTGGTGCTGCGCAGCCCGTACCTGACCCCGGGATACCTCGGCGACGTCACCACGAACGCCTTCGAACCCCTGCGCCCGCGGCCGGAACTGGGTGTGGCGGGCGGGGCCTGCTACCGCACCGGCGACCTCGGCCGCCTGCGCCACGACGGCGTGCTGGAGTTCCGCGGCCGCCGCGACGCCCAGGTGAAGGTGCTGGGCATGCGGGTCGAACTCGGCGAGGTGGAGGCCGCGCTGGCCGCGCACCCGTCGATCGCCGACTGCGCCGTGGTCGGCGTCCCCGGGGCGCACGGGCTGGTGTCCCGCCTGCTCGCCTACGTGGTGCTCGCCGAGCCGGTGGCGGCGGCGGACCTGCGGCGGCACCTGATGAGCCGCTTCGGCAAGACGCTGCTGCCGCTGACCCACCAGGTCGTCGAAGCGCTGCCGCGCAACGTCGGCGGCAAGATCGACCGGCGGCGGCTGCCGGTCCCCGAACCGGAGGCGGCGGTGGTCCGGGACCAGCCGGACTCCCCGGCGTGCCTGGCCGTCGCGGCGATCTTCGCGGAGCTGACCGGCTCCGCCGCGGTCGCGGCGGACGACACGTTCTTCGCCGTGGGCGGGCACTCGGTCCTGCTGCCCCGGTTGCTGCACCTGATCCGCGAACGGCTGGGCGCCGAACTGTCCCTCTGGGACGTCTTCGCCGATCCGACCCCGGCCGGGTTGTCCGTGCTGTGCACCACTTGTGAAGAAGAGGAGTGAGGAACGTGACTGATTCTGTGGTCGACGCCGAGATGCCGGTTACCTTCGACGGCGAAAGCCTCGACATCGCCGGTGTCCGCCGGGTCGCCGCGCGCGAGGTGAAGTGCACGGTGTCCCCGGAGTCCATGGCCAAGGCCGCGGCCAGTCGCAAGATCTTCGAGGAGACGGTCAACCAGGGCGCGCCCGTCTACGGGGTGACCACCGGCTACGGCGAGATGATCTACATGCAGGTGGACGTCTCCAAGGAGGTGGAGCTGCAGACCAACCTGGTGCGCAGCCACAGCGCCGGCGTCGGCCCGCTGTTCTCCGAGGAGGAGTCCCGCGCGATGCTCGCGGCGCGGCTCAACGCGCTGGCCAAGGGCTACTCCGCGGTGCGCCCCGAACTGCTCGACCGGCTGGCGCTGTACCTGAACCTCGGCATCACCCCGGCCATCCCGGAGGTCGGCTCGCTGGGCGCCAGCGGTGACCTCGCGCCGCTCTCGCACATCGCGATCACCCTGATCGGCGAGGGCTACCTGCTCAAGGACGGCAAGCGGGTGGAGACCGGGCCGGTGCTCAAGGCCCACGGCATCAAGCCGCTGGAGCTGCGGTTCAAAGAGGGCCTGGCGATGATCAACGGCACCTCGGCGATGACCGGGCTCGGCTCGCTGGTGGCCGGCCGCGCGCTGGACCAGGTGCGGCAGGCGGAGATCGTCACCGCGCTGGTGCTGGAGACCCTGCAGGCCTCCACCAGCCCGTTCCTGGCCGAGGGCCACGACATCGCCCGCCCGCACCGCGGTCAGATCGACACCGCGTTCAACATGCGCGCGCTGATGGAGGGCACCGCACTGGCCCTGGAGCACGCCGAGCTGCGCCGCCAGGCCGAAGCCGCCCGCGACGACACCGGTGTCACCAAGACCGAGGTGTACCTGCAGAAGGCGTACACGCTGCGGGCCATCCCGCAGGTGGTCGGCGCGGTCCGCGACACCGTCTACCACGCCCAGGAGAAGCTGACCACGGAGCTGAACTCCAGCAACGACAACCCGCTGTTCTTCGAGGGCCAGGAGATCTTCCACGGCGCCAACTTCCACGGCCAGCCGATCGCCTTCGCGATGGACTTCCTCAACCTCGGCCTGACCCAGCTGGGCGTGTTCTCCGAGCGGCGCACCAACCGGCTGCTCAACCGCTACCTCAGCGAGGGCCTGCCGGAGTTCCTGGTGGCCGGGGACCCGGGGCTGAACAGCGGGTTCGCCGGGGCGCAGTACCCGGCCACCGCGCTGGTCGCGGAGAACCGGACGATCGGGCCGGCCAGCATCCAGAGCGTGCCGTCCAACGGCGACAACCAGGACGTGGTCAGCATGGGCCTGATCGCCGCCCGCAACGCGCGCAAGGTGCTCGGCAACGTCAACTACATCCTGGCCGTGGAGTTCCTCGCCGCGGCGCAGGCGGTCGACCTGTCCGGCCGGTACGCGGGCCTGAGCCCGGTGTCCAAGGCCACCTACGAAATGGTGCGCTCGCTGGTGCCCACGGTGGACCGCGACCGATTCATGAGCGACGACATCGAAGCGGTGGCCGCGGCGATCTCACGCGGCGAGTTCGTCGACGCCGCCCGCCAGTGCGGTGTCGAACTGCGCTGAGAAACCCACGAGGGAGAGTCCGATGACGGACGAGCAGAACGGGGTGCGGAAGACACGCCCGTTCACCGGTGACGAATACATCGAAAGCCTGCGGGACGACCGGGAGATCTACCTCTACGGCGAGCGGGTCAAGGACGTGACCACGCACCCGGCGTTCCGCAACCCGATCCGGATGACCGCCCGGCTCTACGACGCGCTGCACGACCCCGCCCAGCGGGACGTGCTGACCGCGCCGACGGACACCGGCTCCGACGGGTACACCCACCGGTTCTTCACCACCCCGCACAGCGCCGAGGACCTGGTCGCCGACCAGCGGGCGATCGCGGCGTGGTCGAGGCTGAGCTACGGCTGGATGGGCCGCAGCCCCGACTACAAGGCGGCGTTCCTCGGCACGCTCGGCGCGAACGCCGAGTTCTACGCGCCGTTCGAGGACAACGCGCGGCGGTGGTACCGGGAGTCGCAGGAGAAGGTGCTGTACTGGAACCACGCGATCGTGCACCCGCCGGTGGACCGCAACCGCCCGCCGGACGAGGTCGAGGACGTCTTCATCCACGTGGAGAAGGAGACCGACGCCGGCCTGGTGGTCAGCGGTGCGAAGGTGGTCGCCACCGGTTCGGCGCTGACCCACTACAACTTCATCGCCCACTACGGCCTGCCGATCAAGAAGAAGGAGTTCGCGCTGGTCGCCACGGTGCCGATGGGTGCGCCGGGCATGAAGCTGATCTGCCGCCCCTCCTACACCGCGACGGCCGCGGTGATGGGCAGCCCGTTCGACCACCCGCTCTCGTCGAGGCTGGACGAGAACGACACCATCCTGGTGCTGGACAAGGTGCTGATCCCGTGGGAGAACGTGTTCATCTACGGGCACATCGGCAAGGTGCAGCTGTTCACCGGCCGGTCCGGTTTCCCGGAGCGGTTCACCTTCCACGGCTGCACCCGGCTGGCGGTGAAGCTGGAGTTCATCGCCGGCCTGCTGGCCAAGGCGCTGGAGATCACCGGCACCAAGGACTTCCGCGGGGTGCAGAGCAGGCTCGGTGAGGTGCTCGCCTGGCGCAACCTGTTCTGGGGCCTGTCCGACGCCTCGGCGCGCAACCCGGTGGCGTGGAAGAACGGCGCCGTGCTGCCGAACCCGGCGTACGGCCAGGCGTACCGGTGGTTCATGCAGATCGGTTACCCGCGGGTGCGGGAGATCGTGATGCAGGACGTGGCCAGCGGGCTGATCTACTCGAATTCGAGCGTCGAGGACTTCGCGAACCCGGAGATCCGGCCGTACCTGGACAAGTACGTCCGCGGTTCGGACGGGGTCGACTCGGTGGAGCGGATGAAGGTGATGAAGCTGCTCTGGGACGCCGTCGGCACCGAGTTCGGCGGGCGCCACGAGCTGTACGAGCGCAACTACGCGGGGAACCACGAGAACACCCGGGTGGAGCTGCTCAACGCGCAACTGGCCAGCGGCGAGGTCGACGGCTACAAGGCCTTCGTCGACCAGTGCATGTCGGAGTACGACCTGAACGGCTGGACCGTGCCCGACCTGTCGAACTTCGACGAGCTGCGCCAGTTCCGAGGCAACATCCTGAACGGCTGACGCCGGACGAACGAAGGGCTCCCGAGGCCAGCCGCCTCGGGAGCCCTTCCGCACGCCCACCACCAAACCGACAGACGCCCCCTGCCCACCCCCCGCCTCCCGGTCCAAAGCCAAAACACGGAGGAGGGCCCTTAGCCAAGGCATCTTTCCCGCCTTGACCAAAGGCCCTCCTCCGTAGTCACAACCAAGACCCGGGGTGGGACCCGCCCCGGATCACCCCCGGGGGCTGTTCTGGTAAGCCGCCAGCTTCCACTGGCCGTCTTCCTTCACCACGACCCACGAAGCGCGCACCGCGCGCTCGTCGGCGGGCTCGGTCTCCTCACCGTGGAGCACGCCGCCCTGGGTGATCAGCACACCCGCCTCGGCGCTGAAGAACTCGATGCTGATCGGCTGGCCGGTGACCCGGGTGCCCTGGTACGGCCCGGCGAAGGCGCCGGCCATGAACGCGCGGATCTCGTCCCTGCCCTTGCGGAACAAACCGGGCAGGATCATCGTGCCGTTGGCGGTGAACACCTCGGCGAAGGCGTCGGCGTCGTGCGCGGCCCAGGCGGCGATGATGCGCTGCGGGATGTGCGCGACGGCGGCCTGGTCCCCGGCGGACGGGGTGGTCCGGACTGCGGCGGTGGTCATCTCCGGTGTCTCCCTCGGCTCAGATGTACAGGGTGTTCGGCTCGAGCCCGCACAGGACCCGCCCGTACAGCTCGTTGTTGGTGTTGGGGTGCATCAGGGCGTGCAGGTTGACCGCCTGGATGTCCCGTGAGATCCGCTGGATCGGCACGTCGCTGTAGATCGACGAACCGCCGCTGGCGGTGGCGAAGATGTCGACCGCCTCCTTGGCCAGCTTGACCACGGCACCCATGTCGGCGCGGGCCTGGGCGCGCTCCTCGAGCTTCCACTCGGCGCCCTGCTCGCCCTTGCCGTCCACCAGGGAGGTCAGCCGCTGGGCGTGGAAGCCGATCTGGTCCACCTTCAGCGTGCCCTCGGCCGCCTGGAAGTGGGTGATCGGCGCCTCGGCCTGGTTCTCGTAGGCGGTGTAGGTGATCTTGCGCTTGCCGACGCGCTCGAAGAACGCCTCCTTCGCCGCCTGCGCCACGCCGACCACGGTGCCGATCGACGACGCGGACGCCACCGGCAGCAGCGCGTTGCGGTAGATCGGCGAGTTCGCGTTCAGCTGCGACGCGTACTGGCCCTGCAGCACCAGCGGCAGCGGGATGACCCGCGCCGAGGGCACGAAAAGGTCCTGCGCGACGGTGCTGACGCTGCCGGTGCCCTTGAGGCCCGAGGTGTGCCAGTCGTCGACGATGGTCAGCTCGGACATCGGCACCAGCGCCATCACCGGCACCGGCTGCTGGTCGGGCGCCACCAGCACGGCGATGATCTCCTGCCAGTGCGCGTGGTGCGCGCCGCTGATGAAGCTCCACTTGCCGTTGACCACGATGCCGCCGTCGACCGGCGCGGCCATCGCCGACGGGCTGAGCGTGCCGCAGATGCGCACGTCCGGCGTCGAGAACACCTCGTCCTGGACCTCGTCCGGGAAGGTGCAGGCCATCCAGGTGGGGATCCAGTAGACGGACGCGGTCCACGAGGTGGAGGCGTCGGCGCGGCCGAGTTCGGTGGCCACGTCGACCAGGGTGCGCGTGTCGGCTTCGTAGCCGCCGTAGCGCTTCGGCACGCGGAGCTTGAACACGCCGGCGTCGGCCAGCGCCTCGATCGACTCGTCGTGGATGCGCCGGTTCTCCTCGGCCCAGGCCGCGTGCTGCTTGATCAGCGGCGAAAGCTCGGACGCGCGACGAACAAGTTGCTCCCGCGTCGGAAGATCGATCGTCGTCATCAGTATTTCCTCCTAGAAAAAATCAGCCGAGAATCACCCGACAATCCTCCCGATGGTCGCATTCGCGCGACTACGCGGAGTCTTCTCGATTGCCGCACCGGCCAGGCAATTCGGGAGAAGCGCGGCGTGTTCGGCGCTGGCTACGATCCGCTTGTCGCCGGTGGAACGACCAGAAGGGTTCGGAAGAAAAATGAGTACTGCAGAGGACCGGATCCCGCTGTCGCTCAACCAGGAGTTCCTGTGCATGTGGGACCAGGGCGACGAGGCGGGCCCGTTCGGCCCGAAGTACAACATCATCTTCGGCGTCCGGGTCACCGGTGCGGTCGACGAGGCCGTGCTGCAGTCCGCTCTGGACGATGTGGTGGTGCGGCACGAGGCGTTGCGCACGCTGGTGATCCGCGACGAGAAGTACCAGAAGGTGCTGCCGCCGAGCCCGGTCCCGCTGGCCGTGCGCGACCTCGGTGAGGTCGCGCCCGGCGACCGCCAGCTGCGGGCCGAGCAGTTCATCGGCGAGATCGAGTCCGGTTCGTACAGCGCGGTGGAACTGCCGCTGATCCGGGCCTTCCTCGGCCGGTTCGACGCCGGCGACGCGGTGCTCGTGCTGATCGTGCACCACACCGCGGCCGACGAGTGGTCGATGCCGCTGATCATGCGCGACCTCGCCGCGCTCTACGCCGGTCGGCTGGAGAACCGCCCGCACGGCCTGGCCGAGGCCCGGCAGTACCCCGAGTACTCGGTGTGGGAGAAGCAGAAGCTGACCTCCGAGTCGGCCGCGAAGTCGCGCGAGTTCTGGGCCAAGGAGCTCGAAGGCGCGCAGATCCTGCCGCTGAAGACGCACTTCCCGCGGTCGGAAGGCCGGGACAAGACCACCGCCTGGCACCGGTTCTCCATCGCCGAGGACCTCGGGGCGGCGCTGCTGAGCACCGCGAAGACCACGCGCAGCTCGCCGTTCATGGTGCTGCTGGCCGCGTACAACGCCTTCCTGCACAAGCTGACCGGCGAAACCGACGTGGTGGTGATGACCTTCACCTCCGGTCGTGGTGAGGCCTCCTTCCACGACACCGTCGGCGCCTTCTTCAACTACCTGCCGCTGCGCACCGACCTCAGCGGCTGCGAGACCTTCGCCGACGTCGTGAGCCGCACCCGGCGCACCTGCCTGCGGGCCTACGCGCAGGACATCCCGTTCGGGGAGATCGCCGCGCAGGCCCCGCAGCTGATGGGCCCCGGCATGGCCGACGACGGCGCACCGTGCGCCTTCCAGGTGTTCCGCTCGCCGTTCGCGGCGACCGGGGACGCCGGTGGGTTCACCTATCAGGAGATTCGCCGGCGCCTGCTGCCGCAGGCCGCCGGTGGGGACATCCCGGACGGCTCGATGTGGCACATCGACATGGAGTTCGACGGTGAGATGGCGGGCACCCTCGGCTTCAACACCAACCTGTACGACGCGGACGGCATGCGTGAGCTGGCCGCGAACTTCCTCGGCACGCTGAAGAACACCGTCGGTGCGCCGGACACCCCGCTGGACCAGATCTAGCCGACGAACAACCGGAGGATGGGCGAGATGACGAGCAACCTGGACCTCGAGCAGGCGGTCGGGAAGATCTGGAAGGAGGTGCTGAGCGTGCCGGACGGCAAGGGCGAGGCCACCTTCTTCGACCTCAACGGCGACTCGATCACCGCGGTGCGCCTGGTGTCCCGGATCGAGGACGAGATCGGGGTGGAGATCGAGGTCGGTGACATCTTCGAGGAGGACCCCTCGCTGGCGGTGCTGGTGAAGGACGTGGCAGCCAAGGCGGCGGCCCGGTGAGCGGTCTGGTCCGCGTCCGGTCCGGCCACGGCCTCGACGAGGTCGAAGAGATCCTGGAACGCGATGGCGCGATCATCGTCGAGGACTTCGCCGACGACATCACGCGCGAGGCCCTGCTGGCCGACTTCCGCCCGGCGCTGGACGCGCAGGCGTACGGGGACGACTGGTACAACGGCACGCGCACGCGCCGGGTGTCCTCGTTGTTCGGGCGGACGAAGGAGCTGACGCCGATCGTGACGCACCCGCTGTACCTGGGGGCGGCGCGGCGGATCATGCAGAAGCCGGTGCCGATCTGGCTGGGCCGGTCGCGGGTCGAGATGACGCCGACCATCCAGATCAGCGGTACCCAGCTGATCGACATCCACCCCGGGCAGGGCAAGCAGCCGCTGCACCGCGACGACGCGCTCCACCTGCGCCGTCACCCGGGGCCGACCAGCCGGGTGCAGATCATGGTGGCGCTGAGCGAGTTCACCGCGGAGAACGGCGGCACGCTGGTGATCCCGGGCAGCCACCACTGGGACGACGAGCGGCCGCCGCTGGCGAGCGAGGCCATCCCGACGGAGCTGCCGCCGGGCGGGGCGCTGATCTGGCTGGGCGGGGTCTACCACGGTGGCGGGAAGAACGTCTCCACGTCGCCGCGGACCGGCATGACCATCGCGCTGGACCTGGGGAACCTGCGGCAGGAGGAGAACCAGTACCTGGCGGTGCCCAGGGAGATGGTGCTGGCCTACCCGGAGGAGGTCCGGCGGCTGCTGGGGTACGACCGGTGCCCGCCGGGGCTGGGCTGGTACGAGATGGAGGACCCGTACGACCTGCTCACCGCGGAAGACTGAGCACGACGCGAAAGGGCCCCCGCGCACGGGATGCGCGGGGGCCCTTCATGGTGCCGTCACCACGAAACGAATGCCGTGGAGGTGGGGGGGGGGGGGGGGGGGGGGGGGGGGGGGAGAGGGGGCGAGGGGGGGGGGGGGGGGGGGGGGGGGGGGGGGGGAGGGGGGGGGGGGGGGGGGGGGTTGGGGGGGGGGGGGGGGGGGGGGGGGGGGGTGTGTTCTTTTCCCCCCCCCCCCCCCCCCGCAACCGGCTCGCGATCAGCTCGAACGCCTCGTCCCAGCCGATCGGCTCGTAGTGCGTGGCGCCCTCGCGCAGCACCATCGGCTCGGTCAGCCTGCCCTGCTGCCCGAGCCAGTACTCGGTGCGCCCGGCCAGCTCGTCGACGGAGTGGGCGGCGAAGAACTCCGCGCCGACCCGGCGCCGGGTCGCCTCCTCCGCGACGGCCTTCGCGCCGTTCTCGCAGAATTCGGCGAGCTTGCGGTGCTCCCCGTCGTCCTCGCGCGGCTCCGGCCAGGCGCACCCGGGGCAGTCGAACCCGTCGCGCTGGTTGAGCACGCGCAGCGACCGGACGGTGCGCCCGGCGCCCATCTGCTCCTGGCCCCGCTTGAGCGAGACCAGCACGCCGGGCAGGCCGGCCGCCCAGCTCTTCGGCTTGCCGACGGCCAGTTTGGTCTCGTCGATGTCCTGCTGTGGTGCCTTCTCCGTCACCCCACCATCGTGCGCCCCGCCCCGCAGCCCCGCGACCCCGGCCGGTTCGTAGACTTGACAGGTGACCGAGAACGCCTTGAACCAGCCCGACCTGCCCAACGCGTGGAACCCGGCCGACGAAGAGGCCGCGATGTACCAGCGCTGGGTAGACGCGGGTTACTTCAAGGCGGACGCGAGCTCGGACAAGCCGCCGTTCACCATCGTGCTGCCGCCGCCGAACGTCACCGGCAGCCTGCACATGGGCCACGCGCTCAACCACACGGTGATGGACGCGCTCACCCGCCGCCGCCGCATGCAGGGCTACGAGGTGCTCTGGCTGCCCGGCATGGACCACGCCGGCATCGCCACGCAGAACGTGGTGGAGCGCGAGCTGGCCGGGCAGGGCGTCTCCCGTCACGACCTGGGCCGCGAGAAGTTCGTCGAGCGCGTCTGGGAGTGGAAGGAGGAGTACGGCGGCAAGATCCTCGGCCAGATGCGCCGCCTCGGTGACGGCGTGGACTGGAGCCGGGAGCGGTTCACCATGGACACCGGGCTGTCCCGCGCGGTGCAGACGGTGTTCAAGCGCCTGTTCGAGGACGGGCTGATCTACCGCGCCGAGCGCATCATCAACTGGTGCCCGCGCTGCCGCACCGCGCTGTCCGACATCGAGGTGGAGCACTCGGAGGACGAGGGCGAGCTGGTCTCGATCCGCTACGGCGACGGTGGCGGTGGTGGTACTGCCATCGTCGTGGCCACCACCCGGGCGGAGACCATGCTCGGTGACACCGCGGTCGCGGTGCACCCCGAGGACGAGCGCTACCGGCACCTGATCGGCACCGAGGTCGAGCTGCCGCTGACCGGGCGGATGATCCCGATCGTGGCCGACGAGCACGTCGACCCGGAGTTCGGCACCGGCGCGGTCAAGGTGACCCCGGCGCACGACCCGAACGACTTCGAGATCGGCCGCCGCCACGACCTGCCGATGCTGACGATCATGGACGAGCGCGCGGCGATCACCGTGCCCGGTCCGTTCGAGGGCCTCGACCGCTTCGAGGCGCGGCCCGCGGTGGTCGCGGCCCTGCGCGAGCAGGGCCGGATCGTCGCGGAGAAGCGGCCGTACCTGCACTCGGTCGGGCACTGCTCGCGCTGCGGCACGGTGGTCGAGCCGCGCCTGTCGCTGCAGTGGTGGGTCAAGGTCGAGCCGCTGGCCAAGGCCGCCGCCGAGGCGGTGCGCGACGGCCGCACCAAGATCCACCCGCCGGAGCTGGCCAAGCGCTACTTCGACTGGGTCGACAACATGCACGACTGGACGATCTCGCGCCAGTTGTGGTGGGGGCACCGGATCCCGGTCTGGTACGGCCCCAACGACAAGGTGGTCTGCGTCGGCCCGGACGAGGAACCGCCGTCGGGCGAGGGCTGGACCCAGGACACCGACGTGCTGGACACCTGGTTCTCCTCGGGACTGTGGCCGATCTCCACGCTCGGCTGGCCGGACCAGACGGCCGACCTGCGCAAGTTCTACCCGACCAGCGTGCTGTCCACCGGCTACGACATCCTGTTCTTCTGGGTGGTCCGGATGATGATGTTCGGGCTGTACGCGATGGACGGCAAGCAGCCGTTCGACCACGTGTACCTGCACGGGCTGATCCGCGACGCGCAGGGCAAGAAGATGTCGAAGTCACGCGGCAACGTGATCGACCCGCTGGACTGGCTGGACGAGTTCGGCGCGGACGCCACCCGGTTCACCCTGGCCCGCGGCGCCAACCCGGGCAACGACATGGCCATCGCCGAGGAGTGGGCGGCCGGTTCGCGCAGCTTCGGCACGAAGCTGTGGAACGCCACCAGGTTCGCGTTGATGAACGGCGCCAACGTCTCGGCGCCGCTGCCGCCGGCGGCGGAGCTGACCGAGGCCGACCGCTGGATCCTCGGCAGGCTCACCGCCGTGGTGTCCGAAGTGGACGAACTGTTCGACGGGTTCCAGTTCGCCAAGCTGTCCGGGGTGCTCTACCAGTTCGTCTGGAACGAGCTGTGCGACTGGTACGTGGAACTGGCGAAGGTGCAGTTCGCCGGTGAAGCGGCGGAGCGCACGCGGCTGGTGCTCGGGCACGTGCTGGACGCGGTGCTGCGGTTGCTGCACCCGCTGATGCCGTTCATCACCGAGCGGCTGTGGCAGGCGCTGACCGGCGGGGAGTCGCTGGTGATCGCCGCCTGGCCGGCCCCGCCGGAGGGTTACCGCGACGAAGTGGCCGACCAGCGGATCGCCGACGTGCAGAAACTGGTCACCGAGGTGCGGCGGTTCCGATCGGAGCAGGGGCTCAAGCCGGGGCAGAAGGTGGCCGCGCGGCTGTCGGGCCCGGGCTTCACCGCGCTGTCCGCCCAGGACGCCGCGGTTCGCTCCCTGGTCCGCCTCACCGCTCCCGGTGAGGAGTTCACCGCGAGCGTGTCGCTGGAAGTCGCGCTCTCGTCCGGCGTCGCCGAAGTGGAACTGGACCTCTCCGGCGCCGTCGACGTGGTGGCCGAGCGCAAGCGCCTGGAAAAGGACCTCGGCCTCGCGCAGAAGGAGCTGAAGCAGACGG
Source organism: Amycolatopsis sp. NPDC045836 (assembly GCF_056431745.1). NCBI lineage: Bacteria > Bacillati > Actinomycetota > Actinomycetes > Pseudonocardiales > Pseudonocardiaceae > Amycolatopsis > Amycolatopsis sp. NPDC045836. Next base: position 164,101 of record NZ_JBWKKF010000013.1, on the reverse strand, counting down.
AAGGGAAGCTGGGGAACCAGGCTTTCCTGGAGAAGGCGCCGGACGCCGTCGTCGACAAGATCAAGCAACGCCGGGAAACCGCCGTCGCCGACATCGAGCGCATCAACGCCCGCCTGGCCGCCTTGCCCACCGCTTGATCGGGGTCTCACGCTCGCGGCTTGTGCCGCGAGCGTGAGCCCGGATCTCGATCGCATTCGGGGCGTGACACCTTGAGTGCGGGCCCGGGTTCCGGGCCATGGGTTGGCGGCGCGGGCCAGGAGTGAGCCGGAATCCCCGAGCTATGGGTTTGCCAGTTCGGGTCTGTGCCTTCCGCGTTCGCGAGTCTTGGGTCCGTGGCTTTCGAGTCGTGGCGCGATTCCGTGAGCGCGGGCCCGGGGTCGGGCCTTGGGTGTGCGGGTCTGAGGTCTGTGGCTTCCATATTCACGGCGCGATCCGGTGAGCGTGGGTCCGAAAGCCAGCTCGCGCGTTCGCGAGCGGCGGCTGGCTTCCGCGTCGGGGCGCGAACCCGTGAGCGGGTGCCTTCGGAAGCCGGCGTGGCAGGATGAGCGGGTGCTGAGGCTTGGGTTCCCCGTGGTCGGCGTCTCGGACGTGCCGCGGGCGGTGGCGTTCTGGACGGCGGCGCTCGGGCTGGTCGAGAGTGCCGAATGGGCCCGTGACGACTGGCGGACGCTGGAGCACCCCGACGGGTCCCGCGCGCTCGGGCTGATGTACAGCGAATCGCCGGTGGAGCCGTATCCGCGCCTGCACCTGGACCTGGTGGTCGACACCGAGGCCGAGCAGGAGGCCGAGGTGCGCCGGTTGATCGGGCTCGGGGCGAGCGAGGTGGACTGGGACCGCTACCCGGCGAACCCGGACTTCGTGGTGCTCGCCGATCCGGACGGCAACCGGTTCTGCGTGGTCGACCTCAGCCGGGCCCCGTCCGGCTGAGTCGGTGCGCACCCCCGCAGCGGTGAGCTGACCCTGCGCCCCCGCCCGCACCGGGTGGAAGCGGGAGGCATCGTGGCCCGGTGACGGGCCGTATACGTCCACACAGGACGAATCAGTGCGCGCTCACGCACCTGGCACGGCGTCCGGATCTGCGCCTGGGTCAGGTGGGTGGTGTCCGTGGCCGAGCGCGCCACGACTGGCGGCCCCTCACGGCAGGTAATCACTTCGGCGCAGCGCCTTGGTTGCGTTCGGTTGCCCGGAGCGCTGTCAAGTCTGCCAACTGGTGGACATCTGGACACCGGTGCCCAAATTGAGATCAATAGGGACATACTTCTGCTTGCCATGAACGTAAGTTCTCCGTAGTGTCCCGAAACATGGCTGTGACCGACCTCTCCGCAGAGGCCCCGTCGATGACCCCCTCCGCTGTTCCCCGGCCCCGGGTGGCCGTCGTGGGCAACGGGTTCATGGGCCGTGTGCACGCCGAAGCGGCCCGTCGCGCGGGTGCCGAGATCGTCGGTGCGGTGGGCTCCAGCGCGGACCGTGCGGCCGCCGCCGCGGAGGCCGTCGGCGCAGCTCAGGGTTACTCCGACCTCCGGGCGATGCTGACCGACGCGGCCCCGGACGTGGTGCACGTGTGCACCCCCAACGCGATGCACGCGACGGCCGCCGAAGCGGCGCTGTCCGCCGGCGCGCACGTGATCTGCGAGAAGCCGCTGGCCACTTCGGCGGCGGACGCGGACCGGCTGGCGGCCGCCGCCGCCGAGCACGGGCGGGTGGCGACCGTTCCGTTCGTGTACCGCTTTCACCCGATGGCGCGGGAAATGCGGGCGCGGATCGCGGCGGGGGAGCCGGGCGCGGTGTCCGTGGTCCACGGCGGATACCTGCAGGACTGGCTCTCCCGCCCCGAAGACGACAACTGGCGGGTCGACTCCGCGGTCGGCGGGCTCTCGCGGGCCTTCGCCGACATCGGCTCCCACTGGTGCGACTTCCTGGAGTTCGTGCTCGGGGAGCGCATCCTGGCGCTGTCCGCGCAGAGCGCGACCGTGCGCGCGCACCGGGGCACCGCGCCGGTGTCCACTGAGGACCTGGTGACGCTGCACTTCCGCACCACCAGCGGGATCCTCGGCACCGGGGTGGTCTGCCAGGTCGCCGCGGGCCGCAAGAACCGGCTGCACCTGGAGGTTTCCGGGACCGACGCCAGCCTCGGCTTCGACCAGGAACTGCCCGAGCAGCTGTGGGTGGGCCGCCGCGACGGCAGCACTCTGCTGGTCCGCGACCCCGAAACGCTCTCCCCGGCCGCCCTGCCCTATTCGCGGCTGCCCGCCGGTCACGCGCAGGGTTACCAGGACTGCTTCGACGCCTTCGTCGCCGACACCTACACCGCGGTCCGCGGGGAACCGGTCGCCGACGGCCTGCCCACCTTCGCCGACGGCCTCCGCGCCGCCCGCCTCACCGAAGCCGTGCTGACCTCGGCCGCTTCGGGCGGGCAGTGGACGGAGGTCCCGCTGTGAGCAAGGTCAAGCTGACCGGCATCACCAAGCGGTTCTTCGGCGTGCCCGTGCTCAAGGGCGTCGACCTGGAACTGCACGAGGGTGAGGTGCACGCGCTCGTCGGCGAGAACGGGGCGGGCAAGTCGACGCTGATGAAGGTGCTGGCCGGGGTGCACCGCCCCGACGAGGGCACGGTCGAGGTCGACGGCACCGAGGTGCACTTCGGCTCGCCGCGCGACGCGCAGGCCGCCGGGGTGTCGATCGTGCACCAGGAGTTCAACCTGCTCGGTGACCGCACGGTGGCCGAGAACGTCTTCCTCGGCCGCGAACCGGTCCGCCGCGGGCAGGTCGACCGCCGGAAGATGGAAGCCGACACCGCCGAGCTGCTCGACGGCGTCGGCGTGAAGAACATCTCGCCGCGCACCGCCGTGCGCCGCCTGCCGGTGGCGCTGCAGCAGGTGGTCGAGATCGTGAAGGTGCTCTCCACCGACGCTCGGGTGATCGCGATGGACGAGCCGACCGCCGCGCTCGCCGGGCACGAGGTGGAACTGCTCTACGACCTGATCGCGCGGCTGCGTGAACGCGGGATCGCGGTGCTCTACGTCTCGCACCGGATGCGTGAGGTGTTCGACCTGAGCCAGCGCATCACCGTGCTCAAGGACGGCGCGCTGGTCACCTCGGCGCGCACCGCGGACCTGACCAGCGACCAGCTGGTGCGGCACATGGTCGGCCGCCCGCTCGACGCGTTGTTCCCCGACCGGGCGGCCGAGGCCGACCTCGGCGCGGTGCGGCTGGCGGTGAAGGGCGCGGGCAACGACCGCCTCGGCGGCATCGACTTCGAGGTGCGCGCCGGTGAGATCGTCGGCCTGGCCGGATTGCAGGGCGCCGGGCGCTCGGCGGTGGCCAGGGCGGTCTGCGGCATCGACCCGTTCACCAGCGGCGCGGTCGAGGTGGACGGCGAGGCCGTGCGCCTGCGCTCACCACGGGAATCGGTGCGGCGCGGCATCGCGCACGTGACCGAGGACCGCAAGGGCGAAGGGCTCGCGCTGCGCCAGTCGGTCAAGGACAACGCGCTGCTGGTCCGCCGCTCCGCCTTCGGCCGGAAGCTGGGCGGGCTCGACCTGCCCGCGCTGCTGAAGTCGGTGACCGTGGTCGCGCGGAACGAGGACCAGGAGGTCCGGTTCCTCTCCGGCGGCAACCAGCAGAAGGTCGTGCTGGCGAAGTGGCTGGCCGTGGAGCCGAAGGTGCTCGTGGTCGACGAGCCCACGCGGGGCATCGACGTGGGCGCTAAGAGGGCCGTCTACGACCTGCTCCGCGAACTGGCCGGCCGCGGGGTCGCCATCCTGATGATCTCCTCCGAACTGCCGGAGCTCATCGGGATGAGCGACCGCGTGCTGGTCATGCACGAAGGCCGCCTGGCCGGGGAACTGCCCGCCGGGCCCACCGAGGAAGCCGTGATGTCACTGGCCACCGGACACGAACTGGCGGGAACCGCATGACCCTGCTCGCCCAACGCCCGGCGGCGGCCCGGCCGCCGGCCCGCAAGCGTCCGCAGTGGACGAGCAAGCTGACCCCGGTGGTCTCGGTCTACCTGGCGCTGGTGGTGCTGCTCGTGGTGGGCAGCGTGCTGGTCGCGGTGGACGGCGGGGTGCTGCTCGACCAGGGCGGCATCCTGAACATCCTGACCCGCAGCACCACGCTCGGCCTGGTCGCGATCGGGCAGACGCTGGTCATCCTGACCGGCAAGCTGGACCTGTCGGTGGCCTACCTGATCGGGCTGTGCTCGCTGGTCGCCGCCGAGACGATGGCGGGCGACCCGGGCAACATCGTGCTCGCGGTGGCGCTGACCCTGGCCGTGGCCGCGGTGGTCGGCCTGGTCAACGGCCTGGTGATCACCCGGCTCAAGGTCAACGCCTTCATCGCCACGCTCGGCACCGCGCTGATCATCCGGGGTTACCTGGAGAACGGCTACGAGGGCCCGGCCGGTGAGGTGCCGCGGGCGTTCCAGCACCTGGGTTACGACCGGATCGGCCCGATCCCGATCTCCACCCTGCTGATGCTCGCGCTGGCCGGGCTGGCGTGGTGGTACCTCGGCCGCACCCGCGGTGGGTACCACATCTACGCCGTCGGCGGCGACGAGGAAGTGGCACGGCTGTCCGGGGTGCGCACCAACCGCACCATCGTCAAGGCGCACGTGCTGTGCTCGGTCGCCGCCGGGCTCGCCGGGATCTTCCTGGCCAGCAGGCTCGGCTCCGGCGCGCCGTACGTGGGCACCGACGCCGGGTACGACCTCGAGTCGATCGCGGCCGTGGTGCTCGGCGGCACGCTGCTCGCCGGTGGCCGCGGCGGGGTCGCCGGAACCATCGGCGGTGTGCTGATCCTGGCCACCCTGGACACCGTCTTCGACGACCTCGGTGTCACGCCGTTCTTCAAGGACGTGGTCCGCGGCGTGGTGCTCATCGTGGCCGTGGCGCTCTACGCCCGCCGCCAGCTTTCCAGGAGGGGCAAGTGACGCGCCGGTTCAAGCTCACCGAGGGCACCCTGCCGGTGCTCGTGGTGCTCGCCGTCCTGCTGGTGGCGCTGGCTTTCGCGGGGCCCGCCTACAGCGAGCCCGCCGGGTACCTGGCGCTGCTCAAGCGGGCCGCGCCGCTGATGATCCTGGCCATCGGGCAGTACTTCGTCATCGTCAGCGGCGGGTTCGACCTCTCGGTCGGCTCGCTGGTCACCGCCGAGGTGGTGATCGCCGCGCGGCTGATCGACGGCGACGAGGGCGCCACCGCCTGGGTGCTGCTGTTCCTGCTCGGCTTCGGCGCGCTGGTCGGCCTGGTCAACGGGCTGATCACCACCCGGCTGCTGGTGCCGTCGTTCATCGTCACCCTCGGCATGCTGCTGGTGCTCGATGGCGCGGTGTTCCTCTGGACCGGTGGCGCGCCGCGGGGGGCGCTGTCCGAGAGCTTCCGCACGGTCGGCCGCGCCGGGTTCGAGGTGCCGCTGCTGGGCCAGGTGCCCTGGTCGGTGGTGCTGCTCGCGGTGATCGTGGTGGCGGCGGTGTTCTTCGTGCGCGGTGGCACCGGCCGCACCCTGGTCGCGGTCGGTGACAACGAAACGGCCGTGCGCCTGGCCGGTGGCCGGGTGGAGCGGCTGCGCACCCTCGCGTTCGTCCTCTCCGGCCTGTCCGCGGCGGTGGCCGCGGTGCTGCTCGGCGGGTTCGCCGGCGTGTCCGCCCAGGTCGGTGACGGCCTGGAGTTCCGGGTGATCACCGCGGTGGTGCTCGGCGGGGTGGTGCTCGGCGGCGGCCGCGGCTCGGTGGTCGCGGCGATGGCGGGTGCGCTCACCCTGGAATCCCTGTTCTCCCTGCTCAACCTGCTCGGTGTCTCCGGTGGCCTGGAGTCCGCGGTGCAGGGCGTGATCATCATCGCCGCCGTGGCCTACGCCTCGGTGGGCAGCAACCTTTTCCGGCACAAGGCTCAGGAGAAAAAGAATGTCAAGGAAACTGCTGCGCAGCAGTAGCTTCGCCCTCGCGGCCGCGGGGGTGCTCGCGTTGTCCGCGTGTTCGAGCGACCTGCCCGCCGACACCGGCGGGTCCGCCGCCGCCACCCCGGCGGCCGGTGCCCCGGCCAACTCGGAGTTCTTCGACCAGGCGGAGTACGACCGCCAGCTGGCCCTGCGGTCCGCCACTCCGCAGGGGCCCGCGGACAAGCCGTGGGAGCAGGCCCTCGAACCGGTGATGACGGACACCGCCGAGTTCAAGAAGGACGGCCCGTACAACATCTGCTTCTCCAACGCCTCGGTGGACAACCCGTGGCGCCAGGTCGGCTGGAAGACCATGCAGGCCGAGGCCGAACTCCACCCGGAGATCGCCAAGTTCACCACGCTGGACGCCGAAGCCAAGGACGACAAGCAGATCAGCGACATCCAGTCGCTGACCTCGCAGGGCTGCCACGCGCTGATCGTCTCGCCGAACACCACCGCCACGCTGACCCCGGCGGTGGAGCAGGCCTGCGCCACCGGCATCCCGGTGATCACCTTCGACCGCGGCGTGAACACCGAGTGCCCGGTGACCGCGATCCACCCGATCGGCGGCTACGCCTTCGGCGCCAGCGCCGCGGAGTTCCTGGCCAAGTCGATCCCGGCCGGTGGCAAGGTGCTCGGCCTGCGCGTGCTGCCCGGGGTGGACGTGCTGGAGCACCGCTGGGCCGCCGCGGAGAAGATCTTCCAGGCCAGCGGCGTGCAGGTGGTCGGGGCCGAGTTCACCGGCAACGACAGCGCCAAGGCCAAGAGCATCGTCTCGGACTACCTCCAGCGCGAGGGCAAGATCGACGGCATCTGGATGGACGACGGCACCGCCGCGGTGCCGGTGCTGGAGGCGTTCGAGGACGCCGGTGCCGAGGCCCCCGCGATCTCCGGTGAGGACCAGCAGCAGTTCCTGGAGAAGTGGAAGCAGGAGAACCTCAAGGCCTTCGCCCCCACCTACCCGACCTACCAGTGGCGCACCCCGGTGATCGCCGCGCTGAAGGTGCTCAGGGGCGAGCAGGTGCCGAAGGAGTGGATCCTGCCGCAGCCGGTGATCGAGACCGCCACCCTGGACCAGTACCTGACCGCGGGCATGCCGCCGCTGCACTACGGCCTCTGCGGCTGCAAGGAGATGCCCGGCTTCCCGGACAAGTGGAAGTAGTCCCGGTGCACGCCATCGGAGTCAACACCTGGGTCTGGACGTCGCCGCTGGACGACGCCGCCCTCGCCGAGCTGGCGCCGAAGGTGGCCGCGGCCGGGTTCGACTGCATCGAGCTGCCCGTCGAGAACCTCGGCGACTGGCAGCCCGGTGCGGCGGCCCGGCTGCTGGCCGGCCTCGGCCTGTCCGCCTCGGTGGCGCTGGTCATGCCACCGGGGCGGGAGCTGGTGGCCGCCGACGACCGCACGGTCAAGTCCACTCAGGACTACCTGCGGGCGGTGGCCGACATCGCGGCCGAGGTGGGCTCGCCGGTGATCGCCGGGCCCGCCTACGCCTCGGTCGGGCGCACCTGGAAGATGACCGGTGCCGAGCGGGCGGCCGCCATCGAACAGCTGCGGGACAACCTTTCCCCGGTCGCCGAGCACGCCGGGGCCGCGGGGGTCGCGGTGGCCGTCGAACCGCTCAACAGATACGAGACCAGTCTGCTGAACACGGTCGCGCAAACCCTGGAAGCGCTTACCGATCTCGACGGCTGCGGCGTGGCGATCGACGTCTACCACCAGAACATCGAGGAGACCGACATCCCGGCGGCGATCCGGGCGGCCACCGGCCGGATCGCCCACGTGCAGGTCTGCGCGAACGACCGCGGCACACCGGGCACCGACCACCTGGACTGGCCGGGCATCCTGGCCGCGCTCGCGGACGCGGGATACACCGGCCCGCTCTGCATCGAATCGTTCACCGCGCACAACGCGAGCATCGCCACCGCGGCGTCGATCTGGCGCCCGCTCGCGGACAGCCAGGACGCACTGGCCTCGGACGGCCTGGCGTTCCTGCGGAAGATCCAGAAAGGGGGCTAGTCCCAAGCGGCGCCGGCACGCCGAAGCACGTTTTCCTCTCCCAACACCCCGAACCGTGAGGAATCCATGAGTATTCGACGAAGAATACTGCCGAAGCTGGGCGCGTCCCTGCTGGCCGGCCTGCTCGGGGTGGCCCTGGTGCCCACCGCCGTGCAGGCGCACCCCGGCCACGAGCAGGACCCCGAGTTCCGTGCCCTGCTGTTCACCAAGACCGCGGGTTACCGGCACGACTCCATCCCGGCCGGTGTGGCGATGTTCGAGCAGCTCGCCGCGGAGCACCACTTCGAGCTGGACCACACCGAGGACTCGGCCGTCTTCAACGAAGCCGCGCTCGCCACCTACGACGTGGTGATCATGTTCCAGACCTCGGGCATGGTGTGGCAGAACGACTTCGAGCGCAACGCCATCCAGTCCTACGTCCAGGACGGCGGCGGCATCGCGGCCATCCACAACGCCACGGACATGGGGATCGAGAACGAGTTCCCGTGGTGGGACGACCTGGTCAACGCCGGCACGCACATGCCGTCGCACTCGCCGGGCGTGCTCCAGGGCACGGCGAAGGTGGTGGACAAGCAGCACCCGTCCACCGCGGGCCTGCCGGAGCGCTGGAACCGCGCCGAGGAGTGGTACAACTTCGACCAGAGCATCCGCGGCAAGGCCCACGTGCTGGTCTCCGCGGACGAGACGACCTACAACCCCGGCCAGGACGCGATGGGGTCCGACCACCCGATCTCCTGGTGCCGCGACGTGGGCACCTCGCGGGTGTGGTCCACGGCGATGGGGCACCCGATCGGCGCCTACAGCGAGCCGGAGTTCGTCCAGCACCTGCTCGGCGGCGTGCGCACCGCGGCGAAGGTGGTGCCCGCCGACTGCGCGGCCACCGTGGACACCGCGTTCGAGAAGGTGCCGCTGGACACCAACACCAAGGCGCCGACGGCGATGGACATCGCGCCGGACGGGCGGGTGTTCTACACCGAGATCCTCGGCCAGGTGAAGCTGTTCAGCCCGGCCACCGGGGGCACCACCACCGCGCTCGACCTGCCGGTCTACTCCGGTGGCGAGGACGGGCTGGTCGGCCTGGCGCTGGACCCGCACTTCGCCCACAACGGCTGGGTCTACCTGTACTACTCACCGCCGGGCACCGAGGAGATCAACCGGATCTCGCGGTTCACCGTCGAAGGTGACGTGATCAACCCGGGTTCGGAGAGCAAGCTGCTCGACGTGCCCGCCTCGCGGCGCGAGGAGCCGGGGCACACCGGTGGTTACCTGACCTTCGGGCCGACCGGCGACCTCTACATCGGCGTCGGCGACGACACCAACCCGTTCGCATCGAGCGGTTACTCGCCGATCGACGAGCGCCCGGGCCGCGACCTGTTCGACGCGCAGAAGACCTCGGCGAACACGAACGACTACCGCGGCAAGATCCTGCGGGTCACGCCGAAGGCCGAGGGCGGCTACACCGTGCCGGAGGGCAACATGTTCGCCCCCGGCACGGAGAAGACGCTGCCGGAGATCTACGCCATGGGCTTCCGGAACTCGTTCCGGTTCACCGTGGACACCGACGGCACCATCTACGCCGCCGACTACGGTCCCGACGCCCGCACCGCCGACCCCAACCGCGGGCCGGACGGGCAGGTCGAGTGGAACGTGATCAAGGAGCCGGGCTTCTACGGCTGGCCGTACTGCACCGGCAACAACATCCCGTACAACGACTTCGACTTCGCGACGAACACCCCGGGGCCGAAGTTCGACTGCGCCAGCCCGGTCAACACCTCGCCGAACAACACCGGCCTGACCCAGCTGCCGCCGTCGAAGGTGGCCGAGGTCTGGTACGGCTACGGCCCGTCGGCCGAGTTCCCGGAACTGGGTGAGGGCGGTTCCGCGCCGATGGCGGGCCCGGTCTACCGGTTCGACCCGAACCTGGCTTCGGACAAGAAGTTCCCGCAGTACTACGACGGGAAGGCGTTCTTCTACGAGTGGGCGCGGAACAAGATCTACACGTTCTCGTCCGACAGCGAGGGCAAGATCCTCGAAATCGATCCGTGGTTCTCCAGCCAGACCACGCTGGCGCCGATGGACATGCGCTTCGGCCCGGACGGGGCGATGTACCTGCTCGAATGGGGTGGCGGTTACGGCCGCGACAACCCCGACTCGGGCCTGTACCGGATCGAGCACACGCAGGGCAACCGCTCCCCGCTGGCCAAGGCGACGGCGGCGCCGACCTCGGGCCAGACGCCGCTGGAGGTTTCCTTCTCCAGCGCGGGTTCCGCGGACCCGGAGGGCACCGAGATCACCTTCTCGTGGAACTTCGGTGACGGGGCCACCTCGACCGACCCGAACCCGACGCACACCTACGCGACCAAGGGTTCGTACAACGCGCAGCTGACGGTCACCGACGAGACCGGCAAGACCGGCGTTGCCAACATCACCGTGACGGTGGGCAACACCGCGCCGACGGTGGACGTGGCGTGGCCGGTCGAAGGCGGCATGTTCGACTTCGGGGACACCGTGGCGTTCGACGTGAACGTGACCGACCCCGAAGACGTCGAGATCGACTGCTCCACCGTGGTGGTGCAGCCCGCGCTCGGGCACGACTCGCACGCGCACCCGCTGGACCCGATCAACGCCTGCGAGGGTCAGTTCCAGACCATCGTGGACGACGGGCACGCGGACGCGAACATCCTGTACTCGCTGGACGCGAGCTACACCGACAAGGGCGCCGACGGCGTCCCGGCGCTGAACGGCCGGGACACCGCGATCCTGCAGCCGAAGCACAAGCAGGCGGAGTTCTTCACCGGCTCGTCCGGCATCCGGATCGTTTCGCAGGCGGGCGCCGAATCCGGGCGCCGCATCGGCGACATCAACGGTGGTGACTGGATCTCGTTCAAGCCGGTCAACTTCACCGGGATCGACCAGGTGTCGCTGCGGGCCTCGGCACCGGACGGCGCCGGCGGCTCGGTCGAGCTGCGGGCCGGTGCGGTCGACGGCACGCTGCTGGCGGACGTGCCGGTGCCGAGCACCGGCGGCTGGGACAACTACGTCCAGCTGCCCGCGGTGGACCTCGCCGAGTTCGAGGGCACCACGGAGCTGTTCCTGGTCTTCCGCGGCGGGGTCGGCCCGTTCGACCTGGACTCGATGAAGTTCATCGGCGACGGGGTGGCGGTGGTCGACGCGCAGGCGCCGAAGACCACGGCGGCGATCACCGCGGCCGACGGCGCCAACGGCTGGTACCGCACCGCGCCGACGGTCACCCTGACCGCCGACGACGGCACCGGTTCCGGGGTGGCCGGCACGGAGTACCGCATCGGTGCCGGGGCGTGGACCCCGTACACCGCGCCGTTCACCGTGCCGGGTGAAGGCGAGCAGGTCGTCGCGTACCGGTCCACCGACAAGAAGGGCAACGTCGAGGCCGAAGGCAGCTCGGTGCTGAAGATCGACGCGGGGGCGCCCGCGCTGACCGTCGGCGGCGTGACGGCCGGTGGCAGCTACGGCGACTCGGAGGTGCTCGGCTTCAGCTGGGAGGCCGGTGACCCGGTGTCCGGGCTGGACACCGCGGTGGCGCTGCTCGACGGCAAGCCGGTGGCCAACGGCACGCCGGTCGCGCTGCACGGGCTGAGCCTGGGTGCGCACGAGCTGGTGGTGACCGCCAAGGACAAGGCGGGCAACGCGGTGGAGCAGAAGTTCGCCTTCACCGTGACCACCTCGCTGGCCGACGTGCGGGCACTGGTGGACGAGTTCACCGCGGCGGGCGCGATCGACCCGTTCACCTCGGCGCAGCTCAAGCTCACCCTGACCACGGCGAAGTTCCTGCAGGAGAAGAACGTGCCGCAGGGGGCCGCGGCGGTGCTGTCGCTGTTCAAGCACACGGTGGAGCGGAAGGTGGGCGACCCGGCGGTGAAGTCGGTGCTCACCCGCGACGCGCAGGTCCTGATCGACGGGCTGCGCGGCTGATGGGTTCCCCCAAGACGCGGGGGCGATTGCCGGATCGCTCCCCGCGCCGGCCCCACACCTCTCCGGGGGTGTGGGGTTCCGGCGGGGTCCTCATCGGACTGGTGCTCGGGGTGCTGGGCGCGCTGGTCGTGCCCGGCTGGTTCGACTCGCCCTCGCGGGTCGAGCAGCTGGAGCAGGAGTTCGCGGCCAGGGACACCGCGCTGACCCGCGACCTGGTGTCGCTGGCCGAGCAGGCGCGGACCGACGTCACGGAGGTGGTGTCGGCCACCGGGGTGCCCACCCCGGAGCAGCTGGCCTCGTGGCGCACCGCGACCGACCAGGCCGCGACGCGCTTCGCCGACCGTCCCTCCGGCGGGACGGAGGTGAACCTGGCGCGCTCGGGGTTCGCCGGCGCGGTCGCCCTGCTCCAGCGCTCGGTGGCGGCCTACCCGGTGTCGGCCGAGCTGGGGGAGCAGTTGCGCAAGGACGCCGTGGTCGCCTGGTCGGTCGCGGCGAACCAGCTGGACCTGGCCGGCATCAAGGCCGGACTGGGTCACGTGCACGTGTTCCTGCCCACCCAGGGCCTGCCGGGTGAGCTCCCGGAGCACGGGCACTCCGAAGGCGACCACGGTCACCCTTGATCCCCGTGCTCCAGCCCGTTACCGGCCCCGGTCGTAGACTCGCCGGGGTCGGTAACGGGCAACAGCACGAGTGGGGAGCACGGGTGCCGCAGGGCGAACAGGAGCCGGAGAAGCGGCCTGAGCTGGGAGATCTCGACAGCTTCGCGGGGATCGACGAGCTGGGTGCGCTCGACGACCCGGACAACACCGATCCGGACAACCCGGACGGCACCTTCCACACCACCGACCACGCCTTCGAGGCCGGTGGCGGGGCCGGAGCGGGGGTCGGCGGCGTCGGCCAGCTGGGGGACAACCTCGCCCTCGGCCCGGTGCCCGACCTGCCGTCCACCGACGAGACCCACGAGCTGGACGACCAGGGCACCGACGAACTCCCCGAGGAGAACGGCCCGGAAGCCCGCTACGAGCTGCGTGCGGTCGAAGCCGAGCTGAACGAGCGCTGGCCGGAGACCAAGATCGAGCCGTCGCTCGATCGCATCCGGACCCTGCTCAACCTGCTCGGCGACCCGCAGCGGACCTATCCGGTGCTGCACGTGGCCGGTACCAACGGCAAGGGGTCCACCGCCAGGATGATCGACGCCCTGCTCACCCGCATGGGCGTGCGCGTCGGCCGGTACACCAGCCCCCACCTGCAGCTGGTCACCGAGCGCATCAGCATCGACGGCGCGCCCATCTCGGCCGCCAAGTACGTCGACACCTACCGCGACATCGCGCCGTTCATCACCATGGTGGACAACGCGAGCGAGGTCCGGATGAGCAAGTTCGAGGTGCTCACCGGCATGGCCTTCGCCGCCTTCGCCGACGCGCCCGCCGAAGCCGTGGTGCTGGAGGTCGGCATGGGCGGCACCTGGGACGCCACCAACGTGGCCGACGCCCAGGTCGCGGCCATCGCGCCGATCTCCATCGACCACACCGACTACCTCGGCACCGACATCCGCGACATCGCCCGCGAGAAGGCCGGGGTGATCAAGCCCGGCAGCGTGGTGGTGCTCGCCGAGCAGGACCCCGAGGTGCAGCGCGTGCTGCTGGAGCGCGCCATCGAGGTGGACGCCACGGTGGCTCGCGCGGGCAGCGAGTTCGCCGTGCTCGAACGCGAGGTCGCGGTCGGCGGGCAAGTGCTCAAGCTGCAGGGCCTCGGCGGGGTCTACGACCAGATCTTCCTGCCGCTGCACGGCAGGCACCAGGCCGGCAACGCGGTGCTCGCGCTGGCCGCGGTCGAGGCGTTCTTCGGCGCGGGCAAGGACCGCCAGCTGGTGGTCGAAGCCGTGCGCGAGGCGTTCGCCGAGGTGGAGAACCCCGGCAGGCTGGAGCGCGTGCGCGCCGCCCCGGCGGTGCTGCTCGACGCCGCGCACAACCCGCACGGCGCCCGTGCCCTGGCCGCGACGGTGGCCGAGGAGTTCGCCTTCCGCCGCCTGGTCGCGGTGGTCGGGGTGATGGCGGACAAGGACGCGCTCGGCATCCTCGAAGCACTCGAACCGGTGGTCTCCGACGTGGTCGTCACGCAGAACGGCTCGCCGCGCGCGATGCCGCTGGAGGAGCTGGACGAGCTGGCGAAGTCGGTGTTCGGCGAGGACCGGGTGTACGCGGCCCCGCGGCTGGACGGCGCGGTGGAGACCGCGGTCGCGCTGGCCGAGGAGTCCGACGACCCGGAGGAGCCGCTGGCCGGCGGTGGCGTGCTGATCACCGGCTCGGTGTTCACCGCGGGCGCGGCCCGCACGCTGTTCGGGAAGGAGCCGGCATGACCGAGCCGAAGCCGCCGGTCAAGGACCCGCTGAAGTCCTTCCGCGGGGTGATGGCGGGCACGCTGGTCATGGAGGCGATCGTGGTGGCGCTCGCGCTGCCGGTGGTCGCCCAGCTCGGCGGCGGGCTGACCAGCGGCACCGGCTGGGCGGTGATCGCCATCGCGGTGCTGATGGGCCTGCTGTGCGGTTTCCTGTCGAAGCCGTGGGCGGTGCCCGCGATCCTGGTGCTCCAGGTGGCGTTGATCGCGTTCTTCTTCGCGCTGCCCGCGGTCGCCGTGATCGGGTTCGTCTTCCTGGCGTTGTGGTTGTGGCTGCTCTGGTTGCGCCGGGACGTGGCGCGCCGGATGGCCGAGGGCCGGTTGCCCAGCCAGCAGGAGCGGTGATGCGTGAACTGACCTACTACGTCGGTGCCAGCCTGGACGGCTTCATCGCCGGTCCGGCCGGGCAGGCCGACTTCTACCTCTACGAAGGCGATCACGTCCAGGGGATCAACGAGGTCTACCCGGAGACCGTGCCGACGGCCTGGCGCGAAGCCGCCGGGATCTCCGGCCCGCCCAAGCGGTTCGACACGGTGCTGATGGGCCGCGGCACCTACGAAGCCGGGGTGGCCACCGGGGCGCCCAGCCCGTATTCGCACCTGCGGCAGTTCGTCGTCTCCCGCGGCATGGACGCCTCGCCCCACGAGGACGTCGAGCTGATCCGGGAGCACGCGCTGGAGCGGGTGCGCGAACTCAAGGCGGAGGACGGGCTCGGCATCTGGCTGTGCGGTGGCGGCGGGCTCGCCGAGGAACTGCTGCCCGAGATCGACCAGCTGGTGGTCAAGATCCACCCGGTCATCGCCCGCGCGGGGGTGCCGCTGTTCACCGGCGGGTTCGCGCCCACGCGGCTGCACCTGGCGGACAGCCGGGTGTTCGGCAGCGGGGTGGCGCTGATGGCCTACCGCACGCGGGCCTGATCAGCGCAGGACCACCACCTCCAGCGCCGGTGAGCTGAGGATGTCGCCTTCGCAGAACCGGCCGCGCACCCATTCGCTGCGCGAGTACAGCTCCGTCTGGTCGGCGAAGTGCGGTGAGGCCGGATCGGCCGACTGCGAGTAGGTCAGCAGCGTCGAGGTGTCGGGGCACGCCTTCCCGCTCAGCCCGACCACCTGGATGAAGCTGGACCCGAAGACGAAGTCGACGTTGCCCGCCTTCGGCTCCCACACCGGCGACACCGCGTTGAGGATGCCGTGCGCGCCCGGCCCGCTGTGCATCGGGATGCGCTTCCCGTTGCGGGTGACCGACTGGTACTCGCCCAGCTGCGAGTCCAGCGGGATGCCCGCCGCGGTCAGTTCGGCCACCGCGTCGTCGAAGGCTTTGCGCACCAGCGGGTTCTGCACGTCGAGCGTGTTCGGGGTGTGCACCGGGTCCGCCGAGGTGTTCTTCGGTGCTGATCAACGCTTCCCGGGTGCGGAGCGAACGCTCGGTCCCGGTGTCGCCGATGATCCACGGGTAACCGGTGATCGGGGCGTTCGCGTTCGCCAGCCACGGGCTGTCGTTGGTGTTCAGCTCGTAGTCGTCCCGGACCTGCCGGGGCAGCCGGGCCGGGCCGAGCAGGCCGGGTTCCACGGCGTCGGCGTCGCTGCCCCAGGCGCAGGCGGTTTTCGAACCGTCCAGGACGGACACCTGCGCGGCTTTGAACAGCTGGCGGCCCAGCGGGGTCGAGCAGCGGTCCGCCAGTTCGTCGGTGACGTGCGGCACCACCTGCACGTCCGAGAACAACGCCTGGCCCCGCCGGTCGGTGGCGATCGTGTTCACCCACGGCACGCCGAGGGTGGATTCCAGCGCCTTCGTGATGTCGCCGACGCTCTGCGCCTGGTTCAGCCCGAACCACGAGTTCAGCGCCCGCAGATTGGTCGCGTTGGCGTCCCGGAGCGCGTAGGCCGACGTGGTGGTCCACGGCAGCGGGATGTTGTCGATACCGGTGATCACCGGGCCGTAGCGGGTCGAGTACAGCGTCCTGGTGTCCGTGGCCAGGGAGCCGTCCGGCTGCTTCACCTCGACGGAAACCCGTTGCGCGGTCATCTTCTCCGGCTGTCCATCGACCACATAGGACAGTGGATCGCCGGGGACCAGCGGCACCTCGAACAGGCCGAACGTGCGCGGGGTGGAGAAGGTGTGCGTCCAGGCCGCGTCGCGGGTGTGGCCGATCTGGATCAGCGGCACCCCGAGCAGGCTGGCGCCGGAGACGTTGAACCGCCCGGGAATGGTCAGCTGCGACTGCCAGAACCGGCGCCCGCCCTGCCACGGGAAGTGCGGGTTGCCGAGCAGCACCCCGCCCTGACCGGCCGCGGTGCCCGCCGCGCCGATCGCGATCCCGTTGCTGGCGGGGGTGTGCTCGGGTGCCAGCGCCCTGCTCAGCCGCTCGGCGGTGTCGGCGGCCAGCGTGCCGCCAGAGGGCTGCGCACTGACCAGCCCGTCCACCAGTTCGCCCTGCCCGGAGATGCCGGTGATGGCGTAGAGGTGGCGGTAGACGTCGATGGTGGTGATCGGCCGCAGCCAGGCCGCGTCGCGGCAGGCGGGGTCCGTCGTGCCGTGTTCGGCCAGGTAATCGTTGTAACCGTCGACGTAGCCCCCGACGATCTCCTTGACCTCGGGCCGCGGCTGGCCGAGCAGCCGTTCCACCGCGCCGGAGTCGTTGATCCGCTGGAAGTGCACGTCGCTGGCCAGGTTCGAACCCGCCCCGCTGAGCGCGGGGTTGGCGGTGCCGTCCGGCCCGAGGTGCTTCGACCGCTCCGCCGACACGGTCAGGTAGCCGTTGGCCAGTTCGCAGAGGTTGTCCTTCGCGGCGGCGAAACCGTACCCGAACCCCAGCCCGTCGAACGACTTCGCCGAGATGTGCGGCACGCCGTGCTCGGTGTAGCGGAGCACCGCACGGGCGCCGTGCGTGTCCGCCAGCGCCGGGGTGGTCAGCGCCGGGGTGGTCAGCACAGTCAGCACCGCCCCGGCCACGGCCACCGTGAGCACCCGCCCGAACCTGCCGCGTCCCCCCATGAGACCGCCTTCCGTGTGCGACCGGTGATCCTCTGTCAACCTAGGCCGTCGTTCACCCGGCGGAAAGGTCCAGTTGGCTTCACCGTCCGCGATGCCGGATAGAACACCGGAATGACCGAAAACCACCACGACCGGCGGTCGCTGCTGCGCGCCGGGGTGCTCGGGGCCGGCGCGCTCGCCGCCGGTTCACTGGGTGCCGCCCCCGCCTTCGCCCGCGGCAAGAGCCGCCCGGTGCTCACCCACGGCGTGCAGTCCGGCGACGTCACGTCGAACTCGGCGGTCGTCTGGACCAGGGCGGACCGGCCGTCGCGCATGCTCGTCGAGGTGGCGCGCGACCCGTCGTTCCGGCACGCCCGCCGGATCACCGGGCCGGTGCTCAGCCCGGAAACCGGCGGCACCGGGAAGGTGCGCGTGGCCGGTCTCGCGCCCGGTACCGAACTGCACTACCGCGTGCGTGCCGAGGACCTCGACGGCCGCGCCGCCGGTGAGCCGCTGACCGGGCGCTTCGCCACCGCGCCGATCGGCCGCGAGGACGTGCGCTTCGTCTGGTCCGGCGACACCGCCGGGCAGGGCTGGGGCAGCAACCCCGACCACGGCGGCATGCCGATCTACCGGGCGATGGCCGCTCGGCGGCCGGACTTCTTCCTGCACAGCGGCGACACCGTCTACGCCGACAACCCGCTGGAGGCGCAGGTCACCCTGCCCGACGGGCGGATCTGGCGCAACGTGGTCACCCCGGAGAAGTCGAAGGTGGCCGAGACGCTGGACGAGTACCGCGGCCAGTTCGCCTACAACCTGCTCGACGAGCAGCTGAGGGCCTTCGCCGCCCAGGTGCCCGGGTACTACCAGTGGGACGACCACGAGGTGGTCAACAACTGGTACCCCGGCGAGATCCTGGACCTGCCGCAGTACACCGAAAAGCGGGTGGACGTGCTGGCCCAGCGCGCTTTCCGGGCGTTCCACGAGTGGCTGCCGATCGACGCGCGCCAAGCGGTGGACGGCCGGGTGTACCGCAGCTTCCGCTACGGCGGGCACGTCGAGGTCTTCGTGCTGGACATGCGCACCTACAAGGACGCGAACAACGCCGATCCGAACGGTGCCGGGCACGTCCTCGGCCAGAAGCAGGCGCAGTGGCTGGTGCGCGGGCTCGACCGCAGCACGGCGACGTGGAAGATCGTCGCCGCGGACCTGCCGATCGGGTTGACCGTGCCGGACGGCAACGCCATCGAGGGCGTGGCCAACGGCCTGCCCGGCGCCCCCGGCGGCCGCGAGCACGAACTGGCCTGGGTGCTGCGGGAGATTTCCCGGCGGCGGGTGCGCAACGTGGTCTGGCTGACCGCCGACGTGCACTACACCGCGGCGCACCACTACTCCCCGGACCGCGCGGCCGTCGGTGACTTCGACCCGTTCTGGGAGTTCGTCTCCGGCCCGCTGCACGCCGGTGGGTTCGGGCCGAACGCGCTGGACCCGACCTTCGGCCCGGAGGCGGTGTTCGTGCACGCGCCCCCGGCGGCGAACAGCTCGCCGCTCGACGGGTTCCAGCACTTCGGTGAGGTCAACGTGCACGGCGGGAGCGGCGAACTGACCGTCGACCTGCGGGACGCGGCTGGTGCCTCGCTGTGGTCGAAGACCCTGCGCCCCGAGCGGCGCTGAGCCGGTCGCTACAGTTCGCGTCAAGCAACACGCCATCAAAAGGAGAAGCACCCGTGACTGAGCGCACCCTTGTTCTGGTCAAGCCCGACGGTGTCAAGCGCGGACTGGTCGGCGAGGTCATCTCCCGCATCGAGCGCAAGGGCCTGACCCTGGCTCAGCTGGAGCTGCGCACCGTCGAGCGTTCGG
Source organism: Amycolatopsis sp. NPDC045836 (assembly GCF_056431745.1). Classification (NCBI taxonomy): domain Bacteria; kingdom Bacillati; phylum Actinomycetota; class Actinomycetes; order Pseudonocardiales; family Pseudonocardiaceae; genus Amycolatopsis; species Amycolatopsis sp. NPDC045836. Next base: position 144,971 of record NZ_JBWKKF010000013.1, on the reverse strand, counting down.
TGGCCGAGGAGCACTACGCCGAGCACAAGGAGAAGCCGTTCTTCGGCGAGCTGGTCGACTTCATCACCTCCGGCCCGCTGGTCGCCATCGCGGTGGAGGGCACCCGCGCGATCTCGGCGTTCCGCCAGCTCGCCGGTGGCACCGACCCGGTGGAGAAGGCCACCCCGGGCACCATCCGCGGCGACTTCGCCCTGGAGGTCCAGTTCAACCTGGTGCACGGCTCGGACTCGGCCGAGTCCGCCGAGCGCGAGCTGAAGCTCTGGTTCCCGAACTGACTCCGCGCACCGAGCGGGACCTCACTTCCCTCGGGTGAGGTCCCGTTCCCCGCGTTCGAGCCGGGCAGGCACGCCGAACCCGATCAACGCGGCGACCACCAGGGTGAGCACCACGGCCAGCAGCGTCAGCGCACCGCCGAGCCCCGCCCGTTCCGCGATCGCCGTCCCGGCCAGTGGCGCCACCGCACCGCCCAGCGCGCCGACGTTGTAGGAGAAGCCGAGCCCCGCCGCCCGCGTCCGGGTGGGGAAGTGGTCGGCGATGTACTTCGGCAGCAGCCCCGAGATGCCCTGGCTGGTCGCCTGCATGCCGAACAGCAGCACCCACAGCAGCACCACGTTCCCCGGCGGCAGCGCGAACACCGGGAAGACGAACGCCAGCGACGCGAACAGCCCCAGCACGTACGCGCGCCGGGTGCCGAGCCGGTCGCCGAGCCACCCGGCCAGGCAGGACCCCGCCGCATACCCGAGCCCCGCCCAGGTCAGCGCGGTGGCCACGGCACCGGCGTCGTGGTGCAGCTCGGTCTTGAGGTACGTCGGCAGCAGCGACTGGATCGGCCACGAGTACAGGAACGCGCAGAACACCGTGACGACCACGCCCAGCACCACCGGCCACCGGCGGCCCGCCAGCTGCACGGTCAGCACCAGCAGTCCGGCGGCGATCAGCACGAGCAGCGGCCAGCCGGTCGCGGTCCGGCTGAACACCAGCACCAGCGCCGTGGTCAGCACCGCGGCGAGCAGGGTGTTCGCCAGCCGCCGCCCCGGCGCGAACAACACCGACGTCCCGCCGCCCTCCCGGGCCCATTCGACCGCCTCGGGCAGCGATCGCCGCAGGTAGAGGGTCAGCGCGATGGGCACGAGACCGGCGTAGAACAGCCATCGCCAGCCGGCCACCGGCACGATCAGCTCGTACGCGACCGCGGCCAGCACCGTGCCGATCGGATAGGCCGAGAGCAGGAACCCGGTGGCGCGGTTGCGCAGGTGCACCGGCCACGACTCCAGCACGTAGGTGGCGCTGGAGCCGTACTCCCCGGCCATGCCGATGCCGACGACGGCGCGGAAGGCGAACAGCGACCAGTAGTCCCAGGCGAACCCGCACAGTCCGCTGCCGACCGAAAAGGCCAGGATGGCCAGGATCATCGCGGGCTTGCGGCCGTACCGGTCGGCGATCGCGCCGAGCACCAGCCCGCCCAGCCAGCGCGAGACGAACGCGGCCGAGACCAGCGTCGCGGCCTGGGGCAGCTCCAGCCCGAACTCGGCGGCGACCTCGGTGAGCACCAGCGTGATCAGGATGAAGTCGAAGCCGTCGAGCAGGTAGCCGAGCCAGGCGGCGAAGAACGCCCGGCGCGGCGCGCGGGTGACCGCCATGTCGACCTCCGGCTGGACATAGGATGTCCGATCTCTGCGGTAAGGTAGTGGCGCGGTGAAGGGAGGGCAAATGTCGGCGAACCAGCGGGCGTTGCGCGAGGCGGTCAAACGGCTGATCGTCGAACGCGGCCTGCCACCCGGCGCGCTGCTGCCCACCGAACTGGAGCTGATGCGGGAGCTGGAGGTCGGCCGCAACCCGTTGCGGGAGGCGATGAAGGCGCTGGAGGCGCAGGGCATCGTGGACATCCGGCACGGCTACGGCACCTACGTCGGCGGGGTTTCGCTGTCCGGGCTGGAAGCGGGGCTGGCCTTCCGCGGGGCGCTGTCGGTCCGCGGGGACCTCACCGACATCCGTGAACTGCTGGAAGTCCGCGAGGTGCTCGAAGCCGGGCTGATCGGCCGGGTGCTGGCCGCCGGGGACGCGGTCGACCTGGCGGTGCTGGACTCGGCGGTCCGGACCATGGAGGAGCGCGCCGGGGCCGGGGAGTTCGCCCCCGAGGCCGACTGGCTGTTCCACGAAACGCTCTACCGCCCGCTCGGCAACGACCTGGTACTGGAACTGCTGCGGGTGTTCTGGCGGGTCTTCCGCTCGCTCGACGACGACCTGCCGCGTGGCGCGGAGGAGACACCGGCGGTGATCGCGCGGTGGCACCGCGACATCCTGGAGGCGTTGCGCGCCAGGGACGAACCCGCGTTGCACGCCGCCGTGGAGGCGCACTTCCGCGGCATCCGGGCCAGGGTGTCCGGTTCGGTTGCGCGGTTCGGCTGACGTTCACCCCGGTGTCTTCCGCAGGCGGTTTTCATGCGCTGAGCTGAGGTCTGGACCTCTTAGTGGACTGGGAGCTGCGCGTGGGGAACTTGCGTACGGGTGCGGTGCTGGTGCTCACCGGGCTGCTGGCGGTGCCGCCGGTGGTGGCGGCGGCCGATCCACTGGCCGCGCCACTGGGCCCGGTGCCGGTCGAAGCGGCACCGGCGGCCTCGTCGTCCGGGGAAGCCACCGCCCGCGTCGCCACCGCGGCGCCGGACGACGGCCTGGTCACCGGTTCGGCCACCAGCGAGGTGGCGCCGGGGCTCAGCCTCACCGAGTTCGACCGCTTCGACCCGCTCGGCTGGATCCGGGGTGACACCCTGGAAGTCGACCTCACCACGGGTTCGCTCGAGCCCGCCTACCTCAACCCCGGTTCGGTGAGCGCCCGCGCGCCGCTGTCCGAGCAACTCGCGGAGGCGGGCGCGGTGGCCGGGGTGAACGGCGACTTCTTCGACATCAACGCCACCGGTGCGCCGCTCGGGGTCGGGATCGGCGACGGGCAGCTGCACACCGCTCCCGCGCGGGGCCACAACTTCACCGCGGCGATCACCAGCGAAGGCAAGGCGCGGCTGGCCTCGGTGTTCCTCGACGCCACGATCACCCTGCCCGGCGGTCCGGTGAAGGCCACCAACTTAAACGGCGCGGTGCTGCCGTCGAACGGCATCGGCGTCTACACCCCGTTGTGGGGCAGCGCCTCGCGCCGGACCTCGGTCGCCGGGGCGGCGAAGGTGCTCGAAGTCGAACTGCGGGACGGCGAGGTCGCCCAGCTGCGCCCGCAGCCGGTGGACGGCCCGATCGCCGCGGGCAGCACGATCCTGCTCGCCCGCGACGCCGGGGTCGACGCGCTGGCCGGGCTCGCCGTGGGTGACGCCGTGTCGGTCGCGTACGCACCCCGCAGTGACGCCGGGGAAATCGCGGTCGCGGTCGGCGGGAACAAGGTGCTGCTCGCCGACGGGCAGCTCCAGCCGGTCGACGCGGTGGCCATGCACCCGCGCACGGCGGTCGGCTTCTCCGCCGACGGCAGCCGGATGTGGTTGTCCACAGTGGATGGACGGCAGGCGGACAGCCGCGGCATGACCGAACTGGAACTGGCCAGGCACCTGCGCTCGCTCGGCGCGGACGACGCGATCAACCTCGACGGCGGCGGCTCGTCCACGTTGCTCGCCCGCGAGGAAGGCGACACGGTGGCGTCCGTGCGGAACTCGCCGTCCGACGGCGGTGAGCGCACCGTGCCGAACGGCATCGGTTTCGCCACCGCACCCGGCAGCGGCAGGCTGACCGGGTTCGCGCCGCACCCCGAACAGGAGACCGAAGACGCCGATCGCGTGCTGCCCGGCCTGTCACGCCGCCTGGTCGCGGGTGCGCACGACGAATCCGGTGCCGCGGTGCCGGTGAAGCCGATCTGGCGGAGTTCACGCGGCATCGTGCGGGACGGTGTTTTCCGGGCCACCCCGGGCGAACGCACCACGGTCGAGGTGGAGGCGAGCCACCGCGGCACCCGCGGCAGCACCGAGCTGACCGTGCTCGGCGCCCCGGTCCGGCTGGGCACCAGCACCGAGCAGGTGGCCCTTTCCGGCGCCGGTGCGTCCGGGGAGTTCCAGGTCTACGGCTACGACGCCGACGGCTACGGCACCTGGCTCGAACCCGCCGACGTGCAGCTGGAGTTCGACCCCGCGGTGGTCGAGGTGGCACCGGCCGGCGACCGGTTCGCGGTGACCGCCCTGGTGCCCGCCGGGGCCACCGTGGTGACCGCGAAGGCGGCCGGGCTGGTCACGCACTTCGCCGTCTCGGTGGGCAGCGAGCCGCGTGCACTGTCGCCTTTGGACGGTCCGGCCGGCTGGACGGCCTCGGTGCACCCGGCCGTGGCCGGCGCGGCGCTGGGCGAGGCCGGGGGCCGCGACGGCGGCCGGGGCCTGGCGCTGGACTACCGCCTCACCGGCACCACCGCGACGCGTGCCGCCTACGTCAACGCGAGCACGCCGTTCTCCCTGCCCGCGGGCACGCAGAAGGTCGGCCTGTGGGTCAACGGTGACGGCAAGGGCGCCTGGCTGCGCGCCGAACTGCGGGACGCGTCGAACGTGGCGTCCATCGTGGACCTGACGCTGGCGGTGGACTGGACCGGCTGGCGCTACGTCGAGGGCAGCCTGCCCGCCGGGCTGCCCGCCGGCCAGCGGCTGACCCGGTTCTACGCCGTGGAGAACGTGCCGGACCAGCAGTACGAGGGCAGGCTGGTGTTCGACGACCTGACGCTCGAGGTGGCGCCGTCCGCCGAGGTGCCCGGCGACCCGGCCGACCGCGATCCCGCCGTGCTCACCGACGGCTCGATCGGGAACGGCGGGCTGAAGGTGGCCGTGGTCAGCGACGCGCAGTTCACCGCCGACGCACCGGCCGGGCCGCTGGTCGCGCAGGCCCGCCGCACGCTGCGGGAGGCGGTGGCGGCGAAGCCGGACGTGGTGGTGATCAACGGCGACTTCGTCGACCGCGGCCTGGCCGCCGACTTCGACCTGGCCAGGACGATCATCACCGAGGAACTGGACGGGCGGGTGCCCTGGTACTACGTGCCGGGCAACCACGAGGCCGACGGCGGCAAGGGCCTGACCGAGTTCCAGGCCGAATTCGGGGCCCCGCACCGGGTCGCGGACCTGAACGGGGTGCGGCTGGTGCTGCTCGACTCCTCCCGCGGCAGCCTGCGCGCCGGGGGCTTCGACCAGGTGCGGATGCTGCGGGAAGCGCTCGACGGCGCGGAAACCGACGCCGCGGTCCGCGGGGTCGTGGTGGCCATGCACCACCCGACGCGGGACCCGAGCCCGACCGGCAACTCCCAGCTCGCCGACGGCAAGGAAGCCGACCTGCTGCGCACCTGGCTGACCGCCTTCGAAGAGCGTTCCGGCAAGCCCGCCGCGGCGATCGCCTCGCACGCGGGGGTGTTCGGCGTGTCCCGGGTGGACGGTGTGCCGTTCCTGATCAACGGCAACGCGGGCAAGGCACCCGCCGCGGCCCCCGGCGACGGCGGCTTCACCGGCTGGACCCTGCTGCGCCTCGGAGCCGACGACGTGGAGATCCAGACCCGGCCGCACGTCGACGCGCTGGAGCTGACCGCGCCCGCGTCGCTGGGGGTCGGCAGCCAGGCGGCCGTTTTCGGTACGGTGGACCAGGGTGGCCGGGCCGTTCCGGTGGCCTACCCGGTGAGCGCCGACTGGATCGGCGGCACCGGCACCCACGTCGGCAGCGGGCCCGCCGGCGCCGCGGTCGCGTCGTTCGACCCGGCCACGGGCCTGCTCACCGGGCTGCGCCCGGGGTCGGCGGAACTGACGCTGGAGGTCAACGGGGTGCGCCGCACGGTGACCGTCCCGGTGACCCGGTGACCCGGTGACCTTTGGGGGGCGCATGGCCGTCGAACTCGTGCCGATGACCGAGGAGGAGTTCGCGGCCTACCGCGCGCACGTGATCCTGGCCTTCGCCGAGGCGAAGGTGAAGGCCGGGAACTGGCCGGCGGACGGCGCGCGGCAGCGGTCCGAAGAGCTGCACGAGGAGCTGCTGCCCGCCGGCCTGGCGAACTCGGCCAACCACGTCTGCACCGCGCGGGACGGCGGGCGCGTGGTCGGCACGCTGTGGTTCGCCGAGCGCGACGGGGAAAGCGGGCGCGTGGCCTACCTCTACAACATCGAGGTCGCCGGTGACCAGCGCGGGAAGGGGTACGGCAAGGCGATGATGGCCGCGCTCGAAGCCGAGGTGGCCGGACTGGGGCTGGACACCGTCCAGCTCCACGTCTTCGGCGACAACGGCACCGCGCGGGCGCTCTACCGCGGCGCCGGGTACACCGAGACCAACGTGGTGATGAGCAAGCACCTGCGATAAGCGCTCGAAAACTGTCGGTGCCGCGTGGCACAGTGCGTGGGTGGGAGAAAGCACTTTCGACGGGCCGATGGTCCAAGCCAAGGCGCTGGTCAAGCGCTTCGGCGAGTTCGAGGCCGTCCGGGGGATCGACGTCGAGGTCCGGCGCGGGGAGGCGTTCGGCTTCCTCGGGCCGAACGGGGCGGGCAAGTCCTCCACCATGCGGATGATCGCGAGCGTCTCCCCGCGCTCGGACGGTGAGCTGAAGGTGCTCGGCCTCGACCCGGACGCCGAGGGCCCGCGCATCCGCGCGCGGATCGGCGTGGTGCCGCAACTGGACAATCTGGACGTCGAGCTCACCGTCCGGCAGAACCTGCAGGTCTACGGCCGCTACTTCGGGCTCTCCCGCGCGCACGTGCGGAAGAAGGCGGTCGAGCTGATGGAGTTCGCGCAGCTGACCGAAAAGGCCGACGGTGAGGTCGAAGCGCTCTCCGGCGGCATGAAGCGGCGGCTGACCATCGCCCGCTCGCTGGTCAACGACCCCGAACTGCTGCTGCTCGACGAGCCGACCACCGGGCTCGACCCGCAGGCCAGGCACCTGCTGTGGGATCGGCTGTTCCGGCTGAAGTCGCAGGGCGTCACGCTGATCATCACCACCCACTACATGGACGAAGCCGAGCAGCTGTGCGATCGGCTGGTGGTGATGGACGGCGGCCGGATCGCCGCCGAGGGCTCACCCGCCGAGCTGATCGCCCGCCACTCCACCCGTGAGGTGCTCGAGCTGCGGTTCGCGCCGGGGGAGCAGTCGGCCGCGGTGCCCGAGGTCTCCTCGCTCGCCGAGCGGATCGAGGTGCTGCCGGACCGGCTGCTGCTCTACACCTCCGCCGGGGAGGCCGCGCTGGAGCAGGCGCACGCCCGCGGGGTGCGGCCGCTGTCCAGCCTGGTCCGCCGCAGCACCCTGGAGGACGTGTTCCTCCGGCTCACCGGCCGGACGCTGGTGGACTGATGAACCAGGTGGTGTCCACCGGGCGCGTGGTGGGTCCGTGGCGCGGGGCGGCGCTGCGCGTGGAGGGCTATTGGCTGTGGTACCGCCGGTACTGGCGGTCCAATCTGTACTCCACCGGGTTGCAGCCGCTGTTCTTCCTGGCCGCGATGGGGCTGGGCTTCGGCTCGCAGGTGCAGCCGGGCGCGGCCACCGGCGGCCTGTCCTACCTGCACTACGTGGCGCCGGCGCTGCTGGTGTCGGCGTCGATGATGCTCGGCGTCGGCGAGTCGACCTACCCGGTGCTGTCCGGGTTCAAGTGGCAGAAGGACTACCTCGCGGTCACCGCCACGCCGATCTCGCCGGGTCAGGTGCTCGGCGGGCACCTGCTCTGGGTGGCGCTGCGGCTGACGCTGGCCGGGGTGGTCTACGCGGTGATGGCGCTGCTGCTGGACGGCTGGCTGAACGCCGGGGCGGTGCTGGTCGTGGTGGTCGGCGTGGCCACCGGGCTGGCCTGCGCGGCGCCGGTGGCCGCGTTCGCCGCCAGCACCCACGACGAGGGCACCCGGTTCGCCGCGTTGTTCCGCTTCGTGGTGATGCCGATGACCCTGTTCGCCGGCACGTTCTTCCCGATCGACCAGATCCCGCTGGCGCTGCGGTGGCTGGCGTGGATCTCGCCGCTGTGGCACGGCACCGAACTGGCGCGCGGGGTCACCCTCGGCACGCTGGGCCCGGTGGCCTTCGTGGCGCACGCGGCCTTCCTGGTCGTCCTGTTCGGCGCCGGGTTCGCGGTGGCGCGGCGGGCCTTCTACCGACGGCTGGTGGTGTGAGTGCACGAGTCCGCTGCTCCCAAGGGCCTGCTGCTGCGGGTGCTGCCGCCGTCGCTGTACGCGGGCCGGGCGCGGTTCCTGCTCGAACGCTCGGTGCTGGTGTACTCGCGGGCGTGGCTGGTGTTCGCCTCCGGGGCGCTGGAGCCGCTGTTCTACCTGCTGGCCTTCCAGGTCGGCTTCGGCAAGCTGGTCGGGGAGGTGACCGGGCCGGGCGGGCAGACGCTGAGCTACCTCGCCTTCGTCGCCCCGGGCCTGCTCGCCGCGTCGGCGATGAACGGCGCCGTGTTCGACTCCACCTACAACGTCTTCTTCCGCTTCCGGTACGGCAAGCTGTACGACGCCATGCTGGCCACCCCGGTCGGCCCGGTGGACATCGCGCTGGGTGAGATCGGCTTCGCCGTGGTGCGCGGTGCCCTGTACTCCACCGCCTTCGTCGGCGTGATGGGCGCCATGGGGCTGCTCACCTCGCCGTGGGCCGTGCTGCTGCTACCGGCGGCCGTGCTGGTCTCCCTCGCCTTCGCCGCCGTCGGCATGGGCTGCGCCACGTTCCTGCGCTCCACCAGCCAGTTCGACTACATACAGCTGGTGCTGATGCCGATGTTCCTGTTCTCCACCACGTTCTACCCGCTGACCGTGTACCCGGAGGCCCTGCAGTTCGTCGTCAGCTGCCTACCGCTCTACCACGGCATCGAACTCATGCGCGCCCTCGCCACCGGCTTCGTCGACTGGTCCCTGCTGGGCCACCTGGCCTACCTGCTCACCATGGCGTGCGGTGGCCTCTACCTGGCCACACGCCGCCTCCACACCCTCCTCCTGAGCTGACGCCCGCGTCCTCGCACCACACATCGGCGCACCCGGACGGCCAAGCGGCCGGCCTCACCCAGGACTCAGCCCGTCACCGCAGCCTCAGCACTCACCAAGCCGTGCCCGTAGAACCCGTTGAACGCCCCATACCCAGCGCAATAGGCGTCCTGCGTCCCATCGCCGGTCAAGTCGTAGTCAGCCGGGCAGTCCTTCGAGACCGCCTGCGACTCCAGCGCCCGGCGCAGTTGCCGCGGCCCCCACCCCGGATGCTCCGAAGCCAGCAAAGCCGCCACCCCCGCCACGTGCGGAGCCGCCATCGAGGTGCCGCACAGCGGGGCGTAACCACCGGGGACCGTCGACAGCACGCACTTCCCCGTCTCGCCCCCGGGCGCCGCCAGGTCGATCACGCCCAGCCCGTACGAGCTGTACCCCGCCTTGACCCCGTCCGCCCCCACCGACGAAACCGCCACCACGTCCCGCAACCCGGCGGGCAGGGCCACGCAACCCCCGCGCCCCGGCTTCCCGCTGCGCGGTGACGGCACCAGGTTGACCGCCTCGTTCGTCGCCGCCGCCACGTTCAGGGTGCCCCGGCTGTCCACGTACTCGACCGTCCTGGCCAGCGCCTCCTGCAGCACCCGGTCACCCGGCGTGCACGAAAGCGACCACGGGTTCACGAAAAAGCTGCTGTTCGTCACGGCGATGTCGTGGTCCGCCGCCCACAGCAGCCCGCACACCGCGGCCTCCGGGTCGACGTACCCGCGGTCGTCGATGACCTTGATCGAGGCGATCCGCACCCCGGGCGCCACCCCGGTGATCCCGTGGCCGTCGTCCGCCGCGGCGATCGTGCCCGCCACGTGCGTGCCGTGGGTGGACGTGGTCGGCAGCCAGGCCCGCTCGTCCAGGTCCGGGGCGCCGGCCAGGCAGCTCACCGACTTCTCCGGGGCCACCGCCGCCGCCAGGTCGGGGTGCGCGGCGTCGATCCCGCTGTCCAGCACGCCGACGACCACCTCCGGACTGCCCGGCTGCACCCGGTTCGCCCGGTCGGCGCCGATCGCGCGCATGTCCCACTGCTCGGCGGTCCGGTCCGCACGCGGTACCGCCGCCGGATCGGTGGGGGTCACCTCGGTCCTCGTCCCGGTGGAGCGGGGAGCCTTGGCGCTCCGCTCGCGCTGGGCGCTGAACGCCCGGCCCGGGCCCAGCCGGTCGGCGAACCCGGGGTCGGCGGAGGTGGCCACCCCGATCGCGACCTGGGGGTAGAACACCGTGCTGCGCCCGCAGGCGCCTTCGACCTCGGCCGCGGCTTCGCCGGCCGAGGTGCCGCGGTCGAACAACACGACGTAGCGCAGGGTGCGGGCACCCGGGGAGCAGTCCGGCTCGGCCATCGCCGGAACCGGGAGCAGTGCCTGGCCGGACAGCACGAGCACCGCCCCCGCGAGCACCGTGCTCGCACGCAACCGCACGAGAACCTCCATCTCGGTGCGAAACGATCAGCTACAGCGGACCCCGAGCCGCACGTTAACCACCGCTCCCACCCCGGACAAGCGGAGCGCCGAAGTTCGCCCGGCTGGTGGGCCCGAAAGTGGTAGTGGCCGTTTTCACACTACCTGGTGTGTCGCGGGTCCCGGCGCTCTTCAGCGGGCTGTAACCCGATGAGCCGGTACCGAGTACGCGGTATCCGCCCCGGTGTGTGGGATACTCGGGGCGGCTGCTGGGCCGGAGCCACCACGCGTCGCGCGGAGGTCACCGGCGCGGTGGCCCGGTGACCTGCTGAACGAACCAAGTCGTCGCCGCCTCCACCGGCGGCTAGACGAGCTGGGAAGAGGGCGCGAGCTCGCCCGGTCGGCGCGTCGCCGAGCAGACTGCCGAGGACGGGCGGCCGGGCGGGTCCGGCGCCGTCGGAGACAGCAAGGATTCCCGCCGTCGGTGCCCACCACGGCGGAACAGCACAGGAAGGGGCCCCTGCGCGGCCGCGTCCTTCCAGCCGTTCGAGGCTGGCAGACGCGCCCGGGGGCGGAGGAGATATATGTCGAACGCGGACACACCCGCCGAGCACACCGGCGGGAATCCCGCCACACCTGCGACCGCATCGGAGAACGGCCCGCTGGCCGGCCTGCCCGCCCGGATCCGGGTGCACGCACTGGCCAAGCTGCTCGGCTCGAGCAGCCGCGAAGTGCTCAAGCAGCTGGCCGAGCTGGGGGTGAGCGCCCGCAGCGCCCAGTCCAGCGTGCCCAAGGAGGTCGCGCTCCAGGTCGCCGAGTCGCTCGGGGTCACCGGCGAGGAGGGCGAGGAGGCCGCCACCGAGCCGGTGGCCGAAGCACCCACCACGGTCGACGCCGCGCCCGCGCCGGAACCCGAGGCCGCGCCGGAGCCGGAGGCCGAACCCGAACCGGCCCGCCCGGCCGTGCACGTGCCGCTGTTCGCCGCGCCGTCGCCGGTGTTCCTGCCGCCGGAGCCCGCCGCGGCCCCGGTCAAGCGCGCCCCGGAACCCGAGCCCGAGCAGGCCGAGACCGAAGAGGACGCCGCCGACGCCGCCCTCGGCGAGGACGACGACGAGGCCGGTGGCCGCCGTCGCCGCCGCCGGGGTCGCCGCGGCCGTGGTCGTGGCAAGGGCGACCTCGGTGAGGCCAGGGACGAGAACGACACCGACGAGCCGGACACCAAGCCGCAGAAGGCCAAGGCGGAGGACGCCCCGGCCGAGCAGGCCGCCGAGCCCAAGGACGCCGAAGGCGACGAAGCCGCAGGCACTGACGAGACCGACGCCGACAGCGCCGACGAGAGCAGCCGTTCGCGGCGCCGTCGCCGCCGTCGCCGCAAGGCCAGCGGCGAAGAGGACGGCGAGAACGCCGCCAGCGCCGACGACCCGCCCAACACCGTCGTGCACGTCCGCCAGAGCAAGGCGGACAAGGACAAGGACCGGGGCGACTCCGGCGACAAGCCCGCCAAGGACGAGGTGCGCAGCGTGCGCGGCTCGACCCGGCTGGAGGCCAAGCGCCAGCGCCGCCGCGACGGCCGTGAAGCGGGCCGCCGCCGGGCGCCGATCCTGTCCGAGGCGGAGTTCCTCGCCCGCCGCGAAGCCGTCGAGCGCACCATGGTGGTGGCCGAGAAGGGCGACGCCACGCAGATCGGCGTGCTGGAGGACGGCGTGCTGGTCGAGCACTTCGTCACCTCGTCCGGCAGCGGCTCCATCGTCGGCAACGTCTACCTGGGCCGCGTGCAGAACGTGCTGCCGAGCATGGAGGCCGCGTTCATCGACATCGGCCGCGGCCGCAACGCCGTGCTCTACGCCGGTGAGGTCGACTGGGACGCCGCCGGGCTGGAGGGCAAGGCCCGCAAGATCGAGCAGGCGCTGTCCACCGGTGACAGCGTGCTGGTGCAGGTCACCAAGGACCCGGTCGGGCACAAGGGCGCCCGGCTGACCACGCAGATCTCGCTGCCCGGCCGCTTCCTGGTCTACGTGCCGGCCGGTGGCGCCACCGGCATCTCGCGCAAGCTGCCGGAGAACGAGCGCCGCCGCCTCAAGGACATCCTCAAGCGGATCGTGCCGGAGGACGCCGGCGTGATCATCCGCACCGCCTCGGAGGGCATCGCCGAGGAGGAGCTGGACCGCGACGTGCGCCGCCTGAAGGCGCAGTGGGACGTGATCAAGGAGAAGGCCGACGCGGGCAAGGGCAAGAAGTCCGGCGCGCCGACCCTGCTCTACGAAGAGCCGGACCTGCTGGTCAAGGTGGTCCGCGACCTGTTCACCGAGGACTTCGCGAAGCTGGAGGTCCAGGGCGCCACGGCGTGGGAGACCATCCAGGGCTACGTCGGGCACGTCGCGCCCGACCTGGCCGACCGGCTCAAGCGCTACACCGGCAACGGCGACGTGTTCGCCGAGTACCGGATCGACGAGCAGATCACCAAGGCGCTCGACCGCAAGGTGTGGCTGCCGTCGGGTGGTTACCTGGTGATCGACCGCACCGAGGCGATGACCGTCATCGACGTCAACACCGGCAAGTTCACCGGCTCCGGCGGCAACCTCGAGGAGACGGTGACCAGGAACAACCTGGAGTCGGCCGAGGAGATCGTGCGCCAGCTGCGGCTGCGCGACATCGGCGGCATCATCGTCATCGACTTCATCGACATGGTGCTGGAGTCCAACCGCGAGCTGGTGCTGCGGCGGCTGACCGAATGCCTCGGCCGCGACCGCACCCGGCACCAGGTCGCCGAGGTGACCTCGCTGGGCCTGGTGCAGATGACCAGGAAGAAGGTCGGGACCGGGCTGCTGGAGGCGTTCTCCACCACCTGTGAGCACTGCAAGGGCCGGGGTGTGCTGGTCTCCACCGACCAGCCGAAGAACGGTTCCGGCAACGGCGGCCACAGCCACAGCCACGGCGGTGGTGGTGGCGGCAACGGCGGCGGGCACGGTTCGTCGCGGCGCTCGCGCGGGCGGAACAAGACCGAAGAACCGCCGGTGGAGGCCCCGCCGAAGGCCGCCGAAGCCCCGGCGCCGACGCCGGAGCAGCGGGAGTCGGTGGTCAGCGCGGTGCAGGCGATGGCGAACGCCTCGAAGTCGGCGAAGACCGGCGAGGGTGAAGACGCCGAGGGCGCGGAAGCCGCTCCCGCGCTGAACGGCCGCACCCCGGAAGCGAAGGCCGACGAGCCGGAGAAGGCGGGCGCACAGGCGGAGAAGGCCGAGCCGGTGAAGGCCGGTACGGCCGGTCAGCCGGAGGGCGCCCAGAAACCCACGCGGAGGGAACGCCGCGAGGCCCAGCAGGCGGAGAAGGCCGCCCAGGCGGAGAAGTCGGAGCCGGTCAAGGCCGGAACCGCCGGGCAGCCCGAAGCGGCCCAGAAGCCCTCGCACGCTGAGCAGCCGGACCAGCAGCGTCCCGCGCAGGCCGAGCAGGAGCCCACGGGGCAGGCCGGGCGGCAGCTTGAGCAGGCCGAGTCGCCCGCTCAGCAGCAGCCCGCGCAGCGGCAGGCCGAATCGCCCGCGCAGGCTGAGCAGCCCGTTCAGCCGAAGGCCGAGCGACCCGTGCAGGCCGAGCAGCCCGCGCAGCAGCGGCCCGAGCAGGCGGGCAAGGCGCAGCAGGGCGAAGAGGCCCAGGAAGTGCCCGCCGAATCGCCCGCCGCGGCGGCTCAGCAGGCCGAGTCCGTCAAGCAGGCTGAGCCCGCCCAGCAGGCCGAGCCAGCCCAGCAGGCGGAGGACGTGCCCGAAGTGGACGTGCCCGCCCCCGCGGCCAAGACGACCCGGCGGCGCGCCCGCCGGGTGGCCTCCCGGCCGGCGGGTCCGCCGGTCACGGCCAACGAGAACAGCTAGAGACAGGGTTAGGCCACCCCGGTTGCCCCCGGCTCCGGGGTGGCACGTAACCTGTAAGACGGCCCGCTCGTAGCGGCAGGCCAGCATTGTGCGCCCACCAGCACGCGGTAGCCCGCGGGCGGCGCGCACAGCCCCCACCCTATTGTCGAGTTTGCAGGAGACATCCGTGTCGGCGTACGCGATCGTCAAGACCGGCGGCAAGCAGTACAAGGTGGCCGTCGGCGACGTCGTCGAGGTCGAGAAGCTCGAGGGCGAGCCGGGCACCGAACTCACCTTCCCCGCCGTGCTGTACGTGGACGGCGGCGAAATCACCACGGACGCCGATGCGCTCGCGAAGGTCTCGGTCACCGGCAAGGTCGTCGAGCAGACCAAGGGTCCCAAGATCCGCATCCACAAGTTCAAGAACAAGACCGGCTACCACAAGCGGCAGGGTCACCGGCAGAAGCTGACCCGCCTCGAAGTCACCGGCATCACCAAGTAAGGGGTTCAGGCAGCCATGGCACACAAGAAGGGCGCGTCCAGCTCCCGCAACGGTCGTGACTCGAACCCGCAGTACCTCGGCGTCAAGCGGTTCGGTGGCCAGGTCGTCAAGGCGGGCGAGATCCTGATCCGCCAGCGCGGCACCAAGTTCCACCCGGGCGTGAACGTCGGCCGCGGCGGGGACGACACCCTGTTCGCGCTGGAGGCCGGCTCGGTCGAGTTCGGTTCCAAGCGCGGCCGCAAGACGGTCAACATCGTGCCGGCCGAGGTCTAGGCCCCGGCTCGAGCGAAACACCACCGGGCGGTGTGGTCTGCGGAACACGCGGACCACACCGCCCGTTCGCATGTAGCAGTTCTTCCTGGAGAGGCAATCCATGGCGTCCCGGTTCGTCGACCGCGCGGTGATCCACCTGGCCGCGGGCAACGGAGGGAACGGCTGCGCCTCGGTGCACCGTGAGAAGTTCAAGCCACTCGGCGGTCCCGACGGCGGCAACGGCGGCAACGGCGGCGACGTGCTGCTGATCGTCGACCCCAACGTGCACACCCTGCTCGACTTCCACTTCCGCCCGCACGCGCGGGCGGGCAACGGCAAGATCGGGCAGGGCGGCAACCGGTCCGGCGCCGCCGGCGAGACGCTGGAGCTGCGCGTGCCGGACGGCACCGTGGTGCTGACCGAGAAGGGCGAGGTGCTCGCCGACCTGATCGGCCCCGGCACCACCTTCGTCGCGGCGCAGGGCGGCCGGGGCGGGCTCGGCAACGCCGCGCTGGCGTCCAAGGCCCGCAAGGCACCGGGGTTCGCCTTGCTCGGCGAGCCGGGTGAGGCCCGCGACCTGGTGCTGGAGCTGCGCTCGGTGGCCGACGTCGGCCTGCTCGGCTTCCCCTCGGCAGGCAAGTCCTCGCTGATCTCGGTGCTCTCGGCGGCCAAGCCGAAGATCGCCGACTACCCGTTCACCACGCTGGTGCCGAACCTCGGCGTGGTCACCGCGGGCGAAACCGTGTTCACCATGGCCGACGTGCCGGGCCTGATCCCCGGCGCCAGCCAGGGCAAGGGCCTCGGCCTGGACTTCCTGCGGCACATCGAGCGCTGCGCGGTGCTGGTGCACGTGGTCGACTGCGCCACCTACGAACCCGGCCGCGACCCGGTGTCCGATGTGGACGCCCTGGAGGCCGAACTGGCCCGCTACACCCCGAGCCTCGGCGGCGACCTCGCCGACCGGCCGCGCGTGGTGGTGCTGAACAAGGTGGACGTGCCGGATGCGGCCGACATCGCCGAACTGGTGCGCCCCGAGTTCGAAAAGCGCGGGCTGGAGGTCTTCGAGATCTCCACGGTGTCGCGCAAGGGCCTGCGGGAGCTGACCTACGCGCTCGGCGCGGTGGTCGAGCGCTACCGCGCCGAGCAGCCGGCGCCGGAGGCGGAGAAGGTGGTGCTCAAACCGCTGGCGGTGGACGACAGCGGGTTCACCGTCGAGCCCGATCCCGAGGAAGAGGGCGCGTTCGTGGTGCGCGGCACCCGCCCGGAGCGCTGGATCCGGCAGACGAACTTCAGCAACGACGAAGCCGTCGGTTATCTCGCCGACCGGCTGAACCGCCTCGGCGTCGAAGAGGAACTGGCTCGCAAGGGCGCGGTTCCGGGCAGCCAGGTCACCATCGGCGACATCTCCTTCGAGTGGCAGCCGTCCACGCCGGGGGTGGCCGTGCACCTGTCCGGCCGCGGCACCGACGTGCGGCTCGAAGCCACGGACCGGGTCAGCGCCGCCGAGCGCAAGGAAGCCCGGCGCATCCGGCGTGACGGCCCGGACGAGGAGTCCGACGGTGAGTGAGACGCGGCGGGCGGTTTCGAACGCCCGGCGGCTGGTGGTCAAGGTCGGTTCCTCGGCGTTGACCACCGCGGGTGACGGCCTCGACGTACGCAGGCTGGACGCGCTGGTCGACGCGATCGCCGCGCGCATCGGCGCGGGCAGCCAGATCGTGCTGGTGTCCTCCGGCGCGATCGGCGCCGGGCTCGCCCCGCTGTCGCTGGCCAAGCGCCCCCGTGACCTCGCCTCGCAGCAGGCCGCGGCGAGCGTGGGCCAGCTGGCGCTCGCGCACGCGTACGGCGAGTCGTTCGGCCGGTACCGGCTGACCGTCGGCCAGGTGCTGCTCACCTCCGACGACGTGGTCCGCCGCGCGCACTACCGCAACGCGCAGCGCACCTTTTCCCGGCTGCTCGCGCTCGGTGCCGTTCCGGTGGTCAACGAGAACGACACGGTGGCCACCGAGGAGATCAAGTTCGGCGACAACGACCGGCTGGCGGCGCTGGTGGCGCACCTGGTCGCCGCCGACGCGCTGGTGCTGCTGTCCGATGTGGATGGACTGTACGACGGTGATCCGCGGTCCGGCGCGACCCGGCGGATCGAGGAGGTGACCGGGGAGGCCGACGTCGAAGGCATCTCGGTCGGCATGTCGAGCTCGGGGCTGGGCACCGGCGGCATGGTTTCGAAACTGGCTGCCGCGCGGACCGCTGCCGCGGCGGGCATCCCGGTGCTGCTCGCGGGGGCCGCGCAGGCCGCCGACGCGCTGAGCGAGGCGAAGGTGGGCACGGCGTTCGCCGCCGCGGACAGCCGCCTGTCCGCCCGGCGCTTCTGGCTCGGTTACGCCACCGACGCCCGCGGGCGCCTGCACCTCGACGACGGCGCGGTGGCCGCGGTGGTGCGGCGGCGCCGGTCGCTGCTCGCCGCGGGCATCACCGGGGTCGACGGTGACTTCGACGCCGGGGACGTGGTGGACCTGGTCGATCCGGCGCAGCGCGTGGTCGCGCGCGGGGTGGTCGCCTTCGACGCGGCGGAACTGCCGGAGCTGATCGGCCGGTCGAGCCACGACCTGCCCGCCGAGCAGCGGCGCGAGGTCGTGCACGCCGACGACCTGGTGCCGTTCGGCCGCTGACCGCCTCAGGCGAGACGGGCGATCGCGGCGGCCAGCAGCGCGGCCAGGATCGGCGGCTCGGTGCTGCGCGCCAGGTAGGCGGCCAGGCTCGGTTGCACGCCGACGGCCGGTTGCTCGGCGGAGATCCGGGAGTACTCGCCGACGAGCCGGTCGAGTTCGTCTTCGAGCAGCCCGGCCGCGGCCTTCAGCTCACGCTCGGTGGGTGGGTCGCTGGGGTGGTTCACGGCTGCCTCTCGCCAGTTGGTCGTACTACCTCAGACGTGTACCAGGCCGGGGCGTTCCCCGGTGCGGGTCGTTTTGTCCACAGTGAAAACGGGATCACCGCCGGAGGTAGGCGAGCACGGCCAGGACCCGGCGGTTGGTGTCCTCGGCGGGCGGCAGGTCCAGTTTGGTGAGGATGTTGCCGACGTGCTTGGCGACGGCCGCCTCCGAAACGACCAGGCGCCGCGCGATCTCGGTGTTGGAGTGGCCTTCGGCGACCAGTGCCAGCACCTCGGTTTCGCGGGCGGACAGCCGGTCCAGCGGGTCGCGCCGCCGGCTGAGCAGCTGCCGCACCACCTGCGGGTCCACCACCGTGCCGCCGTCCACCACCTGCCGCAGCGCGGTGGCGAACTCCTCGACGTCGACGACGCGGTCCTTGAGCAGGTAACCCACCCCGCGGCCGTCGCCGGAGTCGAGCAGTTCGGCGGCGCCGCTGCGCTCGACGTACTGGCTCAGCGCGAGCACCGCCAGCCCGGGGTGCGCGCGGCGCAGTTCCACCGCGGCCCGCAGGCCCTCGTCGGTGAAGTCCGGCGGCATGCGGATGTCGGTGACCACCAGGTCGGGCCGGTGCTCGTCGACCGCCCGCGCCAGTGCGGCGGCGTCGCCGACGGCCGCCACCACGTCGAAGCCGAACCGGGCGAGCAGCCCGGCGAGCCCCTCCCGCAGCAGGACGCCGTCTTCGGCCAGCACTACCCGGACAGCGGACAAGGCAACTCCACGCGCACGACGGTCGGCCCACCGGCCGGACTGGACAGCACCATTCTGCCGTCCAGCACCGCGACCCGGTCGGCCAAGCCGGTCAGCCCGGTGCCGCGGCCCGGGTCGGCCCCGCCGTGCCCGTCGTCGGTGATCTCCAGCAGCAGCGTGCCGCGGTCGAGGCGCAGGTCGATCGCCACCGCGGTGGCCCCGCTGTGCTTGGCGGCGTTGGCCAGCGCCTCGGAGGCGACGAAGTAGGCGGTGCCCTCCACCGCGCCGGGCAACCGGCCGGTCAGTGCACTGTGGACGGTGACGGGGACGGCCGAGCGGTCGGCGAGTTCACCCAGCGCGGCGGGCAGACCGCGTTCGGTGAGCACCTGCGGGCGGATGCCGTGGATGAACTCGCGCAACTCGGCCATCAGCGCCTTGGCTTCGCTGTGCGCTTCGGCGAGCTGGGCCGCGGCGGGGGAGTCCGGCGGCAGGTCGAGGCGAGCCAGGCCGAGCCGCAGGGTCAGCCCGACCAGCCGCTGCTGGGCGCCGTCGTGCAGGTCGCGCTCGATGCGCCGCCGTTCGGCCTCGAAGGCGTCGACCAGCCGGGCCCGCGACCGCGACACCTCGACCAGCTGGTCCCCCTGGAGCAGGGTCCTGGCCAGCACGCCGTGCAGTCCGGCGACCAGCGTGCCCAGGTAGCAGAGCGCGACCAGCAGCACGAGCCCGGCGAGCGAGCCCCAGACCGCCTCCGCGGTGGTGCTGATGGTCAGGAAACCGACCGACACCGCGCCGCCGCCGAGCAGCAGCGGGCTCGCCAGCAGCGAGCCCGCCAGCACGGCGAACACCAGCACCGCCACACCGGCCGCGGGCACCACCGTGGCCAGCAGCAGCGCGTAACCGAGTTCCCGCCAGGTCGCCGCTTCGGTGTACCGCGTGCGCACCCACGGCGCGAGGCCGGGAGCCGGCGGCCGCCGGTGTCCCGAGGTGACCGGGCGCGGGTCGACCAGCCGCAGGCGCCGCCGTTCCCACTCCGCGAGCGGCAGCGCGACCAGCGGGCCGCCGAGGCCGAAACCGAGGGCGCCGAGCGCCAGCAGGGCCGCCGACCCCGGTGAGTCCGAACTGGACTCCAGCGCCAGCACCAGCCAGGGCAGGCAGAGCAGGCTGAACGCCCCGGCGGCGACGGCGGCCGTGGCCAGCGAGCTGAGCAGGTGCGCCGCCGCGCGCCACGGCCAGCGGCTGAGCAGGAAGCCGCGTGCGCTGAGGGCGTCGAGCGCGGTCATGGTTCCCGACCCTAGCCGGTAGACCTGGCTATACCCCCGGTTCGGGCGCTGGCGGTAGTGCCGGGACCGGGCTCACCCGGGTTTGCTGACCGGGTGGGTGCGGAAGCCGGGATACGCGTGTTGCCAGCGATCGAGCTGTGGGAGGTGACCAGGGAGTACGGCGAGCGGCAGGCCCGCGTGCGGGCGCTCGACCGGGTCAGCATCGGCTTCCCGCCGGGCACCTGGACCGCGGTGATGGGGCCGTCCGGCTCGGGCAAGTCCACCCTGCTGCACTGCGCGGCCGGGCTGGACCGGGTCGACGGCGGGCGGGTGCTGCTGCTGGGCAACGACATCACGCTCGCCCCGGACAGCGCGCTCACCGCGTTGCGCCGCAGTTCCATCGGCTTCGTCTTCCAGAGCTTCAACCTGCTCGGCGCGCTGACCGCCGAGCAGAACGTCGCGCTGCCGTTGCGCCTGGCCGGGGCCAGGGTGCCGAAGGAGGAGGTGCGTGCGGTGCTGGCGTCGGTCGGCCTCGGTGACCGGGCCAGGCACCGGCCGCGGGAGCTGTCGGGCGGGCAGCAGCAGCGGGTGGCGATCGCCCGCGCGATGGTGACCCGGCCGGCGGTGCTCTTCGCCGACGAGCCGACCGGGGCACTGGACTCGAAGTCGGCGCGCGGGGTGCTGCACCTGATCCGCGGCATGGTCGACCGGTCGCGGCAGACCGTGGTGATGGTCACCCACGACCCGGTGGCCGCCGCGGCCGCCGACACGGTGGTGTTCCTGTCCGACGGCCGGATCGTCGACCAGTTGCCGCGGCCCACCGCGCGGCAGGTGGCCGACCGGCTCGCGAGCCTGGAGGCGTGATGCTGCGGCTTTCGGTGCGCACGGCCGGGGACAAGCGCGCACTGCTCGGGGGTGCGCTGGTCACCGTGGCGCTCGGGGTGGCGCTGGTGCAGTCGTCGCTGCTGGTGATGGGGTCGACGGCCGGGGGGCGGATCCCGGAGGGGCTCGACGCGGCCACCGCGGATCGCGTGCGGGCCGGGTTCGAGGGCGCGGCCACGTTGATGGGCATGACCGTGCTGATGGCGGGGTTCCTCGGGTTCTTCATCATCGGCTCGGCGTTCTCGTTCACCGTGGCGCAGCGGCGGCGGGAACTGGCGTTGCTGCGGCTGGTCGGCGGTGGTCGCGGGCAGCTGTACCGGCTGCTGGTCGCCGAAGCGCTGGTGCTGGGGGTGGCGGGCACCGGGCTCGGGGTGCCGCTCGGGGTGGTGGCGACCTGGCCGCAGTCGTGGTTGCTGGAGGCGCTCGGCCTGGTGCCGGCCGGGTTCGAGGCGGGGTGGGATCCGCGGGTGCTGTGGGTGTCGGGGTTCGTCGGCATCGGGGTGTCACTGCTCGGCGTGCTCGGCGCCGCCCGCCGCGCGGCCCGGGTCCGGCCACTGGAAGCGTTGCGGGACAGCGGTTCCGTGCACCGGGTGATGACCGTCGGCCGCTGGCTGACCGGGTTGTCCATGGTGGCCTTCTGCGCCGGGCTGGTGGTGCTCGCGCAGCGCGTCGACCTGGCCGGGGCGCTGGCGATGTCCATGCTGGTGGCGATCGTCGGCGCGGCCGGGCTGAGCGTGCTGAGCCCGCTGGTGGTGCCCCTGGCCGGGCGGGTGCTCGGGGTGCTGCTGCGTTCGACGGTGCTGGGGACGATCGCCGAGGCGAACCTGCGGGACGGGGTGCGCCGCAGCGCATCGACCGCGGCACCGCTGATCGTGCTGACGGGGCTGGTGCTCGGCCTGTCGGGCACGGTGGCGTCGCTGACCGAGCTGAGCGAGCAGGAGCAGCAGCGCACCACGGTGGGTGATCTGGTGGTCGAGTCGACCGGCGCCGAAGCCGATCGGATCGCCGCGATCCCCGGTGTGGCCGGGGTTTCGGTGGAGGTGTCGGTGCCCGTCCGCATCCAGGCCGAGCTGCGGGAGGTGGGCTGGTCGCGCACCGAGAACTACTACGACGGGCTGACCGTGATCGACCCGGCCGCCTACCGCGAGGCGCACCTGATCCAGCCGCGCGCGGGGGACCTGGCCGAGTTGCACGGCGACACCATCGCGGTCGGGCCCGCGCTGGTCGGCGAGGGCATCCGGCTCGGGGACACGGTGCGCGCGGTGTTCCCGGAGGGGGAGCGGCAGTTGCGCGTGGTGGCGGTGATGCCGGAAACCGTCGCGGAGGGCGCCACCTTCCTGCTGCCGCGGGACGCCGTGCCCGCCGGGATCGTTGCCGAGTCACCCGCGATCTCCGTGGTGCGGCTGGCGCCGGGAGCCGGTCCGGCCACGGTGGACGTCGGCCGGGTGTCCACGATGGCCGATTGGATCGCGGCGGACGTGGCGAAGCAGAACGAGGACAACACCGCCTTCCTCGCCGCGCTGATGGGTCTTTCCGGGCTGTACGCGGCGGTCGCCGTGGTCAACGCGGTGGTGATGGCCGGGGCCGAGCGCGGGGTCGAGTTCGCCGCGGCCAGGGTGACCGGGCTGACCCGCCGCCAGGTGGTGTGGATGGCGCTGGCCGAGGCGTGGACGGTCACCGCGATCGGGCTCGCCCTCGGCTGCGTCAGCCTGGCCGGCGTGCTGGCCGGCCTGCCGGTGGCCGCGGTGCCGTGGCGGTTGCTGGGCCTGCTCGCCGCCGGGGCGTTCACCGCGGTCGGCGTGACCTGCGTGTGCACCACGCTGCTGGCGACGCGGCCGTCACCGGTTTCGCTGGTGGCCGCGCGCGAGTGACCCGTTGCGCCGCGCCGGCTCAGCGCAGTTCGCTGCCCTTGGTCTCGGGCAGCCGCAGGATCACCAGGAAGGCGACCGCGGCGCCGGCGGCCACGTAGATGAAGAACAGGTTCGGCTGCCCGATCGTGGCCAGCCAGCTGATCAGCAGCGGCGCGGTGCCGCCGAAGACCGCGACGGTCAGGTTGTACCAGGCCCCGATGCCCAGCGCCCGCAACTCGGTCGGGAACAGCTCGGACATGATCGCCGGCGCGATCGAGGTCATCGCGGTGTAGAGCCCGAGGCCGACGCAGAACACCACCAGCAGGTTGCCGAAACCCGGTCGCACCAGCGAGGACAACGGGATGATCAGCACCGCGGTGGCCGCCGACCACACCAGCAGCTGCGGTTTGCGGCCGTAGCGGTCGGCCAGCGCCCCCATCGGGTACTGCAGCACGACGAACAACGCGGTGGCGATCGACAGCGCCAGGAACACCTCGGTGTCGTCGGCCTTGCGGGTCTTCACCGCGAACGGGGTCAGGGCGCTGAAGAAGGTGTAGTAGCAGAGCGTGGAGAGCATGGTGAAGCCGATCAGCCTGCCCACCGACTTCGGGTGCTCGCGCAGGGTGGTGCGCAGCGGGTGCGCCACCCGGCGCGCGGTCGACTTGTTCTCCTCGAACTGCTCGGTCTCGGCGAGGCTGCGCCGCAGCCACAGCCCGATCAGCCCCAGCACCCCGCCGAGCAGGAACGGGATCCGCCAGCCCCAGGAGTTGAGGTCCTCCTTGGTCAGCGTCTCGGCGAGCAGGTAACCGAGCACCGAGGCGAGCAGCACCGCGGTGCCGGTGGAGATGTAGAAGAACGAGGAGTACCGGCCGCGGCGCGGAGCCGGGGCGATCTCGCCGAGGTAGGCCGAGGCGTTGGAGACCTCACCGCCGAGGGAGAGGCCCTGCGCCACCCTGGCCGCCAGCAGCAGGATCGGCGCGAGCCAGCCGACCTGCTCGTAGGTGGGCAGCACGCCGATCACCACCGAACCACCCGCCATCAGCACGATGGTCAGGATCATCGCCGGTTTGCGGCCCCGGAGGTCGGCGAACCGGCCGAGCAGGTAACCGCCCAGCGGCCGGAAGAAGAACGCCAGCGCGTAGGTGGCGAAGGTGTTCACCTGCGACAGTTCGCCGGGGAAGAAGGCGGTGGCGAAGTAGATGCTGAAGGTGGCGTAGATGGTCCAGTCGAACCATTCGAGCGCGTTGCCCACGCTCGCCGCGAACAGCTTCCTGACCGGGAGGCGGTGCTGCACCTGCGGGCTCGACTCGACCATGGGTGACCTCCGTGCTCGGTCCGGTTGAAGTGGGACCCTGCCACACGGATGGGTGAGTTGGAAGGTCTCCGTTCCGGCGTGGACTCAGTTCCTGTGCTTCTGGTAGTACCGCGCCACCCGCGCCCGGTTGCCGCAGAGCGCCGGTGAGCACCACCGGCGGCGGGGGTGCGCCGGCACGAACAGCAGGCGGCAGTCGGCTGCTTCGCACTGCGTGACCCGGGTGATCGACTCCCCGGCGAGCAACTCGGCGGCGGCTTCGGCGAGTTCGGCGGCGAGCCGGGCGGTGCCACCGCCGGTCCGCCGCACGCGGGCCACCACCCGGTCGCCCGCCCACTCCGGTTCCCGGTATGCGGGAGCCGCTCGCTGCGCCTCGGTGATCGCGCGCAAGGCGGCGGCCGGTGGGCGCCTGCCGTGACGCGCCTCCTCGATGGCCGTGGTGATCGGGGCGCGGATCGCCTTGATCGCCGCGAGCGCGGATTCGGTGGCGGGGAGCGCGGTCAGCCTGCCGTCCTGGGCTTCGAGCCAGGACGCGAGCGCGTCGGTGGTCGGCAGCAGGTCACCGGCTTCGACCTGGGTGTTGACCAGGTCCAGCGCCAAGGGCTCGCCCAGCAGGGGAAACATGTCCTAATGCTACACCACTGGGTTGACCCATTAGTTCGACATGGGTTATACCTAATGCCTCTTCGAGCTTTGGAGGCATGTGAAATGGAGATCGTCCAGCTGCGGCACGAGTTCGCCGACGTCGACGGGGTCCGGGTGTTCTACCGGTCGGCGGGGCCGGCGGACGCGCCCGTGCTGCTCCTGCTGCACGGCTTCCCGTCGGCGTCGCACCAGTACCGGCGGCTGATGGAGGTGCTCGGCACGCGGTACCGGCTGATCGCGCCGGACCTGCCCGGCTTCGGGCACACCGAGGTGCCCGCCGGCTTCACCCACACCTTCGACCGGCTCGCCGAAATCGTCGAAGGCTTCTGCGAAGCGCTGGGGCTGAACCGGTTCGCGATGTACGTGTTCGACTACGGCGCACCGGTCGGCTTCCGGATGGCCGTCCGGCACCCGGACTGGATCACCGGGCTCGTGGTGCAGAACGGCAACGCCTACGAGGAAGGGCTCACCGAACTGGCGCGCGGGTTCATCGGCACCCGCCGAGAAGACGTGAGCCCCATCCGGGAAGTGCTCACCCCGGCGGCGACGCGCGGGCAGTACGAGGGCGGCACCGGCGACCCGTCGGTCGTCGCGCCCGACGGCTGGGTCCTCGACCAGTACTTCCTCGACCTACCGGGCCGCCAGGAGGTCCAGATCGATCTGGCACTGGACTATCGGTCCAATGTGGAGCGTTATCCCGAGTGGCAGGCGTACCTGCGGCAGCACCGGCCGCCGGCGCTGGTCGTCTGGGGCGCGAACGACCCCTTCTTCGGACCGGACGGCGCGAAGGCGTACCTGCGTGACCTGCCGGACGCGCGGCTGCACCTGTTCGACACGGGGCACTTCGCCCTGGAGGAGAAGCTGCCCGAGATCGCCCCGCTGATCGACGAGTTCCTGTCGGCTCAGGAGGTGCTCGCCAGCGCGAAGGGCAGCACGGCGGGCGCACCCGCCTGACGCAGCAGCCGGGCGGCGATCGCCATCGTCCAGCCGGTGTCGGCCACGTCGTCGACCAGCAGCACCGGCCCGGGCAACCCGGCCACCGCCTCGGCCAGCTCCGGCGGCAGCGACAACCGGCGCCACAGGTCGGCCACCCGCTGGGCGCTGTTCGCCCGGCGCGGCCGCTCGCCGTCGGCGGCGAGCGCGCCGAGGTGGTCGAGCCTGCCGATGCGCGCGATGCGCTGGGCGAAGTCACGCACGAGCACCGGACGGCTGCTCGACGGCAGCGACACCACCGCGACCGGGCGCTCGGCCCAGTCCCAGGCGGCCAGCACCTGCACGCACGCCTGGAACACCGACTCCGGCACCTCACCGTCGGCACCGTCGGCACCGTCGTCGGCCGAGTCGCCGACCAGCTCACGCAAGCGATTGCCCCAGCCGATGTCGGTCAGCCTGCCGAGCGCGCGGCCGGGTTCGGCCTGCTCACCGGCGGCGATCCGGCCGGACACCTTGACGCCCAGCCCGGCCATCCCGGTCGGCCACTGCTTCCGCGGCGCCAGCTCCACCCCGGGCCGCCGCAGGTCCCGCGCGGTCCGGTCCACCACGGCCGCCGACACCTCGGTGGAGGGGTGCTCGCCGGTGCAGTTGTCGCAGCGGCCGCACGGCGCGGCGTGCGGGTCGTCGAGCTGGGCGAGCAGGAACTCCATCCGGCAGCCGGTGGTGTTCTGGTAGTCGAGCATCGCCTGCTGCTCGGCGTCGCGCGCCTCGCTGACCCGCTCGTAGCGCCGGGCGTCGTACTCCCACGGCTGCCCGGTGCTCTCCCAGCCACCGCGCACCCGGCGGACCGCGCCGTCGACGTCGAGCACCTTGAGCACCATCTCCAGCCGGGTGCGCGACAGCTCCACCTTCGGCTCCAGCGCGGCGGTCGACAGTGGACGGCCGGCGGCGGCCAGCGCGTCGAGCAACTCGTCGACCACCCGCTTGCCGGGAAAGGCCAGCGAGCCGAAGTAGCGCCAGATCGCCATGTCCTCGTGGCCGGGCAGCAGCACCACCTCGGCCCGGCGCACCCCGCGCCCGGCGCGGCCGACCTGCTGGTAGTAGGCGATCGGCGAGGACGGCGCGCCGACGTGCACGACGAACCCGAGGTCCGGCTTGTCGAAGCCCATGCCCAGCGCCGACGTGGCCACCAGCGCCTTGACCCGGTTGGCCAGCAGGTCGTCCTCGGCGGCCTGGCGCTCGGCCGGATCGGTCTTGCCGGTGTAGGCGGCGACCGGGAAGCCGTGCTCACCGAGCAGCCTGGCCACGTCGTGCGCCCCGGCCACGGTGAGCGCGTAGATGATGCCGGAACCGGGCAGCTCACCGAGCCGCTCGGCCAGCCAGGCCAGCCGGGCCTCGGCGGTCGGCAGGCGGACCACGGACAGGTGCAGGCTCTCGCGGTCGAGCGGGCCGCGCAGCACCAGCGCGTCCCCGGAGCCGACGCCGAGCTGCTCGGCCACGTCGGTGACCACCCGGTCGTTCGCCGTCGCCGTGGTCGCCAGCACGGGCACGCCGTCGGGCAGTTCGCCGAGCAGGGTCCGCAGGCGGCGGTAGTCGGGGCGGAAGTCGTGGCCCCAGTCGGAGATGCAGTGCGCCTCGTCGACCACCAGCAACCCGGCGGTGGCGGTCAGCTTGGGCAGCACGTTGTCGCGGAAGTCCGGGTTGTTCAGCCGTTCGGGGCTGACCAGCAGCACGTCGGTGCGCCCGGCGGCGATGTCGGCCTGCACCTGGTCCCAGTCCTGCTGGTTGGCCGAGTTCATGGTGGCCGCGTGGATGCCCGCCCTGGCGGCCGCGGCGATCTGGTTGCGCATCAGCGCCAGCAGCGGCGAGACGATCACCGTCGGGCCCGCGCCCTGCGCCCGGAGCAGGGCGGTGGCCAGGAAGTACACCGCCGACTTGCCCCACCCCGTGCGCTGCACGACGAGCGCGCGCCGCCGCTGGGCGACCAGCGCCTCGATGGCCGTCCACTGGTCTTCGCGCAGCACGGCGTGCTCGCCGGCGAGCGCGCGGAGCAGCTCGTCGGCGCGGGAGCGCAGGGTCGTGGCGTTCACGCCCCCACCTCTACCCCATGGCACCGACAAGTTCACCGGCGGCACCCCCCGGGTCGCCGGAGCGGGGGGGGGGGGGGGGGGGGGGGGGGGGGGGGGGGGGAGGGGGCGGGGGGGGGGGGGGGGGGGGGGGGGGGGTAGGGGGGGGGGGGGGGGGGGGTGGGGGGGGGGGGGGGGGGGGGGAAGCGCACACAAAAAACAC